>NZ_JBDQQR010000003.1:0-300000 GCF_039888675.1 Mesorhizobium sp. CAU 1732
CGTCGCGCCTGCCGCCTGATAGTCGGAATCGGGTATCCGCGAACTGTCGCCCGCCCCCGCTTCCACCACAACGGACAAACCGAAAGCAATCAGCCGCTTCACCGTATCCGGCGATGCGGCGACACGGGGCTCGCCCGAGCCGCCCTCGGCAGGAATGAAGATGATCTGACTCACGCTTGACTACCCCTCCCCGGCATACGGCGCATCTGCGCGCCTGCCGTATCGCTCAAGATTTTCCTACAATCCACAAAATGGACAACTTGTCCACATTTTTTGCTGGAGGTACTTGTCCGACAATTGCCGATGCCATATCGATGGCTAAACGGTCGTTCTGGGAGGTGTGAATGTCCAAGATCAATGACGCGAAGCGGCTGCGCTCGCGCGAGTGGTTCGACAATCCGGACAATCCCGGCATGACGGCGCTCTACCTCGAACGCTATCTGAACTATGGGCTGACCCGCGAAGAACTACAGTCCGGAAAGCCGCTTATCGGCATCGCCCAGACGGGCTCGGACCTGTCGCCTTGCAACCGGCATCATATCGAGCTCGCCAAGCGCGTGCGCGACGGCATTGTGGCCGCCGGCGGCGTACCGCTGGAATTCCCGGTCCACCCGATCCAGGAGACAGGCAAGCGGCCCACCGCCGCGCTCGACCGCAACCTCGCCTATCTCGCTCTCGTCGAGTTGCTTTATGGCTATCCGCTGGATGGCGTCGTGCTGACCATCGGCTGCGACAAGACCACCCCGGCGCTGCTGATGGCCGCGGCCACCGTCAACATTCCAGCCATAGCGCTGTCCGTCGGCCCGATGCTGAACGGCTGGCACAAGGGCGAACGCACCGGCTCCGGCACGGTCGTGTGGAAGTCACGCGAAAGGCTGGCGGCAGGAGAGATCGACTACGACCAGTTCATGGACATCGTCGCCTCATCGGCGCCGTCCGTCGGCTACTGCAACACGATGGGCACGGCGACGACGATGAACTCGCTGGCCGAGGCGCTCGGCATGCAGTTGCCGGGCTCCGCCGCCATTCCAGCACCCTATCGCGAGCGCGGCCAGATCGCCTACCAAACCGGCAAGCGCATCGTCGACATGGTGCGCGAGGACCTGAAACCCTCCGATATCATGACGCGGGAAGCCTTCGAGAACGCCATCGTCGTCAATTCTGCCATCGGCGGCTCGACCAATGCGCCGATCCACCTCAACGCGATCGCGCGGCATCTCGGCGTGTCGCTGACCGTCGATGACTGGCAGAAGGTCGGTCACCACGTTCCGCTGATCGTCAATCTCCAGCCGGCCGGTGAATATCTCGGCGAGGACTATCATCATGCGGGCGGTGTGCCGGCCGTGGTGGCAGAGCTGATGAAGGCCGGCTTGCTGCCGCACCCCGGAGCCATGACCGCCAACGGCCGCACGATCGGCGACAATTGCGCCGCGGCGGAGAATCTCGACGGCAAGGTCATCCGTACCGTGGCCAATCCGCTCAGGAAGGATGCCGGCTTCATCAACCTGAAAGGCAATCTGTTCGATTCCGCAATCATGAAGACGTCGGTCATCTCGCCGGAGTTTCGCGACCGCTATCTGTCAAATCCGCAAGACCCCGATGCCTTCGAGGGCGTCGCCGCCGTCTTCGACGGTCCGGAAGACTACCACCATCGCATTGAGGATCCGTCACTCGGCCTGAACGAGAATACCATCCTGTTCATGCGCGGAGCCGGCCCAGTCGGTTATCCCGGCGGCGCCGAAGTCGTGAACATGCAGCCGCCGGCCTACCTGCTGAAGGCGGGCATCCACTCGCTGCCCTGCATCGGCGATGGCCGTCAGTCCGGCACTTCCGGCTCTCCATCGATCCTCAACGCCTCGCCCGAGGCGGCCGTCGGTGGTGGCCTTGCGCTGCTGCGTACGGGTGACCGGGTACGCATCGACCTGCGCAAGGGGACCGCCGACATCCTCGTGTCGGACGACGAGATCAAGCGCCGTCGCGTCGACCTGCAAAGCGAGGGCGGCTATGCATATCCGAAGCATCAGACACCGTGGCAGGAGATCCAACGGTCGATGGTCGACCAGTTGTCCGAGGGAATGGTTCTGAAGCCGGCGGTGAAGTACCAGAACATCGCCGTCACCAGCGGCGTGCCGCGCGACAATCATTAGAGCATCGGACCGAAAAGTGGCCTGCGGTTTTCGGGTTCTTCCGATGCTCAAACAAAGAGATAGATCGCCACTCGTGCGTCCGTCAGGATGCACGGCGATCTAGGACAGCTCCGGCTTGGGGCCGAATTGCTCGACAGGCAGAGAAGCCGATGTCTGTCGAAATCGAAGTCGAGGTCAATTGCCGACAGCTTCTGCAACTCCGCCAAGGTGGTCGTCCCGGTCTGCTGTCGAGATCGGTGCCCGATGGGCGAAGACTGTGATTGATCTGGAACAGGGGCCTGAGGATGCGCTATGATTAGTTTCACGCGGCAACGGAACTCCGGATCCTGTTCCGGCTTCCGCTCCGAGGTTTGACCGGAATGGCTTCTCCTTTCACCGCGGCGATCCGCAGCATGGATGACTGGATCGCGGGACCGGCCTCCCTGCTCGATGAACTCGCGCGCGTCAAATCCGGCAGCCGCGTGATCGTGTCGGTCGCTGATGACGGGAGCGCGCTTGAAATCAGGCCGGCGTCGAGCCGAAAGCCGTCTGCTCCCCTGTCGGTGCCGATTTCTCCAGACGCGCAGCCGCCCGCTGCATTGCGTACAGCGGTGAACGGAAAGACGGTCCATCTCGGCATCCCCGAGAGCTGGGTGATCGCGCGCCGGATCGAACTGCCGATGGAGGCTGCCAGCCACGTCGAGGGTATCGTTGCATCGCGAATGGGCGCGCTTTCGCCATTGCCTGTCTCCGACATCTATTTCGGCCACAGGGTGCTCGAGATCGACCGCGAAGCCCGGCAGATGACGGTCGCCGTCGCGATCGTTCCGAGGTCGCGCGTCGCTGCTGCCCTGGCATGCCTGAATGTGACCGAGGCCCGCCAGGTCTTGATCTCGGCGCCGTTTCCCGAAGGCGGTGCAGTGACCGTGTCGACGCACCGGCAACAGGGCTCCGGGACCCGTGGCCGGATAAAGTTTCTTCTCGCCGGAGTTTTGGGCATCAGCGTCGTGGCGGCCATCACGGCGCTGGCGGCGCGGCCGCTGATCAAGGACAGCTATGCCGAGCGCCGCGCTGCCGTCGAGGCCCGGGCCGAAAAGGCGCGGCAGGCGATCACGCTCGCGGCGACTCCGTACAAGGCTGACAGCGCGCCTGAGCAGACCGCGCTGAATATCAAGGAAGACGCCGTGAGCGCGCTTGCAGCATTGGACGACCTGGCTCAGGCGTTGCCCACGCACTCCTATGCCACGGAGGTGTCTTTCGCCGATGGGCGCATGCGTCTTTTGGGGCGGACGATCGACGTACCGGAAGTGCTGACCGCGCTGGAATCGTCGGGTCGTTTCGAAGACAGCAAGCTGGTCGGACCGGCTCTGCGCGGCGAGGATGGCGTCACCTCGGAGTTCGATGTCGACACCCGCCCGCTCATCCGCACGGGAAGCTCGCTGCGATGAGGCCGACGACACTATGGCGCGACACGCGGCTTCAATCGCTCATGGTCATTGCCCTGCTGTTCGTCGCAACTCTGGTGCTCGTCGCCGACACTCTCCTGTCCTGGCGCGCGGAAGCGCAAACGCTGGCGCTCTATGAGGAACGTGCCGCATTGCTCGAAAGCAAGGCGTCCAATTCCCCGGTTCAACAGGGCGAAACGCCGGCGCTGGACCTTGGCGGGAGCAGGATACTTCTCGATTCCCAAACCAGCGGGCTCGTCTCGGCCGAGTTCCAGCGCCTGCTTTCCGACCGCGTGGAACGCGTGGGCGCCGTTATCAGGCGCGTCGACATTCCCACGGACGGGCAAATCGCCATCACAGACGGTCCTCAGTTGGAGTCCTTGGAACGCGTTCGTTTGACCGTCGATATCGAGGTCATGGAACAATCGCTGCCAGATCTCCTATATGCCATCGAGGCAGGTTCGCCCGTCATGATCGTCGACAGCTTCCGGCTTCGGTTGAACCGCCGGGTTGATTTGGGGGGAGATCAGACCTCAAGTTCCCTGGATCGACCGCTGTCGCTGAACGTCTCGCTCTCCGCCTTCCGCGAGAAGGACCCCCAGTCATGACAACGCTGCTGCGCGCGACATTGATGCTCGCCGCCGTCGCGGCTTCTTCGAGCCTGTCCTTCGGCACGGAAAGGCTGTCGGTCAGGGAGCGCCCGCTGAGCGACTATGCGGCGCTTCGGGATCGGCCGCTGTTCTCGCCGGACCGGACTGCTCCGATCGCATTCGTTGCCGCCGAGCCGGAACCTGTCGTCGTGCAGCCCGAGCCAGAGCCCGAACCCGAGCCGCCGCCTGCCGCGGCGCCCGATTGGCAATTGGTTGGCATCGTGCGGTCGGCAAGGCTTAACAGCGCGACCTTCACCAGCCCGTTCGAAATGGCGGCCTTCACGCTGCGCACGGGGGAAAGCCGGGAAGGTTGGACCCTGAAGGTAGTCGGCCAGTTTGAAGTCAAGCTCGACGGAGCGGGAGGACGCGCCTCGCTGCGTTTTTCCGATGAGGCGAGCGGTCAACAAATGGTTCCGTCGGAGCAGTGGATGAACACGGAGCCCGGGGTTGATCCATATGGAGAAGCCGATAATCATGGATCCGGGGGGTGATCCGTATCCCAGCTCGCGATTGGCGCATGTTCGGCCTCAGAACGCTGCAACAAGGCGATGACGCGCTTGCATTCGAACACCAGGCGCACAGTTAGGAAGTTCGGCCTCCATGGGCTCCACGGCATTCGCATACAAGGCTTTGAATGGCGAGGGTCGTCTCGAACTCGGGCGGATCGATGCGTCCGATTCCGACGATGCCGTCCAGAAGCTCGGGGCGCGCGGGCTGATCCCGGTCAGTGTCGAACAGAGCGTGCGGTCTGCATCACGCGCACCGCTGTTTACGACCCGGATACCGCCGGCGGCTGTCACGCGGCTGCTCTCCGATCTGTCGATCATGCTGAATGCGGGAATCCGGATCGACGAGGCGCTGGCGATCATGGAAAAGGAATTCGACAGCGGCAGGCTTCAACCCGTCGTTGCCGGCATTCGCACCGACCTGGCGTCGGGCAAGTCATTCTCCAGTGCGATGGAGGCCTGGCCTGCCTTGTTCCCGACGTTCCAGGTCGCAATGATTCGTGTCGCGGAGAGCTCCGGCAAATTGCCCACCCTCCTGTCGCGCATCGTGGAGGAGCGCCAGAGTTTCGAGGCATTGCAAGTCAAGGTCAGCGAGGCGCTTCGGTATCCGGCGGTCCTGTTTGCCGGCACGATCTGCGTACTGGTCTTCTTTCTGGTAGGGGTCGTTCCTCAGTTCGAACCGATGATCATGCAGGGCGGCAACACGGACACGGTGATGGTGGCGATGTTCGCGGTCTCGACTTTCCTGCGCGACTACGGGCTTCTCCTTCTGCTTGGGGCATCGGTACTCGTATTGCTGGGCTTCGTGGCGGCACGGCGGGGCCTTCTTTCGGCATGGCTCTGGGGTTTCGCCAAAAAGCTTCCGCTTCTGTCGGATATACCGGGCAGCTATCGGACCGGGCGGTTCGCCCGTCTCCTCGGCATCATGGTCGAAACGGGCGTGGCGGTTCCCGTGGCTTTCAAACTCATCAGCGATACCATCGATCACGGCGAGGCTGCGCGGGCACGCGCGCAGCAGGCATCCGACGCCCTGCGGCACGGGAACAGGCTTGGCCATGCGCTCGAAATCCTCCAGCTTCCCCCGCTGGCGGTGCGCATGCTGAGGCTCGGCGAGCAGAGTGGCGAACTCGCAGGTCTGGCCTATCGTGTCGCCGACTTCTATGAAGTACGGCTGGAGCGTTCGCTGTCGCGTATCGTCGGGCTCGTCGGCCCTGCGGCGGTGGCAACCATCAGCATTTTGATCGGCGGTATGATCGTGTCGATCATGTCCACTCTTATGTCCTTCAACGATATGGTCCGATAGGAGCCAGAGTGCATGAGCGTACATTTCGCAGTTGATTCCCATCTCACGCAGCGCAAGCGTGCCCGGCGCCGCAGGGCGGGCTTCACGCTGATCGAGATGCTGGTCGTTCTGGCCATCATCGGCCTGATCTCGGCGCTCGTAGGACCTCGTGTTCTGGCGCAGTTGTCCGACTCGCGCGAGCGTGCCGCCAAACTTCAGATCGAGGCATTCTCCAGCGCGCTCGACATCTTCTACATAGATGTCGGCCGTTATCCGGTGCAGGCCGAGGGCCTGGGAGCCCTGGTGCGCAAGCCCTCGACCATTCAGGTCTGGAACGGGCCATACCTGCGCGGCGAGAGTGTTCCGCTCGACCCGTGGGGCAATGAATACAAATACGCGAGCGACGGAAAGACGTTCAACATCACAGCCGATGGACCCGGTGGGCGCGGCTCCAATGTGTCCGACTAGCCCTGGGGGCAACAGCAACCGAAAAACGGCGCAGCGCGGCGTCGTGCTGCTCGATGTGGTCGCGGCGCTCGCGATCTTCGCCCTCGCGGCCTTCGTGCTGATGCCGCGCCCGCGTTACACCGTCGGGGCTGCCGAGCTTTCCGGCGAGGCGGTTCGCATCAGCGGGGAGTTCCGCAAGGGCAGAGCGAAGGCCCTGACCACGGGCAGCGTCGTCGACGTAGCGGTCGATCCGGGAAACAATCGCATTCAGGTGGATGGCGCCAATGCGATCTCGATCAGGGACGGGGTAGCCTTGAACTGGGTCACGTCGGACCGGTGTCCCATACGAGGCGGAACCAGAGCCTTGCGCTTCCTTGCCGACGGACGGTCCTGCGGGGGCGTCATGACACTGTCCGCCAGCGGCCGGGCGATCGACCTGCGCGTCGACTGGCTGACCGGTCGCGTGGAAATGAGCCCGAAATGACAGCGCGGCGCAGACGCGGCTTCACGCTGATCGAGGTTCTGGCCTCGCTTGCCATCGCCGTGCTGCTGATCGTTCCGATCGCGCGGATGATCACGGGCACCGCGGGCGCGTTCGCGGGTCTGGAGCGATCGACCGAGCGCCGTGTCGGCATGCAGGCGGCCATGGCGGTCGCGATGACCCTCGACCAGTTGCGGACGGGCCGGCGCGTGATCGGGGATTACACGGTCATCGTGGAGCCATACCGCTTCGAACGCGCTTCGGCGCTGGCTCGGGCCGGATGGCAGCTTTACTCCGTCACCGTTCGCAGCACCGACGGATCAGGTGACGACGTCATACAGACCGTGCGCCTCGGCAAGCTGCAATGACGAGGAAACGCAGCGCCCGGGCCGGCTTCACGCTGATCGAGGCTTTGGCTTCGCTGGTGCTTGCGACGATGCTGTTTGGCGGGCTGGCGCTCTACACCGGAACCTGGCTGCGCCAGTGGCATGGGATGATCGCCAGAGGCGGGCAGGAGGACACGGTGGCCGTGATCCTCGACCGGATGGTGGAGGATCTGGAGGCCGCGCAGCCCGGCTATTCCAACGCGCAACAGGCCGCTGCGGTCCGCTTCACCGGCCATGCCGATGCGGTCACCTTCGTGCGCCCGGCGCTCGGCTACGAGCCGCGTGCGGGACTTGATGACATCACCTATTCGATGGGTCGGGCCGGATCCGACGACGCCCTCATTCGTGCCCGCCGCGATTTCATGATGAGCGGCGGTGGGGAGGATCTTCCGCTGATGCGCGGCGATCTGAAGCTGTCGTTCAGCTATGCCGGAACGGACGCCGCGCTCAGCCCCGAATGGACAAGCACCAATCGCCTGCCGTCACTCGTCCGCATCGAGATATCCGGCAATTCTCCGCGTCCCTGGCGGCAATGGGCCTATGCGCGGCTGCGCGTCGAGCTGCCCGCGCGGTGCGGCGCGGCCGACGCGCTCGCGCCGTGTCTGCAGCGCTACGGCATCGGCTCCTGAACTTCGCAGGGCTGTACCACGGCAGCAGCGCATGAAGCCGGATGCGGGCGAGAACATCGGCAAGCCAGGCTTGCGGATCGACGCCGTTGAGCTTGGCGCAGGTGATCAACGATCTTCATTTGAAATCCTTGCGGTATTTGAAATCCTTGCGGTCGATGTGATCTCGGTATAACATTCACTCAACTCAGGCATGACCCCACCGCTCCACTCGATCATTTCCAGGCTCCACCTGAAACAGCTGCGGCTCCTGGTCGCGCTGGGCGAGAACGGCTCGCTCCTGAAGGCCTCGCAGCAGGTCGCCTTGACGCAACCGGGCGCGAGCAAGGCATTGCAGGAGATCGAGACGACCTTCGGCACGCCGCTGTTCGTTCGCACCAACCGGGGCCTGGAGCCCAATGCCGTCGGCCATTGCGTGATCCGCTATGCGCGCCTGATCCAGACGGATCTCGCGCACCTGCGCGACGAGATCGTCGGAATCATGCGCGGCCAGGGCGGGCGGGTGGCGGCCGGCGTCATCATGGGCGCGGTGCCGCTGCTCACCGATGCCGTCTCCGCGCTCGTTGCGCGGCAGGCCGACCTGTCCGTCGAGATCGTCGAGGACACCAGCGCCGCCCTGCTGGCCCAGCTCGACGCCGGTCGGCTCGACCTGGCGATCTGCCGCACGACCATCAGCCAGGCGCCGCAGGTCTACGACAGCGTGAAGCTCCAGGATGAAACGCTCGCGGTGATCGCGAACGTCGACCATCCGCTGCGGCACGCGAAGAAGCTCACTCTGCAGGAACTGGTGCCATACCGATGGGTGGTATACCGCGCGAACATGCCGATGCGGCTCCTGCTCGAACGCGAATACCGCGATTGCGGGATCCGGTTCCCGGAACACCTGCTCGAGACGACCTCCGCTTTTGCGACGCTGGCGCTGCTGCAGGCCAACCCGTCCTTCGTGGCCCTGGTGTCGATCGAAGTCGCGCAGTTCTTCGCGCACCGGCAGATGACGCGCATCCTGCCGCTGGCCCTGGCGTCGCGAAGCGAGGCCTATGAGCTCGTCACCCGCAAGGGGGCGCCGATCCCGCCCGTCGCCAAACTGCTGATCGACGAATTGGTCCATCGCCAGTCCTGAGCATCAGGCCGGCGCGGCCGCGTCGGCCAGCGCTGTGGGCGACGCTGATCGCCGGCCCCATGCCACCGGCGCTGAGATCACTGGCCTCGGGTCCGAGGAACAGATAGTCCCGCCGGACCGAGAGGCCTGGCGGGACTGTTGTTGAGAGTTCTAGTCCTAGCTATACGGACGGAGGGCTGCGTGCTTTCCTGCGATGTAGCCCTGAGCGAGAGCGCGACCGTTCCCGTGCTGACTGAATCCGCCAGCGGCTTCTCCGGCGGCGTAGAGGCCGGGAATTACCTGACCGGCAAAGTCGAGGACCTGGCTTGCGGCGTTGATGCGCAGGCCGGACCGGGGGTCGTGGATCACCGGCGTCGACCAGGCGGCATAGAAGGGCCCCGTTTGGATCTTGAATTGGGGTGTCGGTTTGCCGAAGTCGGCGTCGGCACCCGCATCAACGAAGCTGTTGTACCGCGTCACCGTCTGGACCAGGTTGCTTGCCGGCATGGGAACCCGCTGATACGGCATGACGATCTTCGCTGCGAGCTCCTCCAGCGAGTTTGCCTGGAAGAAGAATCCGTCAGGATCGACAAAGGGTGGCGCCACGTTCCAATTCCTGCGGGCCCTGGTAGTTTCATCGAATATGGCCCAGATCGGGCCACCGCCGTTGTGGCCGTCGCCGATGCCAGCCATAGCGGCGTTGATCCAGTTTTGTGGGTTGTATGTGATGTTCTTGGCGTTCAGGTAGCTGCCTTGAGTGTACGGGTTGACCGAGCCAGCGCTGTTCGTGCCGAATTGACCTCCCGTTTCGTCGTAGAACCGCTTCCCGATCATGTTGACATGGATAACGTCCTGGAAGTTGTTGACGCTTAGCCCCCTGGCTTTCGCAAGCGGGAAGACAACGCTGGTGGGCAACCACTCCAGGAACGAGTAGTTGTACCGCGTTCCGATGCGGCTTGGCTTGGTGATGTTGGTGCCGAACTCTCCGGTCTGGTTGTACGTGCCCGCGAGACCCGCGCCGACATTCAGCCCGGCGAGTATGCCGCTGGCGTCTTGAAAGGAATAGGGCTCGCCGGCGACGCCGCAGTACTCCGCGGTGAGCCGTGGGTCGAACATTCGGCGGTATTCCACATTCCCGTTTCCGCCGCCGGTCGCGATCACTACGCCCTTGCGTGCCTGAATGCTGACGGTGCGGTTTTGATACGTGGCCTTGATCCCGGTCACGCCCTGCTGCATCCGGTGCAGCGACTGCAAACGGTGATTCAGCAGGATCTTCACGCCACGTGCTTTTGCTGCGGCCTCCAGCGGATATATGAAGCCGGGCCCTTGAGACGTCGTCAGCCGTTGTGCCGGGGCTACCTGCAAGCCGGTCCGGACCGAGGGGTAGTCCATGATCGCCGTGTGCATCATCCGGTTGACGGAGTTGCCGGTTTCATTGGCGCCGACGTTGTCGGGCGTGTTTCTCGTCCACCTGACGCCATGGCGGACCAGAAAGTCGTAAATGGTGACGTTGATGTCGGCAAATGCCCGGATGACCTCGCGATCGTTATAGCGGTAGCTCGGAAAGCCGTTCGACTGGACGATGGACCAGTCGGTAAGATCGCGAAACAGGAGATCTGGCGTGTCCATGATGCCGGCCGCCATCTGGGCAGGGGTTCCGCCTCCCAGGGGAATGTTGCCCGAGCTGACGACGCCACGTCCCCCAATGTGCGGTTGCGACTCGAGGACAATAACCGACGCGCCTGCCTCTGCGGCGGCGACTGCGGCGGCAAGACCCGCCGAGCCGCAACCCAAAACGACGACATCGGCTACATTCCCGTTCGCGGCATTGCCAATGTTCACCTGGAAAATGCTGCTGCCCACCCCTGCGGCGGCTATTCCAGCAGCGCCCTTCAGCACTGAGCGTCGGTTGACTGTCATTACGTTCTCCTCCTCGTATTTTAGACCAGCGCGTTCGGGCTTGTGTGGATCGGGGCCCGAACAGCAAAACTCCTTAGTGGCGATCGCCGTAGAGACCTGGTCGACCGCAGTATTGCAGCATTCGCTCTTCCGACAACTGAGAAGATGTGATCTCGGTATAACATTCACTCAACTCAGGCATGCCTCCCCCACCCCACTCCACTCGATCTTTTCCGGGCTCCACCTGGCGGGAGCTCTCGGCAGCACTCATGTGCTGGCTGGCACGTCGTCATGCTTCCGTGGTTTGCCCCACGAATAGATGATCGATAGCCAGACCAGACAGAAGAACGCGAAAAGCGCGAAGGCGACGGGCCGATTGACGAAATCGATGAGGTTCCCCTGTGACTTGATCAGTGTCGAAATCAGGTTTTTCTCCAGGAGCGGACCGATGACGATTCCAAGCACGCATGGCGCGATCGGGAACCCGTTCTCTTCCATCAGATAGCCGACCACGCCGAAGATCAGCATGATCGTGACTCCGTAAACCGCGTTGTTGGAGGCGAAGGCCCCGACAATGCAGAAGATCAGGATCAGCGGCATCAGCACCGATTTCGGGATGAGCAGGATGTTCTTCGAGAATTTGATGAGCGCCCAGCCCAGCGGAACCATGATCAGATTGGCGAGGATGAAGATCAGGAAAACGGCATAGATCGTCTGCGGATTGAACAGGAACAGCGTCGGGCCGGGATTCATGCCCTTGACGTAGAGGACACCGATGACGATGGCCGTGATCGTGTCGCCGGGAATGCCGAAAACAAGCGCGGGCACCCAGGCGCTGGAAAGGGAGGCGTTGTTCGCCGCGGATGCCTCGACCACGCCTTCGATATGGCCTTTGCCGTATTTCTCCGGCGTTTTCGAGAAACGTCGGCTGACGGCATAACTGACATAGGCGGCAACGTCCGCCCCTGCCCCGGGCAAGATGCCGATGGCGGTTCCGGTGACATTGCCTCGAATAAGTTGGCGCCAATAGGTTTTGAGCATGAAGCCCCAGTGGCGGAAAATGTTGCCCACCGCCTTCGGTGCCTGCTCCCAGCCGCTTCCGCCGTCAATCACGGTGCGCAGCACTTCGGAGATGGCAAAGATACCGATCATGACCGGGATGAAGTCGATGCCGGCCAGCATATCGGTCGAACCGAATGTCAGACGCGGCACCCCGGCGGGATTGTTGAGACCGACGCTTGCGATCGTCAGGCCGAGAAACAGGCTGATAAGCCCCTTGACCGGACTGGACGTGCCCATGAAGACGGCGCAAGTCAGCCCCAGAAGCGCCATCCAGAAATATTCCGGCGTGGAAAAGCTCATCGCGAATTCGGCCAGCGTCGGAGCGGCGAAAATCAGCACCAGCGTGCCGAAGAGCCCACCCATCGCTGAAAACAGCACGCATGCGCCAAGAGCGAGTTCGGCCTGCCCCTGCCGCGTGAGACGATAGGTATCTTCGACATAGGCTGCGGATGCTGGGGTGCCTGGAATGCGAAGCAGAGCGCCTGGAATATCGCCGGCGAAAATCGCCATGGCCGAACACGCGACCATCGCGCCGACGGCCGCGACGGGTTCCATGAAGAACGTCAGCGGCACGAGCATGGCCGTCGCCATCGTGGCGGTCAGGCCGGGCACGGCCCCAACGAAAATTCCGAATATCGAGGCGGCAAGCACCGTCAGCAGCACGTTCCATGTGGTGACGAGACCGAAAGCCTGAATGATGACATCCATCGCAGCCGTCCCCTACCAGGGCAGTCGCGGCACGATGCCGAACGGCAAGGGCACGAGAAGCATGGTTCTGAAGATGAAGTCGCAAGCCAAAGCCGCGACGATTGCAAGAATGAGAGCCTTGAGCGGATGCACCTTTAAAATGAGGAACATCGCGAAGGTGACGATGATGGCGCTCGGTATGAAGCCCAATCTGCGCGAAAAGAAGATGTAGCCGATCACGAGAAGGACGATTGCGGTCACGCCGAACACAGCGCGCGGATTTCTGATCTCGTCAGACAGATAGACCAGCGGCTCGCGGCCTTGCCTTATGCCCGCGAAGAGAAGTTTCGCCGAGCAAGCCACGATGCCCGCCGATATCAGCAGCGGAAAGGTCGCCGCGCCGTAGCTTTGTCCCGGTATCGACGGGAGCCCGTAAGAATACCAGGCCAGGGAGATTCCCATGACGAGGAATATGGCTCCGAGCGCTGCATCGCTGAATCGCATGAGAGAACCTCACAATATGACAGCGGCAGGCCGCAGCGGAACCACGACCTGCCTACGGATTTGCGACGGCTATTCCGCCAGGCCGATGGCTTTCATCGTCTCGCCGAAGCTGGCGTCCATCGTTTGCAGGAATGTTCCGAACTCGTCACCGCCAAGGTAGCTCGTACCGAAGCCCTGAGCGTTCATGAACTCATGATATTCCTCGCTCTGGTAGACGGCATCCAGAGCCGTGATCAAACGGTCCCTGACATCATCGGGCAGACCGGCCGGTGCGACGATTCCGCGCCATGCGCCGAACGCCCAGTCCGAGCCGGTTTCTTCGGCGAGCGTCGGCACATCCGGGAACAGTTTGGAGCGTTCGCTGCTCATATAGGCCAGCGATTTCACACGTCCGGCGTCGATCAACCCGCGCGCTTCCACCAGAGACGACGGAACGATATCGGTACCGCCCGACATCAGTTCCTGAAGGCCGCTCGCCGCGCCCTCGCTGGGCACCCAGATGACCTTGGTCGGATCGATGTCCGCAGCGTTCAGCATGCCCGCGATCGCCACGTGCCAGCTCGATCCCTGACCGCTTCCCGTGGCCCGAAACGTCCCGGAGGGGGAATCCTGGATCGCCTGCAGCAGATCGTTGACCGTCTGGTATTCGGAGTTTGCCGACACCTGCACGCCGGCGGGGTCCTCATTCATCAGGGCCAGCGGCGTGTACACAGCATATGTCAGGTCGGTCAGACCCAGCCAGTGCATCAGATTGACTTCGGTCGTGGCGAGACCGATCGTGTACCCGTCCGGTTCGGCATCCGCCATGGCCGTGTGCCCGACCACGCCCGACCCACCCGTGCGGTTCACCACATTCACGGACTGGCCCAGTTCCTTTTCAAGACCAACCGCGATGACGCGCGCCACCGCATCGGTTCCGCCGCCTGCGCCCCACGCGACGTAAAGCGTCAGCGGGCGGTCGGGGTATTCGGCCAATGCCGGCACGGCGACCGTGGAAAGCAGCATCGCGGCTGCTAGGCTTTTCACTATTTTCATCTTGCTTCTCCTCCCGATAAAGACTGTGTCGCATCGGCCATTTCCGATGCTGACGAATTTCCTGTTTCTCCTGCAGGCCTTCCGTTGTTGCGTTTCGACGCTTGCTTGCGCCTCTTCTAAAGCCCGCCCGACACGGCGGCGGCACCGATGCCGTGGCCTACGCCCGTTATGATGGCTATGGGCCTCATGGCGTCCTTCACATCACGCTTTCAAGGATCGCGGCATAGTCGTCCGCCGTCAGATCGCGCGGGTTCGTCTGATGGCTGTGATCGGCAAGCGCGCGTTGGCAGGTCCAGGCGAAAACATCGCGCGTCACACCGAGCGCGGACAGTTTCGCAGGCACGCCAAGATCGCGGTTGAGCGTGTCCAGCGCATTCGCCAGCGAAATGCCCTTCAACCCGACCGACGTTTCGAGCCGCGCAATCTTGGCCGCCGCAGCAGGCAGCTCGGCATTCACGCGCAAAACGGGCGGCATGAGGATCGCGTTGAGCGTGCCATGATGCAGCTTGAGCTCCTTCAGCCCTCCAAGGGCGTGGCTCAGCGCATGGACGGCGCCGAGGCCCTTCTGGAAGGTCAATCCGCCCTGCAGCGCGCCCATCATCAATTCCGTGCGAGCGTCGATATCGGCGCCATTGGCGAAAGCGCGCGGCAGCGCGTTCCAGATGCGGACGAAGCCATCCGTTGCGATCGCCTCCGCCGGCGGATTGAAGCGCGGCGACAGGTAGGTTTCGATGCAGTGCGACAAGGCGTCGAGAGCAGTAGCCGCCGTCAGGCCCGCCGGCAGGCCGAGCGTAAGCTCAGGGTCGCATATGGCGCGGCGTGGAATGAGATAGGGGCTGATGAAGCCCAGCTTTCGGCCGTCGTCCAGCGTGATGAGAGCGGCACGCCCGACCTCCGAGCCAGTTCCAGCCGTCGTCGGAACGGCTATGAGAGGCGCGACTGCGGCGGTGATTTTCGGAATGCCGCCGAGGATGGCGGCATATTGCTCAAGCCCGCCTTCGTGGGTGGCGAGGAGCGCGACGCCCTTTGCAAGATCGATCGGCGAACCGCCGCCGATCGCGACGACACCGTCGCACCCGTTCTCACGGTAGACCGCCAGAGCAGCCATGACGGCGCTCTCGGTCGGGTTTGCCGGAACATCGAGGAAGACCGGCGCTGCGGAAAGAAATGCGGTGTTTTGCGTGTCGAGCAGGCCAGCGGCTTTGATGCCATGATCGCTGATCACCAGTGGACGCGACACGCCAAGTTCGCCCAGAGCGGCGGACAAGGAACCGATTGCACCGGCTCCGAAATTGATGGTCGTCAGATAGTTGATAATGTGCATTTCGACTTTCGCGCGATGATGGGCTGAAAGATATGATGAAGGGCTCTGCGCGCCGCAGGCAGTGCTAGTCGCGTGTCACCGCAACGCCACCGCATGCAGCGGTGGCATCGAAACAACGCGCAGATGGCTTTGGCCAATTCGGCATGATTACCTCCCTGAAATCGGTGCTGGCGGCTGCATCATCCGCGTTCCGGCAATTCCTCCAATCGCCGGAAACACCCAACTTAAAATTGCCCATATTGTGGATTAAATGCCCACATTCAGATAATCGCCCAATCGAATGCAGTTTGTCAACTCGGTCCTGCTGCTTCACCCGAACTCGCCCACACGCTAAGAGCAGGCGTTGGTGATGCGCTTGACATCGCAGACGAAGGCGGCGATCAATGATGTGGTCAAATCATCCACATTGTGGATGATGACTTGGCCACGGTCAAGATCAGGGCCGGACAATGTAAGGAGGCGGCGTCATTCCGCTTCAGGCGCGCGTTCTCGTCCTCAACGCCCTTCAGGCGTTTCGCCTCCGGCACATCCATGCCGCCAAACCCAACCTTCCATTTGTAGATCAAGGCTATCAGCCCCCTCACCCACCTTCGTCATCCTCGGGCGGAGCCGGAGCGAAGCGGAGGCGCAGACCCGGGGATCCATGCCTCGACGGCGCATACAAATGATCGCGCGGAAGGAAAGCGCCCGCCTCTGAGCCCTCCAGTCCCGCGTCACAGGCCGAGGCATGGATGCTCGGGTGAAGCCCGAGCAGGACGAAGCGGAGAGGTGTGCGCCCAGCCGTCATCCGGCCCTGCTCAGCGCACATCCCCGCACGGATTGCTCCGCTCCAAAAAAAATCTATCCACCTCCCCCCGAACCCGCGCGACACTCGCGAAGCTGAACGGCAGGAGGGATGGAGATGGACTGGACTGCGGCGATCGAGAGGAACGGGCAAGCGCTGCGGCGCGTCCTTGCCATGCTCGTCGCTCTGGCCGGGCTTGGCGCAGCTCAGGACGGCCGCCCGACCCTGCCCCGCCATCTCCACCGCGCCGTGTTGCGGCTGCTGCGCCCGGTGGAAGCCGCGGCAAGGCGGCTGATCGTCATCGCTGCGCGTGGCCTCGTCGTGACTTTGTCGCCCGCGCGGCCGCGCAAGCCGCGGCCGAAACCGGTCGCGCCCCTGCTTCGCAGCCTCGGCATCGCCGTCGTCATGCCGTCCGCCGACCGCCTCTCGGCCAGGCCGGCCGCCGCACCCAAACCCCGCGCCGCCCGCGCGCATGTGCTGCCGCTGCTCGATCCGATCCGCCTGCCACGCACCAGCCGCGCCCGGCGCGTCCCGGCGCATGCCGCCCCGCGCATTTGCGTCCCCGGCGCCACGGCGCGGCATCGGCTTCCCCTGCCGCCCTCGCCCGACGATGTGCTGGATGCGACGCGGCTCGGCCTCAGGCTTGACGCGATTGCATCCGTGCTCGACGACCTGCCGAAGCATGCACGGCGTCTGGCGCGGTGGCGGGCGCGGCGCGATCGGCGAAGCGCCGATGGCCGCCCGTGCCGCCTGTCGCCCTTGAAGCCCGGTGGCCCGCCCGGCTTCAGCCGTCCGCCCGCCCGGGACGTCGATGAAATCCTCGCCGATCTTCATCACTTCGCCATCGAGGCGTTGGCGCCGCCCGACACCTCATGACGCAACACGCCGCACGCGGTTTACGCAGCAGACAGCGCCGGCATCGGCAGCGGTCGCCGACGCGGCGTGCGCATCGTCGCGAACACGATCACCGGCGCGACGAAGGCGGCGATATGCACCCAGGAGATGACGATCTCGTTGGTGAAATGCGTGACCACCAGCATCCCCGGCGTGGCCGACAGCATGTAGAGCAGTTGCATCGTCGTGTTGCCCCGCATCGCGGCGGTGTAGATCCAGCCCAGGCTCATGCCGACCAGAAGGAACTTCAGGCAACCGAAATACCAGAACGAGGCGAAGGCATCGAGCATGCCGGTCGAGGTGCTGCCGGACGCCGAGGCGTAGCCGAACGGGAACTCCGGCGGCAGGTCGAGGTAGAGCGAGGTCTTGAACGTGTCGCCGAACAGTTGCGCCGGCACGTAGGTGTGGACGAGGCTGTTCCAATGCGACATGCCGAGATCGAACGTCTGGTTGGTGGAGAGATGGTCCATCGCATAGGCGAGGTTGCGCACTTCGGGCCCGCCCTCCCGCAGGAGCTTGTTCCAGTTGGCCTCGAGGTCGATGTCGAGAACGGCCGACCAGTCGCGTTCGGTGTTGTAGTGCACGGACTCGCGATATTCGCCCGCGCCGAGCAATCCGACCATCGCGAAACAGAGCCCCGCCAGCACCGCCATCCGCGGTGCCGCCCATCGCCTCTGGAACCAGAAGGCCAGCGCGAAGATCAGCAGCAGTTCGGACAGGTCGCTGCGCCGCCCCGCCAGCACGATGCGATCGAAGTAGAAGATCAGGTCGAAGAGGATGATGCCGAGTGCCAGCTTCGAGGGGCGGCGCGCATAGCACAGCACCGCGATCGCGAGGCCGTAGGTCAACAGCTTGGCGAAGAACAGATACGCGACGGCCGCACCCGTCAGGAAGCCGCGCAGGCGCTGCTCGTCCGGCAGGGCGCCGAGCTTGTAGAAGAAATAGGCGCCGACGACCGACAGGAGGGCGGCGGCCTTCAACAGCCGGCCTTCGTCGAGCATCAAATCCCATGTCGGGCTGCTCCGCGTGCCGATCGCCCAGCCTGCCCAGCACATGGCGAGGCACAGCGCCGAGAAGAACAACGCTGGCGCCATGATGTCGTGCGGCACGAAATAATCGTTCAGGATACCCGGCGCCTGCGGCAGCACGAAGGTCACGAACATGCCGGCTGCGAGAAAGGGAAATCCGTAGAAGCGTCCGCGCACGGCGAGGCCGTGAGCCAGAATGCCCACGCACAAGAGCGCCAGCAATGCCGTCGCGATCCAGGCCAACCCACCACCTCGGTTCAGGCGGCGAGCATCCCGCGCGACGCCACGCGCTGCAACGTCACCGATAGGCGTAGGAGGCTGATGCTATTCGCTGAAACCGAGACCCGACGCCGCCGAAGCCGCCACGGGTGGTGCCGGCGCGAAGGTCGGGGTCGGCACGGGCTGCTGCTCGGAGGCGCTCGCGACAGTGCTTTCCGGCGCGGTCATGCGCTTGCGCGCGGGACGCAGGCCGGTCTCCTCGAGCAGGCCCTTGCGCTTGGCGTCGTAATAATAGCCGCGCGAATAGAAGCGAACCGCCTGATCCGGGTCACCGGCAGCCGTGAGGTAGGCGCCCCGCAGATACTTGCCGGCATATTTGAGATTGGTCTCGGCATCGAGCAGGCCGGATGCGGGGCCCCGGTAGCCCATGCCCTGCGCGGTATCGTGCCTGATTTGCATGAGGCCCCAATAGGGCCCGTTGCGCGCTGCGGGGTTGAATGTGCTCTCGCGCTTCACGACGCGGCGCATGAGGTCCTCGGGAATGCCGTGAAGGCTGGCATATTGGGCGATCAGCGCGTCGAGCTCGGGACTGCGCGCGGCGACCTTTTTTGCAACGAGGACGTCGGAAACCGGATTGGCGGCGGCGGCACTCGTCGGCGTCGGCCCCGCAAACGACTGTTCGGCCACGGCCGGTGCGGCCTGCGGCTCGGCGGAGGCGACCGCGACCGCCTCGGTCTCCGCGACGGCCGGCTCGGCGCGCGCGATGACCGTCGGCACTTCGGCGACGGTTTCGGGCAATTCGGGATCGGCCGGGAAAGACAGTTGGGACGATGCCTCGATCGAGGCCATCTCGGCCGTCGTGCACCCGCCGAGCGCAACGGCGCCAAGCAATCCCATGGTCATCAGTGTCAAGCGAAATGCAGGCAAGGCCGCGCCTTCATCGTCGTTTCGTGGTCCCACCCGTTTCGCTCATAGCCGAAGCCGCGCCGTCAGGCAACGGCAGACGTTAACGCGGCGTTAGCATGTCGCGACCGCCGGCCGTCGCGGCGGACTTGTCAGGAGCCTCCGCGGGCGCGACGTTCGTGCTTTGTTCGGCGCATGAAGCGTGCTAATGTGGCAGGCTCGATCCTCAGTGAGCGCCCCCATGAGCACCGCATCTGGCCATCATGTCTTCGAAACCCGGCTCGGCTTCTTCGCGCTTGCGTGGAGCGGCGCCGGCCTGACCCACGTGGCACTGCCGGAGGCGACGCATGAGGCCGCCATGCGCCATGTCGCCAAATGGGGTTTCACGTCGGGCGACGGCGACGGGACGGGTTCGCCCCTGCCCGATTTCGTGGCGGAGACCGTCGAACGCATCACCCGCTACGCACAGGGCGAGCCGGTTGATCTCGCAGCCATGCCTCTCGATCTCAGCGGTATCGACGGCTTCCGCCGGGCGATCTACGCGGCCGCGTTGAAACTCGGCTTCGGCGACGTCGTCACCTATGGCGAACTGGCCGAGAGAGCCGGCTTCCCGAAGATGGCGCGCGAAACGGGACAGGCGCTGGGGCGCAACCCGATGCCGCTTGTCGTGCCGTGTCACCGCATCGTTGCTGCGGGCGGCAAGATCGGCGGCTTCTCCGCTCCCGGCGGCGCCGTGACCAAGGAGCGTCTTCTGGCTCATGAAGGCGTCCGCGTCGGACCGCCTGAACCAGCCCAGGCAACGTTCGCCTTCTGACGAAGGCCACCTCGACGAACTTGCGCGAAACTGGTGCGCAATTCTCCGCTTCTTGTGCGGACGGCAAGCCGTGCCATAATCAGGTCATGCGATTCGCGGCTTCGATTGAGCGAATTGTCGTATCCGGAAGTGTCCGTCCTGTGTCCCCGCGTTCCTTTGAGGTTACCGGGCATCGTGTGCGCGTTGCGTCATAACGAAACCGACAGAACACAGGGATCGACCATGCAAACCCTTTCCGATGACTGCGCCAAGCGACGCCTCACGGAGCGTGCGGAGCTGACCGTCGCAGCCGAATTTCTGATTGCGCGCGGGTTCGACAGCGACGAGATCGCGGTACATCTCTCGCGCTTCTATTACATCGACATCGACGCGTTGAACGACGTAGTCTCCACGCTCGCGCCGGCTCATTCGCACAGTTGGAAACACGTCGCCTGACAAACCCTAAGTAGGGTTGTCGCATAGGGAGCAACCCCCACCCCTTACCCCTCCCCACAAGGTGGAGGGGGATTCTGTAAGCGAACAGCTTGTCTTCTACGCCTGCCAATGTGCGATGGCATCAAGGTTCCCCTCCCCCTTGTGGGGAGGGGTTAGGGGTGGGGGTATGACGCTGCTGCTACGCTCGCCGTTTCCGTATGCGATAGCGTTGGACCCAACGGCGATCAGACGCGCCGGCCGGTTTCCGCATCGAAGATATGCGCCATGCCCGGTCCGATTGCGAACGGCAGCACATCGCCCTCCGATATGCGCGCGCTGCCCGGCAGCCGCGCGACCAGCTCGCCCGAACGACCGTCGGCATCGACCGGATAGCCATGCGCCAGCGTATCGGCGCCCAAGGTCTCGATGGTCGTGACCTTGAGCTCGACATCGGCGTTGTTGCGATCGCTCACCAGCGTGAGATGTTCGGGGCGGACGCCCAACAGGACCCGCCGCCCGTGCTCGGGAAGAACGGTGTCGCGCGGCTTGATGGAGCCGCCGCCAGCGAGCGTCAGGCCCTTGGCGGTCTCCCCGCCTTCGGCTGCCAGCAGGTTCATCGCCGGCGAGCCGATGAAGCCCGCGACGAAGATCGATGCCGGCCGCTCGTAGATCGCCATCGGCGTATCGATCTGCTCGGCGATGCCCTGGTTCATGACGACCAGCGTATCGGCAAGCGTCATGGCCTCCACCTGGTCATGCGTCACGTAGATGCTGGTGACGCCGAGCGCGCGCTGCAGGCTCTTGATCTCGATGCGCATCTGGCCGCGCAGCTTGGCATCGAGGTTCGAGAGCGGCTCGTCGAAGAGAAACGCCTTCGGGCTGCGCACGATCGCGCGGCCCATGGCGACGCGCTGGCGCTGGCCGCCCGAAAGCTCCTTGGGCTTGCGTTCGAGATAGTCGGCCAGGCCGAGCGTCGCGGCCGCGTCGCGCACGCGCTTGTCGATCTCGTCCTTGGCCATGCCGCGATTGCGCAGGCCGTAGGCCATGTTGTCGTAGACCTTCATATGCGGATAGAGCGCATAGTTCTGGAACACCATCGCGATATCGCGCTCGGCAGGCCCGAGCGTGTTCACGATCCTGTCGCCGATCGAGACCGTGCCGGAGGTGATCTCCTCCAGCCCCGCGACCATGCGCAGAAGCGTGGACTTGCCGCAGCCGGACGGCCCGACGAGCACGCACATCTGGCCATCCGGGATCGAGATGGAGACGCCTTTGACGGCCTCCACCACGCCGCCATAGGTCTTTCTTACGTCCTTGAGTTCAACAGTCGCCATGGGCGTACGCTTCTCACTTCTCGGTTTCGACGAGGCCCTTCACGAACCAGCGTTGCATGAGCACGACCACGAGGATCGGCGGCAGGATCGCCAGGATGCAGGTCACCATAACGAGGTGCCACTGCGTATCGGCGTCTGCGAACGAGATCATCTTGCGAAGCGCGATGACGATCGTGTTCATGTCGTTGCGGTTGGTGACGAGCAGCGGCCAGAGATACTGGGTCCAGCCATAGATGAAGAGGATGACGAACAGCGCCGCGATGTTCGTGCGCGACAGCGGCAGCAGGATGTCCTTGAAGAACCGCCACGGTCCCGCACCGTCGACGCGCGCGGCCTCGACCAGTTCGCCGGGAATGGTCAGGAAGAACTGCCGGAAGAGCAGCGTCGCCGTCGCGGACGCCATCAAGGGCAGCGTCAGCCCGGTATAGGTGTCGATGAGCCCCAGATCGACCATCACCTTGTAGGTCGGCAGGATGCGCACTTCGACGGGCAGCATCAGGGTGATGAAGATCACCCAGAAGAAGAACATCCGGAACGGAAACCGGAAGAACACGATCGCGAAGGCCGACAGGATCGAGATCACGATCTTGCCGATCGCGATCGCCAGCGCCACGACGGTCGTGTTGAACAGCAGCGTCCCGACATCGACCCCGCCGATGCGCCCGATGCCGCCGAAGAGCGCCGTCGTGTAGTTCTCCCAGAAATGGCTTCCGGGCAGCAATGGCAGAGGCGGGCGCAGGATGGTCTGCAACGAATGCGTCGAGGCGACGAAGGTGTAGTAGATCGGGAACGCGACGATCAGGATGCCGACGATCAGGACCGCGTGCGCAATGTAGCGCGACGTGCGGCTGACGCCGAGCATCCCGCCCTCCTCCTTCCGGCCGAATTTGACGGCCGTTGTCGCCTTGAGCGGCGCGACTGCTTGAGCCTCAGCCATAGTGCACCTTCTTTTCCACATAGCGGAACTGGAAGGCGGTCAGCGCGATGACGATGACCATGAGGATGACCGACTGCGCGGCGGAATCGCCGAAATTCAGGTTCACGAAGCCATCATTGTAGACCTTGTAGACCAGCGTCTCCGTGGCCTTGCCCGGCCCGCCGCCGGTGACGGCGTGGATGATGCCGAACGTGTCGAAGAAGGCGTAGGTCGTGTTGATGACGAGCAGGAAGAACGTCGTCGGCGCGAGCAGCGGGAAGATGATCGTCCAGAAACGCTTGGTCTCGCCCGCGCCGTCGATCGCGGCAGCCTCGATCAGCGATTTCGGGATCGCCTGGAGGCCGGCGACGAAGAACAGGAAATTGTAGCTGATCTGCTTCCAGGCCGCCGCCGCGATGACGAGGCTCATCGCCTGAGGGCCGTTGAGCAGCGGGTCCCACTGGACGCCGGCGGATCGCAGCATGTAGGCGAAGGTGCCCATCGTGGGATTGAACATGAACAGCCACAGCATGCCGGCGATCGCGGGCGCGACCGCATAGGGCCAGATCATCAGCGTGCGATAGAAGCCCCGCGCACGAATGACCTTGTCGGCCATCACGGCGAGAAGCAGCGCGATCACCATCGCAAGCGCTGCCGTCGCGATCGAGAAGATCGCGGTCGTCTGCACGCTGGCGATGTAGCTCGGCTGGCCCAGCACGCGCTGGAAATTGGCGAGGCCGACATAGGCGCTGTTGAGCCCGAACGGGTCCTCGCGCAGCACCGACTGGTAGAGCGCCTGGCTCGCCGGCCAGTAGAAGAACACGGCGGTAATCGCCAACTGCGGCAGAAGCAGCAGATAGGGAAGCACCTTGTTCGGAAACACGACGCGTGGAGACACGGACGATCCTCGATGTTGCGAAACCGCCCGCGTCGAAACGCGGGCGGCTCCGGGCTCGTATGGAGTTTTCTTAGTTGCCGATAGCCTGCTGGATGGCGGCGTTGCCGCGCTCCACGGAGTTATCGAGCGCCTGCTGAGCGGTCTGGTCGCCGGCCAGCATCTTCTCGAACTCCTCGTTCTCGATGTCGCGGACCTGCGGCAGGTTGACGAGGCGGACGCCCTTGGAGTTCGCGGTCGGCTCCTTGCCCATCATCTGCTGGATCGGAATTTCGCGGCCGGGGTTCTCGTCATAGAAGCCCGACGCCTTCGTTGCCTCATAGGCCGCGATGGTGACCGGCAGGTAGCCCGAGACCTGATGCAGTCTTTCCTGGATTTCGGTCTGCGAGAGGAACGCGAAGAAGGCGGCGACGCCCTTGTATTCCTCGTCGGACTTGTTGCCGAACACCCAGAGGCTCGCACCGCCGGGGATGGTGTTCTGAGGCGCGCCTTCCAGATCGTCGTAGTAAGGCAACTGACCCAGACCGTAGTTCAGGCCCGACTTGATGACGTCGCCAAGGCCGCCCGACGACTCGGTCATGATCGCGCACTCACCCGAGAGGAAGAGCTGCTTGGCTTCGGACGTACGTCCGCCGTAGCGGAACGTGTCGTCCTTCGCGAGATCGGCGAAGTTCTGGAAGTGGCGGGCGAAGGGCTCGGTGTTGAACGTCAGCTCGACGTCCGTCGAGGCGAGACCGTTCTCCTCGGTGCCGTACTGGAGGTTGTTCCAGGCCGCGAAGTTCTCGAGGCCGATCCAGGTCAGCCAGGTCGATGTCAGGCCGCACTGCGCGGCGCCGCTGGTCTTGATCGTCTTGGCGGCTTCGAACACTTCCGGCCAGGTCTTCGGCGGATTGTCGACGTCGAGGCCGGCTTTCTCGAAGATGTCCTTGTTGTAGTAGAGGATCGGCGAGGACGAGTTGTACGGGAACGACAGCATCGTGCCGTCCGGCTTGGAATAATAGGCCACGATGCCGGGCAGATACTGGCTCTTGTCGAACTCGGTGCCGCCCATGGACAGGATTTCGGCGACAGGCTTGATCGCGCCTTCCGCGCCCATCATCACGCCGGTGCCGACGTCGAAGACCTGCAGGATGTGCGGCGCCTGGTTGGCGCGGAACGCGGCGATGCCGGCGTTCAGTGCTTCGGGATAGGTTCCCTTGAAGACGGGAACGATCTTGTAGTCGCTCTGGCTCTCGTTGAACTCCTTCGACAGGGTCTCAACGACTTCGTTGTTCGCGCCTGTCATCGCGTGCCACCAGGAAATCTCGGTGACGGCGAATGCGGCGGATGAGGAAAGAACTGTGACTGCGGCGGCGAGGCCGACCGCGAAACCCTGGGTCTTCATGTTACGCTCCCGTATTTCGTTGGCGAAAGATCCGGGCTGCGAACACGCGCGTCACAGTGCGTGCGCGGTCCTCCCAACCCGGTCCCGCAAATGGGAGTATCGACGGTTCATGACAGTTCGACAACAGTTTTGTTTCACGTTCGTGAAATTTCGGAATGGGTATTCCACAGCCATCCGCGACCAAAGCGAAAGAAACCCGAAAGTCCGTTGCCCGCGTTTCGGGTTTCAGATGGCGCTCGCCAGCTAAGGCAGCCACTCAAGCGAGACGTGTCCCTCGTCGGCGCGGACCCGCTCCAGCCACGCTTCGACATGCGGGAACCTGTCCATCGGATAGCCGGCAAACCCTGCGTCCTGCGTGTAGGCGAAGAGCGCGATGTCGGCGACGCTGAGCGCGTCGCCTGCGATGAACGGCGTCTTCGCAAGCTGGCTCTCCATGACCTCGAGCGCCTTGGTGCCGCCCTCGAAAAGTTGCTGCATGCGATCCGGCGTGGCCTGCGATGCGCGCTCGGGATATTTCAGGATAGCGCGGCGAACGGCGATGAACGGTTCGTGGCTGTACTGCTCGAAGAAGAGCCACTGATAGACCAGCGCCCGCTCATGGGAATCTGCCGGAAGGAACCGGGTCCCCTCCGCCAGATGGAGAAGCATCGCGTTCGATTCGGCCAGGAAGCGGCCGTCCTCGAACTCCAGCAGCGGCACCTTGCCGTTGGGGTTCCTGGCGAGATAGGTCGCCGTGCGGGTTTCGCCGGTAATCGAATTGACCGCGACATGACGAAACGGACGGCCGAGCTTGGCCAGAAGCAGCCGCGGCTTGTAACAGTTGCCGCTGTCCGGCATTCCGTAAAGTGTGAGCATGGGGTCCCCTTTGCGTCTGTGACGGCACGACAGTTCCCCAACCCGCGCGCCGATACCAGTCACAACAATTGTCCGATGCTTCAGCGCCGCTGATGGTTCGCAATCAGGAGCGGATGCCGCCGACGAGCGGAACCGGCCGCCCGCCGGCACGCAACAGGTCGGACAGGCGATAGACGGGTGGCTCGACCAGCGTTCCGGCAAGAGACGGTTTGGACAGCACCGCGCCGCTGACCCAGTCCGCGCTGGCGGCGAACGCAGCCGCCGCATGGCCGGCCGTCTCGATCCCCTCGACCATAACCGTCGCGCCGCGATCCTGCATGCGTTCGATCAGGGACTGGAGGAGTGGGACGGCTTCCGGCTTCGCCGTGACACGCGCCAGCCAACGGCTGTCGAGGACAGCGAGGTCGGGACGAAGCGCGCGGATCGCCCCGACGGGCGGATAACCGTCGATGCTGCCGCCGACGGCCGTATGCGCGCCCAGCGATTGCAGCGCGAGCAAGACGCCGCGCGCACGCTCCACCTGGGTCTCGTTGCCGATATCGATACGGGCGACGATGCGCCGTGGATCGAGCTCGGTATCGGCAAGGACCCTGTTCACAAGCGCGCCGATCTCGGACGCCGGCAGATCGTCGTCCAGCGAGAGCCGGCTAAGGTCGATGACGTGGTCGACGTCCTCGATGCCGAGATGCAGCAGGTTTCGCAGGTGAAGCGGAACCTCGAGCCTGTGAACCAGCCGGCGATCGCCGTCGCCGATCTCCCGCAGGAAGATTTGCGTGCGAATCTGCCTGCCATCGCGGAAGACCTGCAATTGCGGGCTCACGGCGGCGATGACGAGGCGATCCCCGGCGATCTTGAAGCAGAGATCGAACGCGGTGCGCAGGACGTGATCGCCAACGCTTGCCGATGCGAGACCAATCTCGTCCAGCGTGATCAGGGTGTCGGGGTCGGAAGGGAAGGTCGTCATCGGGAGGGGCGTCGTCCGAATGTCTTGCGGACCGGCACAGCGGACCTGAGAGCAGGCCTGTCGCCGAAGCCGGGAGCCTCGCCGCCATGCACCGCCGTGTGGTTGTCATGCGAATACGGCTGACGGGCTGCCGGGGTTTCGCCCTCCCGGCGAAATGACGAGAAACTCGTCGGCGCGATCTCCGGCCGGGCGAGGATGTAGCCCTGCACCATGTGCGCGCCGGATTCCTCGGCCAGTTCGAGCTGCCAGGGTTCCTCGATTCCCTCGAAGACCGTCTTGATGCCGCGTGCCGCAAACTGGTCGACCATGACCTTGAGCAGCGCGAAGCCCGGTCGGGAATCCATCAGCCGCGTGATCCACTGCGCGTCGAACTTGACGATATCGGGCTTGAGCGCCGTGACGCGCTCCATGTCGGAATCCTCCGCGCCGTAATCGTCCACGGCAATCCTGAGGCCGTGGTCGCGCAGCGCGGCGACGAAACCGTTGAGCGCCTGTTGCGAGTTCGTTTTCTGCTCCGTCACCTCGCAGACGACGCGCCGCGGATCGATGCCGGCCTCGTGCAGCGTCAGGCGCATGTCGCGAAGCGCGATCTCCGCGATGTCGCGCTCGCCGAAGATGGAGGGATCGAAATTGATGAAGAGCTGCGTCGCCGGATCGAGGAACGCGCCGGCGTTCAAGAGATGAAGCGTGCGGGTCAGCGTCTCGACATGCAGCCGGTCGCCGGCCGGAATGCTGCGGAAGAAGGTGTCCGGCGAGACGCTGTCACCGTTGCGATCGGGACGGATCAGCCCCTCGAAGGCATCGACCGTCAGCTTGCCGTCGTGAAATCCGAAAATCGGCTGGAACGCGGATTTGAGCGTGTAGACGCCCCACACCCCGGTCGTCGTGCGGTCGTCATGCCTGATGATGTGTGCGAGCCAGACGCTGCGCGACACGTGACTTCCTCCATGCCGCCCGCTTCCGAAGAAGCCCCGACCATCGCATGCAAGGATTTATCGTTTCTAAACGTCGCGAACCTTTGCGCATCGCATGGGCCAGACGCGCTTTCGTTCTTGCGATTCGATGGCCGATGCGACATTAAACCCGCGGCCCACAACGTGGCCTTCCCCAACGGAGTTTATGACATGGCCTTCCTCGCCGACGCCCTTTCACGCGTAAAGCCCTCCGCGACGATCGCGGTCACGCAGAAAGCGCGCGATCTGAAGGCGAAAGGCCGCGACGTGATCAGCCTCGGCGCAGGCGAACCCGATTTCGATACGCCGGACAACATCAAGAATGCGGCCATCGACGCGATCCGCCGCGGCGAGACGAAGTACCCGCCGGTGTCGGGCATCGTTCCGCTGCGCGAGGCGATCGCGCAGAAATTCAAGCGCGAGAACAATCTCGACTACAAGCCGGAACAGACCATCGTCGGCACCGGCGGCAAGCAGATCCTGTTCAACGCCTTCATGGCGACGCTGAACCCCGGCGACGAGGTGGTCATCCCCCGCCCCTACTGGGTCAGCTATCCCGAGATGGTGGCGATCTGCGGCGGCACGCCGGTCTTTGCCGACACGTCGATCGAGAACGGCTTCAAGCTGACGGCCGAAGTGCTGGAAAAGGCGATCACGCCGAAGACCAAGTGGCTCCTGATGAACTCGCCGTCGAACCCGTCGGGCGCAGCCTATACCGAGGCTGAACTGCGCGCGCTCGCCGACGTGCTGCTGAAGCATCCGCATGTCTGGACGCTGACCGACGACATGTACGAGCACCTGACCTATGGCGATTTCGTCTTCAGGACGATCGCCGAGGTCGAGCCGAAGCTCTACGAGCGCACGCTGACCATGAACGGCGTGTCGAAAGCCTATGCGATGACCGGCTGGCGCATCGGCTACGCGGCCGGCCCGGTGAGCCTCATCAAGGCGATGGACATGATCCAGGGCCAGCAGACCTCGGGCGCCTGCACGATCGCCCAGTGGGCGTCGGTGGAAGCGCTCAATGGACCGCAGGACTTCATCACCGCGAACAAGGCGATCTTCCAGGGCCGCCGCGATCTCGTCGTCTCGATGCTCAACCAGGCGCGCGGCATCACCTGCCCGACGCCCGAGGGCGCGTTCTACGTCTACCCGTCCTGCGCGGGGCTGATCGGCAAGACGGCGCCGTCCGGCAAGGTGATCGAAACCGACGAGGACTTCGTGTCGGAGCTTCTGGAAGCCGAAGGCGTCGCGGTCGTGCACGGATCGGCCTTCGGCCTCGGCCCGAATTTCCGCATCTCCTACGCCACCTCGGACCAACTGCTCGAAGAGGCCTGCACCCGCATTCAGCGTTTCACGGGCTCGCTCACCTGAGCGGCGCGAAGGCCACCGGAATATCGATCAAAGCCCGGCCCTGCGGTCGGGCTTTTTTCTGAGACTCCGGCAATCGCCGGGCTTTTTGTTGTGCATTGTCACATGGGCGTGCAACCGTGTCGGCTAAACCACCCGGACAATCAGGAGACAATGCCGATGTTGAAACGCATGATGCTGGCGACCGTTGCGGCGGGACTTATGAGTGGTGTCGTGCTGGCGCAGGAAAACCGCATCGACCTCGTGCGTCCCGACGCACCGGAACTCGCCGTGCAGGGCGATCTGGCAATCGGCGTGCGGACGATCGAGCTGAACAATCCCGGCCAGATCGACATCCTCAAGATCGAGGCAGGCAAGGACCTGCCGACCTATGACCGCCCGCTGACCGTCGAGGTCTGGTATCCGGCAGCCGATAGCGGGACGCCGTCGCCTTACGAAGGCGTGTTCCTGCGCGATGGCGAGACGCAGGTGACGCTGCATGGCCGCGCGACGCGCGACGCGGAACCCAAGCCGGCCGCAGAGGGACAAGCCTACCCGCTCGCCATCATTTCGCATGGCTTTCCGGGAAATCGATTCCTGCTCAGTCATTTGGCGGAGAATCTTGCCACGAAGGGTTACGTCGTCGCGTCGATCGATCACACGGATTCGACATACAACGATCAGGGCGCGTTCGGCTCGACGCTGGTCAACCGCGCGCTCGACCAGAAGTTCGTGCTGAACGAGATGGCGCGCATGGCCGGCGAGGACGGCAGCTTCCTCTCCGGTCTGGTCGATGCCGGGAACACCGCCATCATCGGCTATTCGATGGGCGGCTATGGCGCCGTCATCTCGGCCGGCGGCGGCGTGACGCAGACCAGTACGGAGTTCACGTGGGGCGCGCCGGAAAAGACGCTCGCCATCCATCTCGCAGGCTCGGAGACCTACGCCTCCCTGCCCGACGATCGCGTCAAGGCGGTCGTCGCCTTTGCGCCCTGGGGCATGAACACGGGCTTCTGGGACGCCGAAGGCCTGAAGGGCATCGACAAGCCGATCTTCTATGTCGCGGGCAATGCGGACGTCACGTCGCTCTACGAAGGCGGCGTCAAAGACCTCTACGACATGAGCGTCAACGCGCCGGAGCGCTACCTCCTCACCTTCGACAAGGCGAACCACAACGCGGCCGCTCCCATTCCGGCGCCGGTCGAATCGTGGAAGGTGTCCGAAAAGCTCGGCTGGGCGCCGTTCGACCACTACGCCGATCCCGTGTGGGACACGGTTCGCATGAACAACATCGCCCAGCATTTCGTGACCGCCTTCCTCGCCAGACACCTGAAGGGCGACGCGGCCATGGCCGACTATCTCGATCTGGTCGAGGATGCCGAGGCAGGCGTCTACGCCAGGAACGAGGACGGCACCGACAAGCCCGAGCACACCTACTGGAAGGGCTTTGCGGAGCACACCGCGAAGGGCCTCGCCCTCATGCACGCCACGGCGCAGTAGCCGCCATCCTCATCCCGACAGCGAGGGCGCGATTTCCCGATCGTGCCCTCAATTTTTTGCGTTGCACAAACCAGACTTTAAGGCTTGCACGCTAGGTCGGTTCCATGGGCAACGGGGCGCTCCAATGGACATTTTTTCAAGTATCCGCACGCATAGCCAGCGCGGGTATCACGCGGTGCAGGCGATGCTTGCCGCAGGTGCAGCGGCGACGGGATTGTCGATCGCCCTGGATTGGCGAATACGTGGAGCAGGCGAGATCGCTTTCGCCGGCATTGCCATCGGGCTGACGGTCTTCTGCATGGTGATCCTGCATCACCTGCGCATGACGCTGCAGTACAGGCTTAGCCAGGCGGCGATCGCTGAGGAGGGAAATCAGAGGCTCCTCAAGACCGACGCGCTCACCAACGCACTGACCCGGCGCTATTTTCTGGATGAGTTCCGCATCCGCCTCGGCAATCCGCTGAAGGCGAACACGACGGTGCTGCTGCTTGTCGATTTCGATCATTTCAAGCAGTTGAACGACAGCTACGGCCATCCCTTCGGCGATACCGCACTGTGCGAACTCGTCGTGTCGCTTCGCCGGTATTTCCCGCAATCGCTGATCGGCCGGCTGGGCGGCGATGAATTCGCGGTGCTGCTGGAGAACGACGACGTCGCGATGGTGCGCGAGCGCGCGGCGCAGCTTCTGCACACGCTGCAGGACGGCATCAGCTATGAGGGCCGGCAGATATCGATGAGCGCGTCGATCGGGGCGGCTGTCTCCCCCTTCCATGCGTCCCAGTCGAAAGACCTGATGCTGCTCGCCGACACCGCGCTCTACGAAAGCAAGGCCAACGGTCGCGGACGCCTGACGATCTTCGACCCCGAGATGCTGTCGGACCAGCGCCATCGCCGGTTCATCGAGCGCGAGTTGCGTGCCGCCATCTACCTCAACCAGTTGGAAGTGCACTACCAACCCATCGTCAACGCGGATGGCAAGCCCTATGCCGTGGAGGGTCTCGTTCGCTGGCGTCATCAGGTGCGCGGCTTGATCTCGCCGGGAGACTTCATCCCCGTGGCGGAGCGCAGCGGCTTGATCGACGAGGTGGGCGCCTGGGTTTTCAAGCGGGCCTGTCTCGACACCGCATCGTTCGATGGCCTGCGCATCAGCATCAACGTCTCCGGCAGGCAGCTCAAGAACACCGAGCTGGTCGCGATGTTCGAAAAGACCCTGCGCGAGACGGGGTGCCTGGCCAGCCAGTTCGTGCTGGAGATCACGGAGACCGCGGCGACGGCCGCCACGCCGGACGTGCTGGCGCGTCTCGACAAGCTGCGCGAAATGGGTTTCCGCATCGCCCTCGACGATTTCGGCACCGGGCATTGCGGGTTCAATTACCTGAAGACCCTGCCCATCGACAGCATCAAAATCGACCGAAGCTACATCCAGAATCTGGGAACCGACCATGTCGCCCGCGTCTTCGTCAGCGCGCTGGCCGAGATCGCGCGTGTCCAGAACGTGACGATCGTCGCGGAAGGCGTGGAGACCCAGGAAGAATGGGACCTCGCGCGGGCCGCCGGATGCACGCGCTTCCAGGGCTATTTCATCTCGCGTCCGCAGCCCAAGGAGATGCTGGAGCGCGGCGCGCCCACCAAGCGGCTGGCCGTCGTCTGATTGCTCAGTCGCTGTCGTCGGGTATCTTCAGAAGATGCCCGCACGCCTTGCAGTGGACGGCATCGACGTCGTGACGCTGGAGCGCGCATTGCGGGCATGGGAAGAACACCTTGTGCGGCCGGAACAGGGACTGCGCCAACCGCACGAACAGCGAGATGCCGACGATCATCGTGACGATCGAGGTGAGCTTTCCCCAGACGCCGGGCAGCACGATGTCGCCGAAGCCTGTCGTCGTTACGGTCGCGACCGTGAAATAGAGCGCGTCGACATAGGCATCGAAGCCGGCACCCGTGCGGAAGAAGAACGTATAGACGAAGCCGGTGATGACGAAGAGGAACGTCAAAAGGTTCATCACCGCATGAACCGTGTCGCGCCACTCTCCGAAACCGTGTCTCTCGAGCGGTCGCCACAGCGTGCCGCTGCGTGACAGCGACCAGAGCCGCAGGATGCGCAGGAAGCCGAGATTGGCGAGCGACTGCGGGAAGAGCAGCGTCACCAGGATGAAGATGTCGACCAGAACGGTGACCTGCCGGACCCATCGCGAGATGTCGGTCGAGGCGAGCGCACGCGCGGTGAGGTCCGCGGCAAGCAGCGCGGCGACGGTGTAGTCGATCCAGAGGAAGGATGGTCGCTCGATGAGGATCGGGGTGGCGATGAAGAACGCGATGATCGCCAAATCCACAATCGTGACCGCGAGCTGAAACCGCAGCGCGGCCTTCGACTGCCCGTGATACAGGCGCCGCAGCCTGTCGCGGATCAACGCGAGACCGATCAGGGGTTCTTGTTCTTCGTCCGCCGCAGCACTCATCGATACTCGCATAGCCGTACCGCTCGACGGCGTCCAGCAGATGCGAATCCGGAACCCTCCCCCGCGTGTCACCCCTTGCCCTCGTGGCATCTCCATGTGACGATGCGTCAGGCCCCGCACGGCCGCAGAGCCGTCAACGGCCTGCGACGGCCGATGGCCGGCCGCCGCTCATGAGGAAACGCGTGAGAGGAGGCAGTTATCATGGGTAAAAGAGCCGGAGACCGACGCAAGGGACCGAAATGCGTCGCCATCGTCGGTCCCTTCGCGAGCGGAAAGACCACGCTTCTTGAAGCACTCCTGGCGCGAACCGGCGCCATCCCGAGGCAGAACCCCGTGTCGTCGGGCAGTACGGTCGGCGACCATGCCCCCGAGGCGCGCGCCCACCAGATGAGCGTCGAAGCGACCTTCGCCACCACGCAGTTCATGGGCGAGAGCATCACCTTCGTCGATTGTCCCGGATCGGTCGAGTTCGCCTTCGAGGCGCAGTCCATCCTCGCCGCATGCGACCTTGCGATCGTCGTGGCCGAAACCGACGAGAAGAAGTTCCCGGCATTGCAGCTCATCATGCGCCAGCTCGACGGGATGGGCGTGCCGCGCATGCTGTTCCTGAACAAGATCGACCGTGCGACCGCAGGCGTTCGCGATACGCTGAAGCTGCTGCAGCCGGCGAGTTCGACGCCGCTTCTGCTGCGCCAGATCCCCCTGCGCAACAACGGCATCGTCGTCGGTTCGATCGATCTGGCATTGGAGCGCGCCTACATCTACCGCGAGCATGCCGAAAGCACCGTGGCCGACATCCCCGACGACGAGAAGGCGCGCGAGATCGAGGCGCGCTTTTCCATGCTGGAGGGCCTGGCCGATCATGACGACGCGCTGATGGAACAGCTTCTGGAAGAAATCGAGCCGCCCAAGGATGCCGTGTTCGACGATCTGTCTGCGGATCTGCGCGACGGCGCGATCACGCCCGTGCTGATCGGCTCCGCGGAAAAAGGCAACGGCGTTCTGCGTCTCCTGAAGGCGATCCGCCACGACGCGCCGGATGTCGAGGCGACGCGCGCAAGGCTGGGCGTCGCGCCGGGCGGAAAGACGCTGCACGTGATGAAGACGGTCCACACCGCCCATGGCGGCAAGCTGTCGGTGGCGCGGGTGCTCTCCGGCACGATCGCCGATGCCACCGAACTCTTCGCGTCGAGCGGTGCGTCCGGCAAAGTGTCCGGTCTCTATCGCATGCTCGGGAAGGATCAGACCAAGATCCAGTCGGCCGAAGAAGGCGAAACCGTCGCGCTCGGCAAGCTCGACGATGTGGCGACGGGGGACACGCTGTCCACGTCGAAGAACCCGGCTGCGCTGACGGCTTTGCAGGTGTCCCCGCCCGTCTATACGCTCGCGCTGCGCTCCCGCGAGCGCAAGGACGACGTCAAGCTCTCGGCTGGTCTCCAGAAACTGCTGCAGGAAGACCCGTCCCTCTCCATGGAGCAGAACCAGGACACCGGCGAGACGATCATTTCCGGTCACGGCGAGATGCATCTGCGCGTCACGGCCGAGCGGCTGGAAAACAAGTACCAGATCGCCATCGACCAGCACCCGCCGCAGGTGCCCTATCGCGAGACGATCCGCAAATCGATGACCCAGCGCGGCCGGCACAAGAAGCAGTCGGGCGGTCATGGTCAGTTCGGCGACGTCGTGCTCGACATCAAGCCCCTGCCACGCGGCGCAGGCTTCGAATTTACCGACACGATCACGGGTGGCGTTGTGCCCAAGCAGTACATCCCGTCCGTCGAGGCGGGCGTGCGCAGCTACCTCAAGGCCGGCCCGCTCGGATTTCCGGTATCCGACATAGCGGTCAACCTCGCGGACGGCTCGTTCCACTCCGTCGACTCATCCGACATGGCATTCCAGATGGCCGCGCGGATCGGAATGAAGGAGGGCATGGCGGCGTGTTCGCCGGTGCTTTTGGAACCGATCCTCAAGGTGGACATCTACACGCCGTCGGAAGCCACAGCGAAAGTGACGGCGCTGGTGCCGCAGCGCCGGGGTCAAATCCTCGGCTTCGATGCCAGACCCGGCTGGCCTGGCTGGGACGTCGTCGAGGCCACGATGCCCCAGGCTGAAATCGGCAATCTGATCGTGGAGCTTCGATCAGTGACCGCAGGCGTGGCGACCTACACGGCCGCATTCGACCACATGGCGGAACTGACGGGCCGCCAGGCAGACGACGTCATGAACGCACACGGCAAGGCGGCGGCAGCCTGAAGCATCTGGAAAAGGAAACGGCGTCAGGTCTTGGGTCTGACGCCGTTTTCTCGCAGACCATAATCGTTGTCCGATCTATGACAGGTCCGCCGCATCGACCGGGATCGCAACCGGTTCTTATAAGTGGGACGCGGCCTGACAGCTTGGGCGTGCGTCGGATGCCCCCATCCGCCACAGGCCGGCGCATCGCCGCGTCCTTGGACAGCGCTACCCGCCTGCACGCGTCTGCGAAAGGTGAGCAAGGGTTACACGTCACCGTTACGCGGCGGATAAAAGCTGCTTTCTGCGGCGGCGGGGAAGACCAGGGGCCCAAAAAGAAAAAAGCCGGATCTGAAAGACCCGGCTGAGTTATTGGAAGTGCCGTAAGGCAAACCTCCAGAGGGGAACACTCGCGGGCGCTAATGGGAGGAGGAACGCGCCCGGGAGATGATTAGGATATGGGCTCTTCTTGCTCATATAACAAGCATTCTTGTTGCATTGCACCCATGCGGGGATTGCATGGCTTATTCCCAATGCACAGTGATGCATCAAGAGGCAGGAAGCGCCCTCAATATGACCAGCTTCGTGCCTTCGCGATCAGGAAGTCGCGAAAGACGTGAAGTTTGACCTGGTTCTTCATCGCGTCCGGATAGCAGAAATAGGTGTCGAACGACGGCACCTCGGTCTCCGGCATCAGTTGCACGAGGCCGGCTTCCTTCTCCACCATGTAGTCGGGAAGCATGGCTATCCCCGCGCCCCGCTGTACTGCGGCCTTGATCGACATGATGTTGTTGATCTGTAGCGTCGCGGATCGCTTCGACCCTTCCGGCCGGCCGGCTGTCTCGAGCCAGTTCATGTCGGCGAGGTGGATCGGCACCGGCTCGCCGAACGTCACGATGCGGTGGTTGTCGAGGTCCTCGATGGTCCGGGGCTTGCCGTGCTTGTTCACGTAGGACGGCGATGCGTAGAGGTGGAAGTGCACCGTGAACAGGCGGCGCTGGATCAGGTCCGGCTGCTGTGGCTGGCGCAGCCGTATCGCGCAATCGGCCTGGCGAAGCGTCAGGTCGAGTTCCTCGTTCGCCAGAAGCAATTGAAGCTGGATTTCCGGGTAGAGATCGAGAAATTCCTGCACGCGCTCAGTGAGCCAGCCCGACCCGAGGCCAACGGTCGTCGTGACCCGCAGCGGCCCGGACGGCCGATCCTTTGCCTCGGTGAGCCGCATGCGCACGCTCTCGAGCTTCATCAGCACTTCGTGCGCCGTCTGGTAGAGCATCTCGCCCTGCTCGGTCAGCACCAACCCGCGCGCATGCCGATGGAAGAGCGCGACCCCGACATCCTGCTCGAGCGCGCTGACCTGCCGGGAGATGGCGGATTGGGACAGGCGCAGTGCTTCGGCGGCATGGGTAAACGACCCAGCCTCGGCGGCCGCGTGAAACACGCGCAGCTTGTCCCAGTCGAGAGCCATGACGAATGCTTCCCTCTCTCGCCCGCGACACCTGTCGCGAGCGCGCTTTACTCGGCGGCTTCGCGATGCGCGTCCATCTCGGCGATGTAGCGTTCCGCCTCGAGCGCTGCCATGCAGCCCATGCCGGCGGCCGTCACCGCCTGACGATAGATGTCGTCGGTGACATCGCCGGCAGCAAAGACGCCCGGCACATTCGTGACGGTTGAATCAGGCGCGGTCCACAGATAGCCGTTGGGCTTCTGCTTCAGTTTGCCCGCGAAAAGCTCGACGGCCGGCGCATGGCCGATCGCGACGAAGAGGCCGTCGGTCGCCATCTCCGTGACGACGCCCGTCTTGGAATGCTTCAGCTTGATGCCCGTGACGGATGGCGGCAGCGGCTTCTTCTGAACCGTTCCGACGATCTCGTCGACGAAATGGTCCCAGAGAACGGTCACGTTCTCCTTCTTGAACAGGCGTTCCTGAAGAATGCGCTCGGCGCGGAACTCGTCGCGGCGATGCACGACGGTCACGCTCTTGGCGAGGTTCGACAGGTACAGCGCTTCCTCGACGGCCGTATTGCCGCCGCCGACGACGATCACGTCCTTGCCGCGATAGAAGAAACCGTCGCATGTGGCGCATGCCGAGACGCCGAAGCCCATGAAGGTCTGCTCGCTCGGAATGCCGAGCCACTTCGCCTGGGCGCCCGTCGCGACGATCAGCGCATCGCAGGTGTAGGTCGTGCCGGAATCCGTCGTCAGCCGGAACGGCCTGATGTCGAGGTCCACGCTGGTGACGAGATCGGTGACGATCTTCGAACCGACATGCTCCGCCTGCTTCAGCATCTGGTCCATGAGCCAGGGCCCCTGGATCGGATCAGCGAAACCCGGATAGTTCTCCACGTCGGTCGTGATCATGAGCTGGCCGCCCTGCTGCATCCCGGAAATGAGGATGGGTTCGAGCATGGCACGCGCCGCGTAGATAGCCGCCGTATAGCCAGCCGGACCCGAGCCGACGATAAGAACAGGCGCGTGTATCGCTGTCATGACGTTGCCTTCTCGAACCGAATCGTCCCCGCAAGGGGCACGACAGAACCTGCTGGAATGCCTCTCATGTAGGGTCTCCGGCACGGCGCTTGCAAGGCGGCGAATTGTTGCGGGGCCGAAAGGCTGGGGAAAGGTGTTGCAGAAGGACATTGCAAGGGGCAAATCGATACCCGGATGCGCCTTGGCGAAGCGGCCATCGCCGTGTCGAGAAGCTTGAGGAAAATCGCCCGATGTCCGCCACAAAACTTGTACAGCGCTGGATGATGCCGCGGCTTGCGAAACAGGTCCGGGCGGCCAAACTGACCTATCTTGCCAATGAGCGGTTCCTGTCACTCGCCCGAGAGATAAAGCGGATCAAACGGGACAACGTTCCGGGCGACTTCTACGAGTTGGGCATCGCGCTCGGCGGGAGCGCGATCTTTATCGCGGGACAACTCGACGGCGCGAGGAAATTCAAGGGATTCGATGTTTTCGGGATGATCCCGCCTCCAACAGAGCGCGACGGCGAGGACACGCATGTCCGATACGAGACGATCGCGCAGGGAAAGAGCGTCGGAATTGGCGGCGACGAATACTACGGATACGTCGACAACCTCTATGAAAAGGTACTGCGTAGCTTCAGCGAGTTCAAAATCCCGGTCGATGGAGACCGCGTATCGCTGCACAAGGGCCTGTTCGAAAACACGCTGAAGATCGGAGCGGGCGATCACATATCGCTGGCCCATATCGATTGTGATTGGTTCGACCCCGTCTATCATTGCCTGTCGGCGATATCGCCAGTGCTTAGCCCGGGAGGCGTGATTGTCGTTGACGACTACAACGACTTCGGCGGCTGCAGAAAAGCAGTCGACTTATATCTCGAGGAAGACAAATCCCTGTCGATGAAGAAGAGCCATCCACACGCCATTTTGGTCAAAACTTATGCGGCCTCATAGCCTGAGAACTATCGCGACGTTCTCAAACCAAATATCCGGCGAATGGAGAAACGCTTCTTCGTCCGTAAAAATATGTCGTCGATCGGCTCAAGATCGCTCCAATTTCTCAAAGCATGATCCGATGCGTCACGCCCAAGCACGGCCTTGACGATGCACGTATTGTTTACCCCCGTCACGACGCGCGCATAAGAGATGTAGGGCGACACAACATCCAGAATATCATTCAATGACGGATATCTGTTTGTCAGGATCATCTCCTTCCTGGGCGGTGATTTCTCGGGAAAAAGATAAGAAAAAATAATCTTCGACCCGGGAGAACTGGCGCTTATGTTCTTGAAGAAATTCGGAACATCCTCAAGATACTCAAGAAAGCCGGCGCATACGGCAACGGAGAACCCGCCTTCGGGCAAGGCGAAATGCGTGTTGTAGTCGACCACGAACGTGCCCGGTATTTCATTGACCGCGTCGATCGGGGTGTAAATGCAATTCGGCGGGATGAAGCGGGCAAGCTTTCTATTGCCGGCGCCGAAGTCGAAGACGCGTTCCCCCGGCTCGATATGTTTTGCGATGATGCGGGCGCGCCATTCCCAACCCGGCTGTTCGCCTGAAGCAACCCCACGCCAGGTATGTTCTTCCAGCATTTCGATCCCCTCGGAGCGGGTTATGTCTTGCCTAGTGAACAGGATATGCAAGGAAACGGCCAGACCCGCCTTAGCAGGCGCGTAATCCTTTGGTAGGACGTATTTTCTCGAAAGTCCGCGCCATGCTTCCCCTGCTGCGCCGTGTCATGTAGGTAGCGTTGAACAACCCGTTTGGCTCGAAGAATTCAATGCTCTCCAAATCGACCCTGGACACCATCGACTGGAAGATTCTGCGCGAACTTCAGGACGACGGGAGGATGACAAACGTCGAACTGTCGCGGCGCGTCGGCATATCCGCGCCCCCGTGCCTGCGTCGCGTCAAGCGGCTGGAGGACAGCGGGGTCATTCGCGGTTATCGGGCATTGCTCAACGCCAAAGATCTGGGCCTCGATGTCGTCGCTTTTTGTCTCGTAGGGCTTCAGCATCAGTCGGACGCCGAATTGAAGGCATTCGCGGAACGAGCGCGCAATTGGTCTCTGGTACGCCGCGCCTGGATGGTTTCCGGCGAATCGGACTTCATGCTCCACTGCGTCGCAAGCGACCTTTCCACCTTCCAGACCTTCGTGATCGAAGAACTCACCTCCGCCCCCAATGTGGATACGGTGCGAACCGCGCTGACCATCAAGCAGGTGAAGGACGAAGGGCTTGTGTCGATCGACGGATAGCCGAAAGGCTCAGCACCGCGATCGTTCACTTGGAGGCAGGCTGGGTCACATGAGGCAGACGAATATCGCCATCCTGGATACCGCCGTGGGATCGGACAATCTCGGCGACCAGATCATCATGGAATCCGTCGATTCGGAGATCGCGGCCCTTTTCCCGAACGGCTTCGTGTTCCGCGTGCCGACGCACAGCGCAACGGACAAATACGCAAGAAAGCTTCTTCGGAAGGCGGACCATATTTTTGCGGGCGGCACGAACCTGCTGTTCTCCAACTGGTCAGGCGGCAGGCAGTGGCGGTTGCGGTTCCCCGACCTCGCGGCAATGGACAAGAAGCTGGTGCTGATGGGAACCGGCTGGTCGCAGTACCAGTCCGCTCCCGACTTGCGAACACGCTTTGCCTACAAGCGTATCCTGTCGCCGATCCTCGCCCATTCGCTGCGCGATTCCTATTCCGTCAAGCATCTGCAAGCATGTGGCTTCGACCGTCTTGCCAATACCGGATGCCCGACATTGTGGAATCTGGCAGCCGATTGGCGGCCTGTCAGCTCTGGTGCGCGATCCGACACGGTCGTCTGCACGATAACCGACTATCACAAGTCCCCGGAACGCGACCGCGCGATGATCGGCGCGCTTGCCCGGCGCTACGCACGGGTCATGGTCTGGATCCAGGGATCACACGACCTCGCCTATCTTCGCGAACTGGATATGCCGGGCATCGAGATTATCCAGCCATCGCTCCGGGCGTTCGATCGCGTTCTGGAGTCCGATTTGTCGCTCGATTATGTCGGAACGCGTCTCCACGCAGGCATACGCGCATTGCAGAAGGGACGGCGAGCGATAATCGTCAGTATCGACAATCGCGCCCGCGAGATGGGGCGGGATTTCAAGCTCCCAACGGTTGAAAGAGAAGGGATCGGCAGCCTCGACGCACGTCTCGACAACTGGCCGACCGAACGCATCGAACTGCCAATCCGTTCAATCGAGGCATGGCGTTCTCAGTTCATGAACCCTGAAAGCGCTGACCGAAATTGAGCAATGTCGTCAACATGCTCTGGATCGGTGGCAGCCTCGGCCGTATCGAGCAGCTTTCGATCGCATCGTGGCTGGCGGCCGGCTATCATGTCAGGCTGCACACCTATGGCGACGTGCGGGGCGTTCCGACCGCGGTGGAGATGAGCGATGCCAACGCGGTCGCACCGGCGGCTGAAATCGAGAATCTGAGACACCGCAAGACCCGCTCTTATGCATTGGCTTCCGATTACTTCCGTTATCGGTTGCAAGCTCAAGGCCAAGGCCTCTGGTCAGATCTCGATATCGTGTGCCTGAAGCCGCTGAACCTGCCGAACCGCGTCATTTTTGGTCTGGAGAGCTGGGACTTCATCAACGGAGCCGTCCTTTCGCTGGACCCGTCGCTCGCTATGACAGCGGAACTTGCTGGCCTTTTCGACCGCAGCTTCGTGCCTCCATGGCTACCGCGAAAGCGAAAGGTCCAGTGGGCATTGAGGCGTGCTGTTGGTCAAAAACCGACGCCAGCCCGGCTTCCGTGGGGAACGTTCGGCCCGCGCGCAATCACCGCGATGGCGCGCAAGCACGATCTCTTCTGGGAGGCTCAGCCGACATTCGTCTTCTATCCGCTCCATGCGCGCGAGGCGCATTACATGTACGACCCACGCTTCTCGCTGGAGAGCCGGATCAACGAGCGAACGCTGACGGTGCACCTCTGGAACGAGGCACTGCGAGGCCTCAAATCAGAGGCCCCGCCAAAGGGATCAGCACTGGATGTTCTGAACAAGCGCTTCGGTATCTAAAGACCGTGCTTGTTGCGCTGTAGCCCTCTCACGCCCAGCGCAGTTCCAGGATTTCATAGCCGCGGGCGCCGCCTGGGGCGTTGACTTCGATTTCGTCGCCGACTTCCTTGCCGATCAGCGCGCGCGCGATGGGGGATGAAATCGATATGCGGCCAGCCTTCACGTCGGCTTCCTGGTCGCCGACGATCTGGTAGGTCTTCTTTTCCTCGGTGTCGTCATCCACGAGAACCACGATGGCGCCGAACTTGATCTTTTCGCCCGACAGCTTCGAGACGTCGATGACGTCCGCGCGCGCGATCAGGTCCTCCAGCTCGTTCACGCGGCCCTCGTTCAGGCTCTGCGACTCCTTGGCAGCGTGGTACTCGGCATTTTCGGAAAGATCGCCATGCGAACGGGCTTCCGAAATGGCCTCGATGATGCGCGGACGCTCTTCCTGCTGGCGCCAGCGCAGCTCTTCCTTGAGCGCCTCGAACCCGCCAACCGTCATCGGGACCTTGTTCATTTCAAAACCTTTCTGCCCATTTCCAGCGCCGCATTCCGGGGAATGGGCACAAAAAGAAAACGGTCCGGAAGCCGCGACCAACGAACCGTTCATTGCTTGTTCGGCGAAATATAACAATTCCGGCGCAGTTTTCACGAAGAATCTTGCCTGACCCAAGGGAACAATCCCGCTGCATCAGCCAAATCATTGCTGTAGCGTGGAAAATCTCGACCCCAACGCGCCTTGGTCATCCACCACGGAAGATCAGTGCCGCTCCGCCGGCGATCAACGTGAACCCCGCGACGTGGTTCCAGGTGATGCCCTCCTTCAGATAGAAAACTGAGAACACCACGAAGGCGCTGAGCGTGATGACCTCCTGCATGGTCTTCAACTCGGCCGCCGAATAGACCTCGTGGCCGATGCGGTTTGCCGGAACGGCCAGGCAATACTCGATGAAGGCGATCATCCAGCTAAACAGGATCACGACGTAGAGCGGCGACGTCTTGAACTTGAGATGGCCGTACCAGGCGAACGTCATGAAAATGTTGGAGCCGACGAGCAGCAGGATCGGCAGCACTTTGGGAGAAAGCACGAACGACATGGCGAGATGATCCGCATGGGAGGAATGACGCGCCATTTCGCGCCAGCCCGCGGTGCTGTCAATATGACGTGGGGGGCGCACGTGGCCGCTATCGACGCACGGGTCCCGCTAGCGTGGAGTTTTGGGTAAATTCCCGTATGGTGAGCCGACTGCGGAGGAGCGAAGCCTTGCAAAAACCCGTCGAGAAAGAGTGGGACCTGACGATCGACCCGGACACGGTGCGGCTGTTCGTACTGAAAGCGAAGACGCTCAGTGCCGCGCTCAACCACGACTACGAGGCGGGCAACGAGCACGAGGTGGAACTCGACGACCAGGCGCGCGAGACCCATCACCATGACGGTCTGGCGGAAGAGGAATCTGAGGATCTGACCGAGCGGGAATTTCGTGCGCTCATCAACGACCTCAATGTGGACGAAGCGGCCGAGCTGATCGCGATCATGTGGATCGGCCGCGGCGATTTCGACGTCGCGGAGTGGCAGGATGCGGTTGCCGAGGCGCGCGGGCGCGGCAGCAAGCGGCGCGCCTCGACCTACCTGCTGGGAATGCCGATGCTGGGCGACTGGCTCGAAGAAGGGCTCGAGGCGATCGGCGCCTGAAATGCCGCGTAACGCGATGTGAAGCGCATCGCCATTGCCGCGACCACCGCACCGGACCATGTCGCAGCAATGACGATTGCACTTCGGCGTTGGCTTCTCATCGGATTTCCATGTGTTGCGGCCCTTCTCGCCATTGGCGCGGCGGGGTCATTTGCCCAGACCGAGAGTCCGCTGCCGCCGCGGATGGAAGCACCCGATCTGAAGCAGGAAGTCGTGCCGGAGGCTGGCGAAGACGACGCCGATACACGCAACGACAGCGAGGAGCCCGCTGAGGGCGAACAGGCCGATACCCTCCCGCCCTCTTCGGAAGCGCCCCTGCCCTCGGAGCGGCCGGAACTTCCGACCGATACCGCGAAAGAGCCTGCCGCCGATGGCGATCAGCCCGTGGACAAAGAGTCCCCGCGAGAGCCGGAACCCAAACCCAAGGTGACCGCCAAACCGTCGAGCACCAAAATGCCCGGCGAAGAGGTTGCATGCCGGGCAAAGCTGCGCGAACTGGGCGTCACCTTCAGGGAGCACGCACCTCTTTCGGAGCCGGAAGGGTGCTCGGCCGCTCACCCGATCACCGTCAGCCAACTCCCGGACGGCGTGATGCTGGAGCCTGAGGCCGTCCTGACATGCGCCATGGCGGAAGCGACCGCCCGCTTCGTGAAGGACCAGGCAGGCCCGATCCTGGAGAAGGAATTCGGTTCGGAACTGTCGACAGTCAATCAGGTATCGTCTTACGTCTGCCGGCCTCGCAACGGCACGAACAAGCTGTCCGAACACGCCTTCGCCAATGCCTTGGACTGGGGCGCGCTCATTCTTGCCGACGGAACGCGGATCGACGTGCAGGGCTACAAGCGGTCGGAACCGCGCCGCACCCGCATCATCCAGGCGATCCGGGACGCCGCCTGCGGGCCGTTCAAGACCGTGCTCGGACCGGGCAGCGATGCGGATCACGCCGACCATTTCCACTTCGATCTCGCCCAGCGCAGAAACGGCGGCACTTTCTGCCAATAGGTGCCTTCTGCCAGCAGGTGCGGAGGACACATTTCAAACACAGGCGTGAAATGTCGCACTGATGTTTCCTTTACCGTTGCCCCGTACCATCGGTTTTGGTCTGGGATAGGGAACGCGACATGCCCGATGTTTTGCGTAGCGGGGTAGCGAAGCTTTACGCGCATCTGAAAAACCGCCTGCGTTTCATCGCGAGCGCGCTTGTCGTCGCCGGCGGCGCGGCAGCCTTTTCGTCGTGTTCGGTGACGAGCGTTCTCACGCCGCAGGTCGATGTCGGCGCGCAGACGTCGTCGGTGTCGCAATCGCGCGGACTCGCGCGTCTGGTGCCGTCCAACCCGATGATGGCGGCCTATCCGCGTTTTCAACCACCTGCGGCACCCGGCATGTCCATGCCCGCGGACGAAGTCGCGTGCAGGAAGCAGCTTCGCCGGCTGGGCGTGACCTACAAGGATCTCGCGCCGATCAATGACGGCGGCGCCTGCCAGATCGATTACCCCGTGCAGGTCCAGCAACTCTCCGGCAACATCGCGATGAAGCCGCATGCGACGCTGACCTGCGCGATGGCCGTCGCGTTCGCCTCATGGACAAAGAACGAGCTCGCCTCTGCCGCCCGCTGGAAATACCTGTCGGGCGTTCAGACGATCCATCAGGGCTCGAGCTACTCCTGCCGCAACATCCGCCGTTCAGGTGGCGTCGCGTCCGAACACTCCAAGGGCAACGCGCTCGACGTCATGCGCATCGAGCTCAAGAACGGCCGCGACATCGACGTGCGCAAGCCGGGCTGGTTCGCATTCCGTGAAAAGAGCCTGTTGAGGAACGTGCGCAGCGGCGGCTGCCAATACTTCACGACGGTGCTGGGCCCCGGCTACGACGCCGATCACGCGGACCACTTCCACTTCGACATCAAGAACCGCCGGAACGGCTACGTCGCCTGCCGCTGATTCAGGTATGATGCCGGATGGATCAGCCTCCGGTAGCGCCCAGCGAGAGACGTCACAGCCGGTTTACGCGTCGGATCGCGCTGACTGTCATTGCCCTGGCGTTACTCTATGTCACGGTCGCCTATCTGGCGCTGCCTCGATACTGGACCGACCGCGACGCCGGTCGTGTCCTGCCCGTATCCTCCATGCTGACCGAGACGCCGCAGGGTATTTTCGGCGATCCCATCAATGTCGGGCTGGTCGGAACCCGAGCCGAGGTTCTCGCCGCCATGGCCGCGGCAGGATGGCGACCGGCCGATCCGATCACCTTGCGCTCCAGCCTGGAGATCGGGCTGAGCGTCGCGCTCGATCGGCCCTATGCGGATGCGCCGATCAGCACGCTGATCTTCGATGGACGCCGCCAGGATCTCGCCTTCGAGAAACCCGATGGCGTCAGCCCCGACAAGCGCCATCACGTCCGTTTCTGGCAGATCGAGCAGGAAGCCGGCGAGACGCTGCTCTGGCTGGGCTCCGCGAGCTTCGACAGCGGCGTCGGCATCAGCCATGACACCGGGGAAATCACCCACCACATCGGGCCGGACGTCGATGCCGAGCGCGATCTGGTGATGGCCGATCTCGCCTCGGTCTGTGCGATCGCGTCGAAAGTCATCGTCGAGGGTCGTGGCGAGACACAGGACGCCCGAAATGGCGGCGGGGATCTCTACCGCACCGATGGTTTTGCCATCGTCGCGACGCTGCAATCCGCAGGAAGCACCAAAAATTGCAGTCCACCCGCGGAATAGTATTCGCGAACCGATTTCACGATGCTATCTATGCGGCATGCTCACAGTTGAAATTGCTATCGTTGTCGTTCTCATTTGCGTCAACGGACTTCTCGCCATGTCGGAACTCGCGGTGGTGTCGTCGCGCGCATCTCGCCTCAGCGCCATGGCGGACAAGGGCGTGGCGGGTGCCGCGACCGCGCTCAAGCTCGGCAGCAATCCCGGCCGCTTCTTGTCGACGGTCCAGATTGGCATCACGCTGGTCGGCGTCCTGTCGGGCGCGTTTTCCGGCGCCACCTTGGGCCTGCGGCTGGCGAATTTCCTCGCCGCGAACGGTGTTCCCGCCGGCATGGCCAGCACGCTTGGCGTGGGACTGGTGGTTGCCGCGATCACCTACGGCTCGCTGATCATCGGCGAGTTGGTGCCGAAGCAGATCGCACTTCGCAATCCCGAGGCGGTCGCGTCCAAGGTCGCGCCTGCCATGCGCATCCTCTCGATCGTGGCCGCCCCCCTGGTGTGGCTGCTCGACATTTCGGGCAGGACGGTGCTGCGCCTTCTCGGCCAGCACGAGGAAAGCGGCACCAAGGTCACCGACGAGGAGATCGCGAGCCTGATCGCCGAGGCGGAGAGCCACGGCGTGGTGGAAAGCGACGAGCGCAAGATGATTGCGGGCGTGATGCGCCTCGCGGATCGCAGCGTTCGCGCCATCATGACGCCACGCACCGAAGTCGACTGGCTCGACGTCAACGACACGCGCACCAACATGCGTCGCAAGCTCATCGACAGCAATCACTCGCTCATCCCGGTGGCGGACGGCAGCATCGACACGATGATCGGCGTCGTTCGCACGCGCAACGTCCTTGCCGCGCTGCTCGATCGCAAGCCGTTCGAATTGTCCGCCCATGTGAAGACGGCGCCGATCGTCCACGATTATGCGGATGCGCTGGACATTCTGGCGACGCTCAAGGAAGCGGAAATGCCGATAGCGCTCGTCCATGACGAGTATGGCGACTTCGAAGGCGTGGTGACCCCGGCCGACATTCTGGAAACGATCGTCGGTGTGTTCAGGTCGGATATCGAGGAAGACGAACCGGTCGCTGTCGAGCGAGAAGACGGATCATGGCTGCTTGCGGGTTACATGCAAGCGGATGAGATGGCGGAAACGCTTGGGATTTCCGTTCCCGACAAGCGCGATTTCGATACGCTCGCCGGCTTCATGTTGGCTCATATGCACCGCCTGCCGCAGGTCGGCGAGCATGTGAACGTGCAGGGATGGCGGTTCGAGGTGGTCGATCTGGACGGAAGGCGGATCGACAAGGTCCTTGCGGCGAAGCAGGCCAAGTCCCGCCGCGAACGGACACCGCAGGTATAAAAGTTAAACACGGCGCGGAGGGAGGTCACCCCCGCGCCGTCTATTCCTTACGCGGCCTTGACGCTCGCGCTGTCGGAACCGCGTGCAGTCTTGAGCGCATTGACCCACCACGACAATTGCTTGAGCATGTCGTCGGCAGCCTGCACCAGATGCGGCAGATCGTTGAACGTCACTTCGCCGCTGGCGATGCGTGCGTAGTCAGCCCAGACGATGTGGACGCCGTTGCGAATGGGCGCCATCTGGAGCTCCACTGCATGCAGGCGAAGCTGCTCCACCGCGCGGGCGCCGCCGACGCCACCATATCCGACGAAAGCGGCGGCCTTGTTGTTCCACTCGGTATAGGCGTAGTCGAGCGCATTCTTGAGAACGGCGGTCGGTCCGCGATTGTACTCGGCGGCGGTGAAGATGAAGCCGTCGAGCGAGGCGACCTTCTTCTGCCAGAGCTTGGCGGTTTCATCGCCGGAGGGCGCATAGGCCGGCGACGTCTGCTCGTCGAAGAACGGCAGCGGGAAGTCGCGCAGATCGATCAGCTCGACGTCGAATTCACCCAGCGCCTTTGCGCGCTCGACAATCCACTCGGCCGGCTTGTCGCCGAACCGTCCGGGGCGGGTGGAGCCGATGACGACCCCGATCTTAGGCTTTGCCATTTTTTGCTTCCTTTCGGCATAAAACTGGTATCCGTTGGATACTGGGGCTACATAAGAGACCAATGCCGCAATGCACAAGGAGGCACTTTATTGACACTGAGTAACCTTCACGAGACCGACGCGTGCCGCGCAGTCAGCGACATACTCTCGCGCATCGGTGACAAGTGGACGGTTTTGGTGGTCGAGACACTGGGCGACGGCTCGATGCGCTTCAACGAGCTGCGCCGCATGGTGGGCTCGATCTCGCAGAAGATGCTGACCACGACGCTGCGCAACCTGGAGCGAGACGGACTGGTGACCCGCACCGTCTATGCAACCATCCCGCCCCGCGTCGAATATGAGCTGACGGATCTGGGGCGGGAACTCCTGGTTCCCGTGCGGGCGCTCGGTCTGTGGGCACGCGACAACATCGAGCGCATCAACGGTGCGCGCATGCGCTTCGACACGCAAAGAGCCTGAGGCGCTGCGCTAGGCCTCGGCGGGCACGGCCTTTGGCTTTCCGTCGCCGTCGAGCGCGACCATCACGAAATCCGCATGCGTCACGCGCTCCATCAGGTCAGACAGATAGCGCTGCGCCCAGGCTTCCACGCGCAGCGTCATCGATGTCCGGCCGACCTTGGTGATGTCGATATAGATGCACAGCGTATCGCCGACCTTCATCGGCTTGGCGAACGACATCTCCTTGACCGCCGCCGTCACGACACGCCCCTTGGCCCGCTCGGCGGCGCGGATGCCGCACGCAAGATCCATCTGCGCCATGACCCAGCCGCCGAAGATGTCGCCCGCCGCATTGGCGTCGGCGGGCATGGCAAGCGTGCGAAGCGTGAGTTCGCCCACTGGATTGACGTCGCTGCGATTCATGATGGTCCCCTCAGTCTCTTGTCTCACAATGACCTATCCGCCAGTCGCTTTTTTCACAAGCGATGACGGAATGCGCCCGTGACGCGCCTTAGGCCCCAAGGCTAAGCTGCACCCGGAACAACGGGTTAGAGCGACCACCGCAAAAGCTTCATGCAGCAATATGATTTCATCATCGTCGGTTCCGGTTCGTCCGGGTCGGTCGTTGCCGAGCGCCTCTCGGCGAACGGCCGGCACAGCGTGCTGGTGCTGGAAGCCGGCGGCACGGACCGCCGCTTCTTCGTCCAGATGCCGCTCGGATACGGCAAGACGTTCTTCGACCCCGCGGTCAATTGGAACTACAAGGCTGAGCCCGATCAGGGTCTCGCGGGCAACGCCGACCATTGGCCGCGCGGCAAGCTGCTCGGCGGGTCGAGCTCGATCAATGCGATGGTCTGGATCAGGGGCCAGCGCGAGGATTTCGACGAATGGCGCGATGCCGGAAACGCCGGCTGGGGCTATGACGACGTCCTGCCGATCTTCAAGGCGATCGAGGACAATGAAAGCGGTGCGGATGACTGGCGCGGTCAAGGCGGACCGGTTCACGTCACCGACCTCCGGCGCTTCGTGCATCCGCTCTGTAATCTCTATCTCGAAGCCGGCCAGCAGGTAGATCTCCCGCTGAACGCCGATTTCAACGGCGAGCGGCAGGAGGGCGTCGGCGTCTACCAGATTTCGACGCGCAACGGCCGTCGCATGTCGGCGGCTCGAGCCTTCCTGCGGCCCGCCATGAAGCGGCAGAACGTGCGCGTCGAGACCAACGCGCTGGCGACGAAGATCCTGTTCGAGGGCAGACGCGCGGTCGGCATCGAATATATGAAGAACGGACGGACGTATCAGGCGCGCGCGGGGCGCGAGGTGATCCTGTCGGCAGGCTCGATCAACACGCCGCAATTGCTGCAACTGTCCGGTGTCGGGCCGGCCGAGCATCTGCGATCCCTCGGCATCGACGTGCTTCACGGCAACGACAATGTCGGTGCGCACCTGCAGGACCATCAGGGCATCAACTATACGTTCAAGGCCAGAACCGCGACGCTGAACCAGCTTCTGCGGCCATGGTGGGGCAAGCTGGCGGTCGGCATGCGCTATCTGCTCCTGCGCAACGGGCCGCTTGCGATGAGCATGAACCAGGGCGGCGGCTTCTTCCGCACCGATCCGGCGATCGCGCGGCCCAACATGCAGCTCTATTTCCAGGCATTCTCGACCGTGCTGCCACGGCCGGGAGAGCGCCCGATCCTGTCGCCCGACCCATGGCCAGGTTTCTCGATCGGCCTGTCGAACTGCCGCCCGACCAGCCGTGGCTCGATCATGATCCGCACCAGCGACCCGAACCAGCACCCGAAGATCGTCGCCAACGCCTTTTCGACCAACCACGATGTCGATGAGATGCTGGCTGCCGTGAAATTCCTGCGCAAGCTCGCCGCAACGCCCGCGCTGTCGAAAATGATCGACGAAGAGGTGCTGCCCGGCCCGTCGATCACCAGCGACGAGGCGCTGATCGACGACTTCCGCAAACGCTCCGGCACCGTCTATCATCCGGTCTCCACCGCGCGCATGGGATCCGATGTGTCGTCATCGGTGGTGTCGTCGCGTCTGAAAGTGCACGGTCTCGAGGGCCTGCGGGTGATCGATGCGTCGGTGTTCCCGAGCGTGATTTCCGGCAACACAAACGCGGCCGCGATCATGACCGGTTGGAAGGGCGCCCAACTGATACAGGAGGATTTGCCATGAAGATCACCGATGTGAAGACCTGGGTGGTCGGCAATCCTCCCCCCGGCATCGGCGGCAAATACTTCATCTTCGTGAAGCTGACGACCGATGGCGGCGTGCATGGCTATGGCGAGGCCTACAGCGCCACGTTCGGGCCGCATGTCACGGCCCGGATGATCGAGGACTGTGCCGGACGCTATCTCGTGGGGCAGGACCCGCACGACATCGAGACTTTCTTTCGGCGCGCCTATTCGTCCGGCTTCAGCCAGCGGCCCGACATCTCCATGATGGGCTGCGTCTCCGCGCTGGAAATGGCGTGCTGGGACATCGTCGGCAAGGAAGCGGGCAAGCCGGTCTACAAGCTGCTCGGCGGACAGGTGCACGAGACGCTGCGCTCCTACACCTATCTCTACCCGCACGAAGGCAGCGTCCACACCGAGGACGTCTCGGGACGGAACGTCTACAACGACCCCGACCTCGCAGCCGAATGCGCGATCGAATATGTGCGACAGGGCTTCGATGCCGTGAAGCTGGACCCCGCCGGGCCTTACACCGCCTTCGACGGCCACCAGCCACGCCTCGTCGACATCGAGACGTCGGCCGCCATGGTGAAGGCGATCCGCGAGGCGGTCGGCACGAAGGCCGACATCCTCTTCGGCACGCACGGGCAGTTCACGGCGTCGGGCGCGCTGCGCATGGCGCGCGCGATCGAGCCCTACGACCCGCTGTGGTTCGAGGAACCGGTGCCGCCTGATATGCCGGAAGTGATGGCGCAGGTGGCGCGCGGCACGTCGATCCCGATCGCGACCGGTGAGCGGCTGACGACGAAGTGGGAGTTCGCCCGCATCATCGAAAACCGCGCCGCGACCATCCTACAGCCCGATCTGGGACGCTCCGGCGGCATTCTCGAAACGAAGAAGATCGCGGCGATGGCCGAGGCCTACCACATCCAGATCGCGCCGCACTGCTATTGCGGGCCGATCGTCGGCGCGGCCAACATCCAGCTTGCGGCGACGCTGCCGAACTTCCTGATCCTCGAATCGCTCAAGCAGTGGGACGGCTTCCACGCCGACCTTCTGAAGACGAAGATCGAATGGCAGGACGGGCACGTCATTCCATCAAAAGAACCTGGCCTCGGCGTCGAACTGGACGAAGCGGTGTGCGAGGCGCATCCTTACGATGGCAGCGCGCTGCATCTGCAAATGGCGCAATCGCCGCTATTTCCGTGATGGACGCAGCGCGGCCTACCGACTGCGTGCCGGCTCCAGCTTGTCCACGAGGTCGAGAACGGTGTCGCGCAGGCGCTTCACCCCGCCGGGGCGCCAGCCAAGCGCTTCGATCCTGTCCGTCTCCATCACGTTGATCCGCGAACTGTCCGCCGGCTGGGGCAGCGGCGTAGAATGACCCGTCGCCTGCTGGACGATGGCGAGCATGTCGGTGCGATCGACCATCACGTCGGAGACGTTGAAGATCTGCCCGGCAACGGCAGAAGCGGGCGCATCGAGGATTGCGAGGACGGCGCCCGCAACGTCCGCGCCATGCACTTCGCTGCCTGCGCGGGGCTCGACGGCGCGGCCATCCAGCCAGTCGCGAATGATCGGCGTCCATTTGTCGTCGGGTTTTCCGCGCCCCGCCGGACCGTAGACGCCGGTGACGCGCAGCGACGTGCCGGCGAAAGCCTCGGTCGACCCGATCTCGCGCAGATGCCGCTCGACGGCGTGCTTGGCCTCGCCGTACAGCGTATCGGGATGGGGCCTCGTCTCTTCCGAAAGCCGCGCGCCGGGCGGCTGCGTGCCATAGACGGCGCGACTCGACAGGAAGACGGCACGACCAACACCGGCCTTGCGGGCGGCGTCGAACAATGCCTTCGATCCATCCACATTGCGCGTGCGAAAGCTTGCGGGATCGTCGCCCTCCCCGCCCCGGTACAAGCCAGGAAGATGATCGAACGCCGCGTGCACGAACAGATCCATGCCTTGGAAAGCGTGGGATTGATCACGGCCGGGATCGAGTTCGCCCGTCATGAAATGAATCGGCGCGATGAAAAGATCGGCGCGCGGCTCACGCCGACTTAGAACTGTCACCTCGTGTCCGCGCGCGATGAGGGCGTCCACGATGAAGCGGCCGACGTAACCCGTGCCTCCCGAAACCAGCGATTTTGGCATGTTCACCGTGCGACCGAGGGATTTTCCAGAGAATCCACGTCCGGCATGGCGCCATCAAGGCAGGATCGCCAGAGATCGATCAGCGGCTGCAATTGCGCGGCCTTTGGGTGGTCGCGCTCCCAGGGTTTTTCGTACTGGTAGTGAACGACATGCACGGACTTCCAGTCCCACAACTCCGGCATGGTGAACCAGACATACTGGAGCATGTTGAAGAACACCGGCAGCCCGTGCCAGTCGGGGAAGTAGGATTGGAGGAAGGTCTGGTCGGTGCGCGGCCAATGCGCGTCCGGCGCGTCGAGCCGGGCAAGCATCGCGTCGAACGTCTCGCGCGACGGCGTCGCGACGAAGACGCCCGAATTCAGCCGGTGAAAATCGGCAAGCGTTTCATAGACGTTCGGCGCGGCGGAGAATTCGGGATAGAAAAACAGGCGATCGATGTTGCGCACCACGATCGCGTCGGCGTCGATGAACACGACACGGTCGTACTGTTCCAGTTGCCAGAGCCGAAGCTTCGCGAAATTGTCGAGAGGCGTGTGAAAATCCGGCTTGCGGCCCTTTGTAAACGGGTTCTCGGCATGGATTTTCGCGCGCTGGTGCCGCGCGTTGAAGGCGTCCGATGTCGGCAGCAGGTCGGCGCGGTGGAGCTTCGCGCCGAGCGCCTTGAGCGATTCAAGGTGTGAATCGTCCACGCCGCCCGTGTGCATGACGACGAGGTCCGCTGTCGTGCCGGTCGCCAGCAGCGAACGCGCGAGCGCCGTCGCGCCGAGAACGTAGTCGGCATTGGTGACGAGGGTGACGTAGGCGAATATCTGCAAGGCCGGTGCTGCCCCTCATCCGGCCTTCGGCCACCTTCTCCCCGTGAACGGGGAGAAGGGAAAGCGGATACGGCTCAGCCAAGCCCCTTCTCCCCGTTCACGGGGAGAAGGTCCCGGCAGGGGGATGAGGGGCAGTACCGACGTCAAATCGCTATCCCACGCTCTTCAGCCGCTTCCCTTCGGGATCGCGCTCGATGGTCGGCGCGATGTCCTTGGTCCAGGCAGACACGGCCGGGATGCGGCTACGGTCGACGCGGTAGGCGTATTTCTTCGCGACCTCCATCACCTCGTCCAGCAGGCCCTCCTCCAGCGTGATCGGATTGAGGCCGAGTTCGATGAACTGGTCGTTCTTCACCACGAGGTCGTTTTCAGCCGCTTCCTTGCGCGGATTGGGCAGGAACGCAACGCTGCCGCCCGCGATGCGGGCAACCATTTCGGCAAGGTCACGGACGCGGTGCGTCTCGGTCATCTGGTTGAAAATCTTCACCCGGTCGCCACGCGTCGGCGGCGACTTGAGCGCCAGTTCGATGCAGCGCACCGAATCCTGGATGTGGATGAATGCGCGCGTCTGGCCGCCGGTTCCGTGCACTGTCAGCGGGTAACCGATCGCCGCCTGAATGAGGAACCGGTTCAGGACCGTGCCGTAGTCACCGTCGTAGTCGAACCGGTTGATGAGCTGCACATGCCGGCGCGTCTGTTCGGTATGGGTGCCCCAGACGATGCCCTGATGCAGGTCGGTGACCCGCAACCCGTCATTCTTGGCGTAGAACTGGAACAGCAACTGATCCAGGCACTTCGTCATGTGATAGATCGAGCCGGGATTGGACGGATAGAGAATATCCTGCTTGACCGTCTCGCCCGACATCACGTCGATGCCGACCGGCAAATAACCCTCAGGAATGGCCGCGCCGACGGTCGAGTAGCCGTAGACGCCCATCGTGCCGAGATGCACGAGATGCGCGTCCAGCCCCACCTCCACCATCGCGTTGAGCAGATTGTGGGTGCCGTTGACGTTGTTGTTGACCGTGTAGTTCTTGTGCCGGTCGCTCTTCATCGAATAGGGCGCGGCGCGCTGCTCGGCGAAATGCACGATGGCGTCCGGCCGCTCGCTCGCAAGCCAGCTCTTCAGAATCTCGTAGTCGCGTGCGAGATCGATCAGGTGGAAATGAATGCGCCGTCCGGTCTCCTGATACCAGATGCGCGTGCGCTCCTGGATCGAATCCATCGGCGTCAGCGATTGCACGCCGAGCTCTGTGTCGATCCACCGACGCGACAGATTGTCGAGGATATGAATCTCGTGACCCGCATCGGACAGATGGAGGCATGTGGGCCAACCGATGAATCCGTCACCGCCAAGCACCGCAATCTTCATGGAATCAGTCCCTCATTGATCATGCTGCGGACATAGCAACGCCGCATGTCGAAAATGTATCCGCCCTGCGACGCGAAAAGAAGTATTTCATGCTACCGCAGCGCGCACATTGAGAACCGGGCGGAAACCCGGCGTGAACGGCTGGCGCCTCCTGACACCCTCCTGTCAGGATAGCTCCGGTAACGCGCTTGCCATGCATGCCGGCTCTTCCAATCGGCTCGGACTCTGCCCATATTCCGCCGATGGCCAAAACACCCGGAAAGAAGACCGCGTCTGCGGACGAGACCAGCCGTTTCGGCGCGCGGTCGCGCAAGAGTCCGTTGACGGACTATCTCGACGCATCCGAGCCGATGCCCGGCGGCAGCGGCTTCGAGGAAGCGCCACAAGCGCCGTTTGAGGGTGCGCCGCTGACCGGCGTCATTTCCGGCTGGGCCGAGCAGATCGCGCGCGAGGCCGAGAAGCCTGCCGCAAAACCGTCGAAGAAGATTCCGGAGCGGTCGTCGGCCCCCACACGCTCGGGCCGCGGAACGTCGATGGGCGGCGCGGCCTCGCCGAAGGAACGCGCGGCGGCGGGTCTCAATCCGGTCGCCGGCATGGATGTCAGCCTCGAAGACGCTGCATCGCTGTCATCGTCGGGTGTGACCGCCACGGTTGCAGCGCTTTCCGCGCTGATCGAGAGCGGCAATCCGCTGCACAAGAATGGCGAGATGTGGGTGCCGCACCGTCCGGCGCGCCCCGACAAGTCCGAAGGCGGCATCGCCATCCGGATGGAGTCGGAGTTCGAACCGGCGGGCGACCAGCCGACCGCGATCGCCGATCTCGTGTCTGGCGTGAAAGAGCATGACCGCACGCAAGTCCTGCTCGGCGTTACGGGGTCGGGCAAAACCTACACCATGGCGCAGGTGATCAACGAAACGCAGCGCCCTGCGCTGATCCTCGCGCCCAACAAGACGCTTGCTGCCCAGCTCTATGGCGAGTTCAAATCGTTCTTCCCGAACAACGCGGTCGAGTATTTCGTCTCCTATTACGACTACTACCAGCCGGAAGCCTACGTCCCGCGCACCGACACGTTCATCGAGAAGGAATCCTCGATCAACGAACAGATCGACCGGATGCGCCACTCCGCGACCCGCTCCCTGCTCGAACGCGACGACGTGATCATCGTGGCGTCGGTCTCGTGCATCTACGGTATCGGCTCGGTCGAGACCTATACGGCGATGACCTTCCAGATGGAGGTCGGCGACCGCCTCGACCAGCGCCAGCTTCTGGCCGATCTGGTCGCCCAGCAATACAAGCGCCAGGACATCAATTTCGTGCGCGGCTCGTTTCGGGTGCGCGGCGACACGATCGAGATTTTTCCGGCCCACCTTGAAGATCGCGCATGGCGCATTTCGATGTTCGGCGACGAGATCGAGACGATCGTCGAGTTCGATCCGCTGACGGGGCAAAAGACCGGGGATCTGAAATCGGTCAAGATTTACGCCAATTCGCACTATGTGACGCCGCGCCCGACGCTCAACCAGGCGATCAAGTCGATCAAGGAGGAGCTGAAGCACCGCCTTGTCGAGCTGGAACATGCCGGCCGCCTGCTGGAGGCGCAGCGCCTCGAACAGCGCACGCGTTTCGATCTGGAAATGCTCGAAGCGACGGGTTCCTGCGCGGGCATCGAGAACTATTCGCGCTACCTGACAGGCCGCCGGCCGGGCGATCCGCCGCCGACGCTTTTCGAGTACATCCCCGACAATGCGCTGGTCTTCATCGATGAAAGCCACGTTACGGTTCCGCAGATCGGCGGCATGTATCGCGGCGACTTTCGGCGCAAGGCGACGCTGGCGGAATACGGATTCCGCCTCCCCTCCTGCATGGACAACCGGCCGCTGCGATTCGAGGAATGGGACGCGATGCGCCCGCTCACGGTGGCCGTCTCCGCGACCCCGTCGAAGTGGGAGATGGAGGAGGCCGGCGGCGTCTTCGCCGAGCAGGTCATTCGGCCGACCGGGCTGATCGATCCGCCCGTCGAGGTGCGGCCCGCCAAGAGCCAGGTCGACGACGTGCTGGGCGAAATCCGCGAGACGACCGCCAAGGGTTACCGCACGCTGTGCACCGTGCTGACCAAGCGCATGGCGGAAGACCTGACCGAATATCTGCACGAGCAGGGCGTGCGGGTGCGCTACATGCACTCCGACATCGACACGCTGGAGCGTATCGAAATCCTGCGCGATCTTCGCCTCGGCGCGTTCGACGTGCTTGTCGGCATCAACCTTCTGCGCGAGGGCCTCGACATCCCCGAATGCGGGTTCGTCGCCATTCTGGACGCGGACAAGGAGGGCTTTCTGCGCTCCGAAACCTCGCTGATCCAGACGATCGGCCGCGCGGCGCGAAACGTCGACGGCAAGGTCATCCTCTATGCCGACAACATCACCGGCTCGATGGAACGCGCGATGGCTGAAACCAGCCGCCGGCGCGAAAAGCAGGAAGCCTACAACACCGAGCACGGCATCACGCCCGAAAGCATCAAGAAGAACATCGGCGACATCCTGTCGTCCGTCTACGAGCGAGACCATGTCCGGCCCGACATCTCGAACGTCACGAAAGACGGGCAGATGGTCGGCGCCAATCTCAAGGCGCATCTGGAGCATCTCGACAAGGAAATGCGCAACGCCGCCGCGGACCTGGATTTCGAACGGGCAGCCCGGCTGCGCGACGAGGTCAAGCGCCTGCGCGAGATGGAGCTGGCGATCTCCGACGATCCCCTCGCGCGCGAGGTCGAAATGCAGAGCCCCGCTTCCGGCCGCGAAAAGGGCAAGCACAACAAGGGCCGCGCCCGCCATCGCACCGTCGACGAGACCTCGCTCTTCGCCAAGCCGGCTCTCGACGAGATGGGCACGTCGGGCGACCATGCGGTTCCCGCCGGAGCGTCAAAATTCCGAAAGAACGATCTCGACGAGATGACCGTGCGGCGCACTGAAAAGCCGCTCCCGGGCAAGGTGCCCGACAAGCCCGCGGACGATGCGAAAGCGGTCAAGCGAAACAAGGCGGGCGCGGGATCGTACGAAGATCCTGCCGATGTCCGGAAGGAATCGCGTCGGTCGCGCAAGACCGGCAGGCCGGGACGGTAGCGACCGGGAGAGCGGTCGTTTTCTGGGGTTTTGAACCCAGTTAACCATGCCTGCCTTGCGCTGAGGAAAAGCCGAACCATAGACCTTTAGGGGCGTTGTTGATGTGTCGTCCACAGTCCATCCTCCCATTGAACGGTCCGGAATTCCCATATGCATCATGTCTCGATAGCGCTTGCGCTAGCGCTTTCGGTTGGGGTTGCAGTGGTGTCGCTCAGCGCGACACTCCCTCTTCCGCACACGGCCGAAGCTCGGCAGCCGGCGGATGAACTCGCTCGCGATAGCTGTATCGGCTACATCAGACTGCATGTGAGCCTGATGTCGACGGAGCAACTCGAACAGTTCCTGCAGCAGCACAGGTGCCGCATGGACGAGGATGATTCGGAACGCTGAGATCAGGCAACCTCCGCTGCTGCCATACGTTAACAATCAGGCTGATAACCAGCCAGATCCAGCAGCACCGGAGACCGAAATGGCAGCCAGCGCGCTCTCGGCTTTTGCGATCAATTGTACGCTCAAGTCCTCGTCAGACGACGAAACCTCTTCAACCGACAAGATGATCAACGATCTCCTCGAGCAGCTTGCCAAGCATGGCGTCAGCGGCTCGAGCGTTCGTGCCCTCGACCATGACATCAAGCCTGGCGTGTTGTCCGATATGGGTGACGGCGATGGCTGGCCTGCCATTCGCGACAGGATCGTGGCCGCCGACATCTTCGTCCTCGGCACGCCGATCTGGATGGGACAGCCTTCGTCCGTCGCCAAACGGGTGCTCGAACGGCTCGACGCTTTCTTGTCGGAAACGGACGATGCGGATCGCATGCCTGCGGCAGGTAAGGTCGCGCTTGTGGCTGTCGTCGGCAACGAGGACGGCGCGCATCACTGCCACGCGGCGTGTTTTCAGGCGCTGTCTGATGTCGGGTTCACGATCCCCGCAAATGCCGGCTGCTACTGGGTCGGCGAAGCCATGGGATCGACGGACTATAAGGACCTCAAGAGTATTCCCGAAAAGGTCGAGCAGACATTGACGATGGCGGCCTCGAATGCGGCTCACCTCGCCCGCATCCTCAAGGCCGACCGCTATCCCGGCGTTTCCTGAGCGCGATGCCCCGCCTCAATCATTTCCTAACCATAGGTCGGGCTATCCACCGCCTCGCTTGTCCTGAGGGCCAACCACAGGTTGACCATGGCGGGTCGCAGCGCCATCTGTTGTGATGATGAAGATGTCTTCGATCACCCTAGCAGTCGCAGCCTCGCTCCTTCTCGCTTCAGCATCGGACGGGAGCGCGATGTCGCTCACGAAAACCCCGGCACCCGAGGTTTCGATGCCTGTCGTGATGGTGCAGGCTCAAGGCACGAACACTTACCGGAATCGCGATCGCGATCATTTCGAGCGGCCCCGCGAGCGCGTTCAGCAACGACGGCAATATGCCGATTGCCACCGCGATGTGCGCACCCATCGTATCAATGGAGATATGGTGACGCATCGCCATGTCGGAGATCGTTGCACCGTGCGGACAGTGAACCGATCAAGCCAGACCATACCGCGCCAGTAATCAGCCGGCGCTCAAGCCGGGATTAATTTGGATAAGGGGACGGTTGTCAGACGTGGCACTCCGCCAGTCCGGCGCTGACCATGTTCAGAGGCAACCTGTTGCCGCGCTCATAGGCTGCGATGACGCGCTGGGCCACGGCCTTGCGCCGCGCTTTTTCGGAAAGGGTCACTCCGAGTTCCAGGCAGACAGCGTCCACCACGGATTCCATGCTGGCGATCTCGCTGGGAGCGAAAACCGACTGCGACTTCGGATTTCGGAAATACATGGCCGATGACATAGTCCTGCTCCCTATTTCGAGCGGCATTCTTCGTACCGCCTACATTTTGGGTCTTTGCCCTTCGACTTTCAGCTTATGCCCAATATCGACTGCATCAAGGCCGCGATCACGAGATTCAGGGTTGACGCAGCGTCAGTTACAATTCTTGATCGATTTTACCTCCTCAGGAGGCGGAAACCCCCATCTTTCCACGTCCTGGCCCCGCAATCGGCCGTGCTATCCGCAATCTGCTGACGTTCATGACAAGATCCGGAACCCTAAAAGCATGCCGTCAGAACGCTCTCGGCGTACAAACCAAGCCGCCCAACAACAAAAAGGGCAGCGCGATTGCTCGCGCCACCCCTTCAATATTCAAGCGCCAGCGAACTGGCGAGCGGCAATCAGCCTGCGGACAGGTTCACGGCCTTGGGGCCCTTGCCCATGCGGTCCGGCTCGACGTCGAAGGAAACCTTCTGGCCGTCGACGAGGGTGCGCATGCCAGACGCCTCGACAGCGGAAATGTGGACGAAAACGTCCTTCGCGCCGCCATCAGGCGTGATGAAGCCGAAGCCCTTGGTTGCATTGAAGAATTTTACGGTGCCGGTCTGGGCCATTTGGGAAAAGCTCCTATTCCCTACTGTAAGCTGCGTCTGGGCAACATGCTCAGGATCGCGATCGTCGAGAGTTCACAATGTCGGGGAAAGGTCGTCCAACAACGGTCCAGTCTCCGGGTCAGCAAATGCCCGAACGTATGTATTGATTGCATGGAATTGCCTGCGACACAAGGCCTTGTTGCTATGGTCCAGATAGATGTAGCCGAAGCGGCCAGCAGGGATCGACGAGCATCAGATCTCGGGGCACTCCGGCCCTTTCAGACCAGCCAAGCCTGGCATCGACCGATCAGGCGATGCAACGCGGCGCGACAATGCCCCCGCTTGGTGTATGATGATGGCTTGAGGGTTGTGTGTCCGCAGCGACCGCGCCTCGTCCATAGCTGGCCCGGCTGCTGGGGTGCATGACCATTCCCACGAAAAGGGAGTTGCAGGTCATGACGAATTTCCACGTGATCGCAGGTGCCGACGGAGCACCCGCCCATCCCGATGTGCGTCACATTGAAATCGGCGATCTCTACGATTGCCTGCGCGCGGGTTACAGCGACTTTCTGGCGAAGCCGTCCCAGGTGATCTTCATCATCATCCTGTATCCGGTCATCGGTGTCGTGCTGGCGGCATGGACATCGGGCGCCAACGCCCTGCCCTTGCTGTTTCCGCTCGCGTCCGGTTTCGCATTGCTGGGACCTTTCGCGGCCATCGGCCTCTACGAGATCAGCCGTCGGCGCGAGCGCGGCATGGACACCTCATGGCGTCACGTCCTGGCGCTGAGACACTCCCCGGCACTGCCGTCGATCGCCGCCGTGGGCGCCTTGCTCGTTGCCGTATTCATAGCTTGGCTGCTTGTCGCGCAGGGTCTGCACACCTTGCTTTTCGGGCCCGAGATACCGCAATCGATCGCTGCACTTGCCGATCAGGTGTTTGGCACGCGCGAAGGCTGGCTTCTGATCGTCATCGGCAACGCGATCGGTTTGGTCTTCGCCGTCGTCGTCCTCACCGCCACGGTGATCGCCTTCCCGCTGCTCCTCGACCGCGATGTGGGGGCGTGGGCCGCGATGCAGACGTCGGCGCGCGCGGTGATGGAAAATCCCGTGACGATGGCCGTCTGGGGCTTGATGGTCGCGGGCCTGCTGGCGATCGGCAGCCTCCCGCTCTTTGCCGGCCTCGTCGTCGTCTTTCCGGTCCTCGGCCACGCGACGTGGCATCTCTATCGAAAGGTGGTCGTGGACAGCGGTTCGCGGCGCACGCCGCATTAAGGTTAAAGAAGCTTCAACTTTGACAGGGCCATGACGGAACGGTCATTGTCGAACTGCGGGTATCCTTTCATGGCGACTGGATTGGGCAGGATTCGACATGAGCGAGACGTACAACATCGCAGCCGGGTTTTACCGGTCCGTGCATGAACACGGCGAACGCATCTGCTATGCCGACAGCGGCTCATCGCGCACCTACCGCGAGATGGGAACGCTGGCCGGTCGCCTCGCAACGCATCTTCTCAAGGCAGGCCGCCCAGGCCGAGTCGGCATTCTCGGCACGAGAAGCATGGAGGCCTATGCCGGCATCCTCGGCGCGGCGCTCGCAGGTGCGGCCTATGTGCCCATCAACCTGAAATGGCCGGAAGAGCGCATCGCCGCGCTGCTGCGCATGCTCGAACTCGATGCCCTGGTGGTCGATGAAAAAGGAGCGGCGCTGCTGACACCGGCCGTGCTCGATGCCGCACCCGCGGAAATCGTCATCGCGGACGCGGCGCGCCGGATCGAGCCACGGTTGGCGCAGACCGTCACCCGCCTCGGCGCGCTCGACTGCGAAGCGCTCATTGAGCCGGTTTCGGTCGCATCCGACGACCTCGCCTACATCATGTTCACGTCTGGCACCACGGGCATGCCGAAGGGTGTCATGGTCTCCGCGGGCGCGGTTCACAGCTATCTGAAGCAGGCGCGCAAGTGGACCGGCTTCACGCCGGACGATCGCATCGCGGAGACATGCGACATCACCTTCGACCTGTCGGTGCACGACCTTTTCCTTTGCGTCGAGGCAGGAGCGTCGCTTCACGTTCTCTCGGCGCTGGAGATGCTCGCGCCCGCGCGCTTCATCCGGTCCCGCGAGATCACGGCCTGGCTGTCCGTGCCGACACTCGCGGCGATGATGCAGAAGGGTGGCGCGCTCAAGCCGGGCATGTTCCCGAGCCTTCGCGTGTCCCAGTTCTGCGGGGAACCCCTGCCCGCAAGCATCGCCCGCGAATGGGCGGCTGCGACGCCCAACGGCGTGGTCGAGAACATCTATGGGCCGACGGAAGCGACGGTTGTCGTCACACGCCAGCGCGTTACCGATCCAATGGTGGTCACTGAAAGCCGGAACATCATGGCGCTCGGCGCGGCCTTCGACACGATCGATGTCGCGATCTTCGACACCGAACAGGCGGTGGTTGCCGATGGCGAACCAGGCGAGATTGCGATTTCCGGTCCACAGCTCGCCGCCGGCTATCTGAACGCGCCCGAGCAGACTGCGGACCGCTTCCGCGATGTGAGGGGAAAGCGCTGGTATCTGACGGGCGATCTGGGCTTTCGTGATCGCGACGGTACGCTCCACCATCTCGGCCGCATCGACAATCAGATCAAGCTGAAGGGCAACCGCATCGAGCTCGAGGAAGTCGAGATGCATCTACGCCAGGCCGCGCAGTGCGACATGGTCGCGGTCGTGGCGTGGCCCGTCATCGACGGGTCGGCACAGGGGCTGGTCGGCTTCTGCGTCAGCAGCTTTCAGCCCGACGTGGTGACGGAGACGCTTCTGAAAACCCTGCCGCGCTACATGGTGCCGGGCAGCATCCAGATCGTCGATACACTCCCGGTTAACGTCAACGGCAAGGTCGACCGGCGCGCGCTTGCGGACCGCCTGCAGGAAGGCGTACGGAAGACGATCGAGACCCAGAAACCATCCTTTGCGGAGACAATCCAATGACCACGCAGTTCGCGAGCGAGCGCGTCCGTGCAACCATTTTCGCGATCCTGTCGGAGCGCGGCGTGACGTCGATCAGCGAGACCGAACCGCTGTTCTCGACGGGAAGGCTGGACTCGCTTGCCGCAGCCGAGGTTCTGGCGCAACTCGAAGGCGACTATGGCGTCGATCTCGCCAGCGACGATTTCGACATCACGCGCATCGACACGCTGGGCGAACTCGAAAGCCTCGTCGCGGCGACGCTGTTGGCCGCGACGGCCGGAGCACCCCTCTCCTCGGCTGCGTGAGATCGGCCTGACGCCTTGAAGCACAAGGGCCGGACCTCTCAGCATGCGGTACAACCCATGAAGCTGCGCCCCATCGATGCGGACGACACCGATCTTGCTGCCGATCTCCTCGCGGCTGGCTTTCCGACACGGTCGCGCGATATGTGGCTCACCTCGCTCCTGAAGCTGGTCGCGCATGGCGAGACGATGCCCGGCCGTCCGGTCGGCCAGTTCCTGATCGCCGGAGACAAGCCGGTCGGCATATGCCTGACGATCCCCGCCACGCGCACCGCCTTCGACGAAGAGCCGCATCTCGCCGTGAACATCGCCTGCTTCTATCTGGAGCAGGCGCACCAGTGGCAGGCAACGCTGGCCATGCGCCGCCTGGTTGCTGACGGTGCGGTGGAATACACCGACCTGACCGCCAGCCCAACCATGCGGCAGATCAATCTGAAGAACGGCTTCACCAACCTGTCCGAAGGGTCCGTTCTCATACCGCTTCCCGTGGCGGCACTTCTGCCGTCGCGGCGCGCGCGGTTCGTGCCATTGAAGGCGATACCGCCGCTGCGCCTGTCCGATGCCCATACGGATCTGCTCACTGGTCACGCCGAGCTCGGCTGCATCTGCGGCGCCGTCGAGATCGACACGTCGCTCAGCCCGGTGATCTTTGCGCCGACGCGTCGGCGGGGCGCGCCGGGCGCGAGGCTGATCCTGGCCAGGGACAAAACCCTGATCAGGGACGCGCTCGGACCGATCGCACGGCATCTGCTGCGCTACCGGCTGGCGTTTCTCGAGTTCGAGGCACAGTCCAGTGCGGGCTTTCCAGGCGCCATATTCCGCCGCGACGTGGCACCCTATCAGTCAACCCGCAACGAGCCGAGCGACGTCGTCGATCATACCTTCTCGGAACTCGTGTTCTTCCAACCATTCGTTGCAAGGCGGCTGATGGAATAGTCTCTGCCGGCCGGGACCAATGGCCCAGCAGACTTGAATCGCGATGGTAAAGTTCCACCCCCGTCATATGATCGACCTTGCGTCACGAATGTTTTGCTTGCCGATGCGAAAAAAATGAAGGACAGTTTTGGCTGTTCGGGCGTTTGCCGGCCCGGAGACTGGAATAGGATGCCCCAGTGCAGTCTCTAAATTGCAAATCAATGACTGGCATGGCTCATCGGGACGACCGCGAGACAAGAGGGTTTTGGCAAGGCCCCGCGGCGACGGATACTGTTTCTTCTCCCCCAGTAAAGGCACGAGTTTGAGCGGGACCGACACCCGCAAAGCAATCACCATTGGGAGATAGGAGCTTCCCATGCCCCAGAGCGGAACTGTGAAATTCTTCAATCACGCCAAAGGTTTCGGGTTCATCACGCCCGATGACGGCGAGAAGGACGTCTTCGTCCACATCTCGGCCGTCCAGGCTTCCGGCCTGCAAGGTCTCGAAGATGGCCAGAAGGTCACGTTTGAAACCGAGCCGGACAAGCGCGGCAAGGGACCGAAAGCGATCAACCTGACTGTCGGCTGATTCAACCCGTCGTGATGAACCCCTATGCGGCTCATCACGCATAGAGCCCCGCACGCGCAGGTTTCCGGCTGTTGCGCAGTGTGATCGGCCGTTCAGCGCCCGTTCATCAAGGGAGACATAAATTTTCCTTCGAACGCCGGTAATGGTCTTTGGTTCGTACCGGCCAGGAGCAAGAACGATGAACCGCGTTGTGAAAACTGCCGCCATTTCCGCACTCGTTGCCGCCACGGCGCTGACCGCCACCCTCCCCGCAAGCGCCGATCATCGTCGCCATCATCGCGTCAATGGCGGCGAACTGGTCGCTGCCGGCGTGCTCGGCCTCGCTGCCGGCGCGCTGATCGCCGGCGCCAACCGCCGGCCCGACGTCGTCTACCGATATGACGATCCGTACTATGCGCCCGCTCCCGTCTACGAGGAGCCGGTTCGCTACTATGAACCTCCGGTTCGCGTCTACGAGCAGCCGGTCTATGTCGAGCCTTACGCGAGCTTCGAGCCCTGGACCCGCGAATGGTATCGCTATTGCGGAGACCGCTACCGCTCGTTCGATCCGCGGAGCGGCACCTTCATGGGCTATGACGGGATCAGGCACTTCTGCGTGGCGAACTGACCCCGGCAATGAACGCGATACACCTACGTGACTGCGGCCGCTGACGCGGCCTCGGTCCGCCTCACACAGTCGTCGCGTCCCGATCGGGGCGCTGGGGTCGGCGCTACGCCGTTTCCTCACCGACGAGGAATGGATTGCCGCGTCGCTCATCGCCGAACCGGCTGCCCGGCCCGTGGCCGCAGATGAACCCGATATCGTCGCCCAGCGGCAGGAGCTTCTCCTTGATCGATCGGATCAGCGTCGCGTGGTCGCCGCCGAACAAATCGGTGCGGCCGATCGATCCCTGGAACAGCACGTCCCCGACATGGGCGAATTTCGCGGCGCGGTTGTAGAACACGACATGGCCCGGCGCGTGGCCTGGGCAGTGCAGGACTTCGAACGCGTGTTCACCGAAGGAGACCGTCTCGCCCTCGTTCAGGAAGCGATCGGGCACGCAATTGCGCACCGCACCGGTCATGTTGAACATCTGGGCCTGCGTTTCGAGGCGTTCCAGCAGCGGCCTGTCTGCCTCGTGCGGTCCGATGATCTCGACACCCAGCGCGTCCTTCAGATCCATTGCGCCGCCGGCATGGTCGATGTGGCCGTGAGTGATCCAGATCGCTTCGATGGTGAGGCCGTTATCGTTCAGGACAGACAGGATCTGATCGACATCGCCACCGGGATCGACCACCACGCCCCGCTTCTCCGCTTCGTCGAAGAGGATCGTGCAGTTCTGCTGGAATGGCGTCACCGGGATGATGCCCGCTCTCAGTTCACCCATGGGATAGCTCCTTTTTCAGCCATCCAGATAGAGGCAAGGTCCTGCCACGTCCACCCGACACCGCCGCGCCAAAAGGGAAAAGGCGACCCGAAGACCGCCTCCTCTGATCGATTCAGCCTCGGCCTCAGCGCTTGTTCATCGACCCCATGATCGCGCCGACGATGCCCGTCAGGATCGCGCCGCCGCCGGCGCCGCCGACCACGTCTCCGAGCATCCCGCCCAAAGCACCGCCCGTGGCGGCATCACCGCCCATGAGCGCGCCGAGTATCTGGCCGCCTGCCACGCCGCCGATCGCTCCGCTCAATATCTTGGGGAGCTGCCCCATCGCGGCCTGTTTGACGGCCGCGCCTACGGCCTGGCCACCGATGATTCCCGTCACGATCTGTATGATAATGGGAAGAAGTGCGTCCATTGTCATTCCCTCCGATGAACCGGCATGCTGCCGGCATCCAAGATGAGGGCCTCAATTAGACGAAAGTCAAATGCGCAGAGCCGTCGTGCACAAGAGAAAAAGCGGCCCTGGGGACCGCTTTTTGCTGAAGTTCCTGAAGTCGACGGCTATTCGGCGGCGACAGCGTGCTTGGGCTGCACTTCGGCCATGTAGTCGTTCATCAGCGTTTTGGAGATATCGCCGACGGTAAAGCGGTAAGGTCCGATCTCCGAGACCGGCGTCACCTCTGCCGCCGTGCCGGACAGGAAGCACTGCTCGAAGCCCTCGAGCTCTTCCGGCATGATCGCGCGCTCGACCACCTCGATGCCCCGCGCCTTCGCGAGATCAATCACCGTGCGGCGCGTGATTCCGTCGAGGAAGCAGTCGGGCTTTGGCGTATGCAGCTTGCCGTCCTTGACGAAGAAGACGTTGGCGCCGGTCGCTTCCGCAACCTGGCCGCGCCAGTCGAGCATCAACGCATCGGCATAACCCTTGGACTCGGCCGCATGCTTGGAGAGCGTGCAGATCATGTAGAGGCCGGCGGCCTTCGACTTTGACGGCGCGGTGCGCGGGTCGGGCCGGCGGTATTCCGCCATGTCGAGGCGGATACCCTTGAGCCGCTGCTCCGGGTCGAAGTAGCTCGGCCACTGCCAGATCGCGATGGCGCAGTTGATGCGGTTGTTCTGCGCAGAGACGCCCATCATCTCCGAGCCGCGCCACGCGATCGGGCGCACATAAGCATCCTGGAAGCCCTGCATCTTCAGAAGCTTGCGGCAGGCATCGTCGATCTCGTCAACGCTGTAAGGGATGGTGAAGCCCAGCAAGCGCGCGGATTCGTGCAGGCGTTGCGTATGCTCGTTGAGCTTGAAGATTTCGCCGCCATAGGCGCGCTCGCCCTCGAACACGGCGCTTGCATAATGCAGGCCGTGCGTGAGTACGTGAATCTTGGCGTCCGCCCATTTGACGAATTCGCCATTCATCCAGATGTGACCATCAAGCTGGTCGAAAGGAACGGATGCCATCGATTTCTCCCTATGGGCAAGACGCCCTGTTCTTGTTCGAAGCGTCGTGCGCTATGACCTACGGCATGCGCTTGATCGCACTTTTTAGTCCGAAAGCGGGAAGAGGTGAAGGAAGTAACGGAAAACCGGCAACTTCCTTGTCTTTTCGTTCGCATTGGGCTCGAAAGATTGGCAAAAATTACCATGCCAAAAATATAAGTCAACAAGGCTGACATAAATTTGGGAACGGGCTAGGCTACGCGTCATGACGGGCATCGAAAACCACCAAGACGACCCCATCAAGGCACCGCTGAGCGGCGAGGACGGCATCGACTTTGCCGTGATCGAACTGTTCTTCTTCGCCTATCGCGACTTCACGTCCGATCCGGACCAGATTCTGGAGGAGTACGGCTTCGGCCGCGCACATCACCGCGTCGTCCACTTCGTCAATCGACGCCCCGGCCTGACGGTCGCCGAACTGCTCGACGTGCTCAAGATCACGAAGCAGAGCCTGGCCCGCGTCCTCAAGCAACTGATCGACACCGGCCATATCGTGCAGGTGCAGGGGCCGCGCGACAGGCGTCAGCGCGAACTCTACCCGACCGCGCGGGGCCGCGAACTGGCGCTGGCGCTCGCCGCGCCACAGTCCCGCCGCATCGCTGCGGCATTGGCCGAGGCCGCGCCGACGGACCGCGCCGCCATCGAGCGGTTCCTGATCGGGATGGTGAATCCGGAGGCGCGCGCGCAGACAGGCGTGGGCAGCGCCGACTATCGGGATGACCACCAGCGCGAGGCAGGCTAGAGTTCGGGCGCTTGGGGCACCACGATCCGGTTCTTGAGACGAAGGACACACTGTCGATGACGCAAGATGCGACCGTTCCGGGCGATGACGCCCCTCACCTGCTGGTCGTGGATGACGACACGCGCATCCGTACCCTGCTCAAACAGTTCCTGAGCGAGAACGGCTATCGCGTCACCGTCGCGGGCAATGCCGCCGAGGCGAGACGCAAGCTCGAGGGGCTCGATTTCGACCTGATCGTGCTCGACGTCATGATGCCCGGCGAAACCGGCGTGCAACTCACCGAAGCTTTGCGGCAGGACAAGACCGTCCCCATCCTGATGCTGACCGCGCTGTCTGAAACCGACAGCCGGGTCGCGGGCCTCGAGGCTGGTGCGGACGACTATCTTCCCAAGCCGTTCGATCCGCGCGAACTCCTGCTGCGGCTCAACAACATCCTGCGCCGCGGCGGACCGCAGCCGACGCCGAAGGTCGAGCAGATCGTTTTCGGTCCATACACGTTCCAGATCGCGCGGCGCGAACTCAAGCGCGGCGGCGAGATTCTGAAGCTCACCGATCGCGAACAGGAAATCCTCGCGATCTTCGCGGAGCGCGCGGGCGACACGATCCCGCGCCACGAACTCGTCGGCTCCGATGCCGATGTGGGCGAACGCACGATCGACGTCCAGATCAACCGCCTGCGCAGGAAGATCGAGCGCGATCCCTCCAACCCCGTCTGGCTTCAGACGGTGCGCGGTGTTGGTTACAGGCTCAGTGTGGAATAGACTGAAAGGGCAAGGGCGGACGCGTCTGACGCGTTCCGGAAAGGGCTGATGGCGACTTCCGACATGATCGACCAGGACGGGGCCGGCCATCCAGACGCGCTGCCGCGCACGCAAACACGCGGGTCGGGCGGGTTCGGCAAGCTGTGGCGTGCCGTAGCGCGCTATCTGCCGAAGCGGCTCTACGCGCGATCGCTGATCATCGTGATCGCGCCCATGCTCCTGCTTCAGTCGGTCATCGCCTTCGTCTTCATGGAACGCCACTGGCAGACGGTGACGGTACGCCTGTCGGCCGCCGTGACGCGCGATATCGCGGCGGTCATCGACATGATCGAGACCTATCCGCCGGGCGACAACTACGCCGACGTCATCCGCATCGCGCAGGATCGCCTTCAGATGAAGGTCGACATCCTGCCTCCCGATCCCCTGCCCGCGCCCGGCCCGAAGCCGTTCTTTTCCGTTCTGGACGAGTCTCTGAGCGAGCAGATCACGCGCCAGATCAACCGCCCGTTCTGGCTGGATACGGTCGGCAATTCCAACATCGTCGAAATCCGTGTGCAGTTGGAGGACAAGGTGTTGCGCGTGTTTGCGCGGCGCAGCCACACCTATGCCTCCAACACGCACATCTTCCTGTTGTGGATGGTGGGCACGTCGCTCGTTCTGCTCGCCATCGCGATCGCCTTCCTGCGCAACCAGATCAGGCCGATCCTGCACCTCGCCGAGGCAGCCGAGAGTTTCGGCAAGGGACGGCCCATGCCGACCGACTTCCGCCCGCGCGGCGCGGACGAAGTGCGCCGCGCGGGCGCCGCCTTCATTCTCATGCGCGAGCGCATTGAACGCCAGATCGAACAGCGGACGGCGATGCTGACAGGCGTCAGCCACGATTTGCGCACCATCCTGACGCGCTTCAAGCTGCAGCTCGCGCTGGGCGGCGCGAAAATGGACCGCGAGGCGCTCGACCAGGATATCGACGACATGCAGTCGATGCTGGAGGGCTATCTGGCGTTTGCGCGCGGCGAGTCGGGAGAGGACGCAGGCGAGCTCGACCTGCAGGCGTTCCTGGAGAAACTGACCGAGGAAGCGAAGCTGCGCAAGAGAACGCTCACCACGTCACTTACGGGAAGCCCGGACGTGGTGGTGCGTCCGAACGCCTTTGCGAGGCTCTTGTCGAATGTGATCGGCAACGCGTTCCGCTACGCCAAAACGGTCGATATCGACGCAACACATGCCGATGGTTCTTTGGTGGTGTTGGTGGATGACGACGGGCCAGGCATCCCCGCGGACAAGCGCGAAGAGGTGTTCAAGCCCTTCGTGCGCCTGGACGCGGCCCGCAATCAGGACGCAACGGGCACGGGACTGGGTCTTTCCATCGCACGTGACATCGCTCGCAGCCATGGCGGCGACATCACGCTGGACGACAGCCCGCTGGGTGGGCTGCGCGCCGTGATCCGCATTCCGGCGTAACGCCATGGCCGCCTGATCGGCCCCGCAAAACGCAGGGCCGAACCCTTCAGGCCAGATCAGGCCGGCCGTTTACCGATCGTAATCGAAAGCGGTTGAAGCCCATCGATCGTGCCGACGAGCGTATCGCCCGGCTTCACGGGCCCGACGCCATGCGGCGTGCCAGTCAGGATGATGTCGCCGGCCTTCAATTCGAAATAGGTCGAGAGGTTCGCGATGATTTCCGGCACGCGCCAGATGAGCAGGCTGATGTCGGATTCCTGCGTCGTCTCGCCGTTCACGGTCAGCTTGATCGCACCCTTCGAGATGTGGCCGACCTTCTCCACCGGCGACAGAGGCCCGCAGGGGCACGACTGGTCGAACGACTTGGCGATTTCCCACGGCTTGCCGCTGCCCTGAATGTCGCGGCGCGTCATGTCGAGCGATGCGCCATAACCCCAGATGTGATCGAGCGCATCTTTCTCGGCGATGTTGTAGCCGCCGGACTTGAGCGCAATCACCATCTCCATCTCATGATGGAAGTTTTCCGTGATGGTGGCGTAGGGAACGGTCGAGCCGCTGTCGATGACCGCGTCGGTCGGCTTCTGGAAGAAGATCGGCGGGTCGCGCTCCTCGTCTCCGCCCATCTCACGGACGTGCGCTACATAGTTCCGGCCCACGCAATAGATGCGCCGGACGGGAAAGCGCTCACTGCTTCCATCGACCGCGATGCTCGCCTGCTCTGGCGCCTCGATGACAAATCCGTTGCTCGCCATGCTCTCCTCCTTGGTTGAATCATTTCGGCGGCACATAAAGCACATCGAAACGGCATTCGCACGAAAAAATCTACGATCCTGTATGTTTTGCAGTTCCATCGATATATTGGTGCAGCGCAAAACCAGCCTGCTTATGGGTTCATACCTCTAATACTGCCTAGAATTTCCGGTTTCTGAAGGCATTTGCGCCGGCTCCTCGACAAGCTTGCCATGCCGCGCTGCACAAAATCCCATGTCGAAGCCGTCAAAATCGGTTTTTGACAGTCATCGGCAAAAATGTAGATTATGAGCGATTGCCGGATGGAGGTCTGGCAGCAAACAGGGAGGAAACGACATGACCACAGGTCCCGGTCTGGCCCGCACCGTATTTGCGGCGCTTGCGCTCACCGTATCGTCGCTCGGCGGCGCTGCAAGCGCCTACGCTCAAGAGAACATCACGGTCGTGGTTCCGAACCCGTCCGCGATCAACAACTTTCCCTTCCACGTCGCGATCGGCGAGGGCTATTTCGAGGAAGCCGGACTGAACGTGACGCTGGAGGCGGTCAACGGATCTGCATCGGTGCTGCAATCGCTGGCGGCCGGACAGGCACAGATCGGCAATCCCGGTCCCGGACCCCTGCTTGGCGCGCGCTCGCGTGGCGAGGATGTCGTCTTCATCTACAACCAGTTCCCCAAATCCATCTTCGGCCTCGTCGTGAAGGACGAATCCGAGGTTCAGGAACCATCCCAGCTCAAGGACACTGTCGTGGGTGTCGGCACGGCGGATGGCGCCGAGGTCGGATTCAGCCGCGCGATCCTGTCGGGCGCCGGGCTCACGGAAGGCACGGATTACGAATTCCTCGCCGTCGGCGACGGCGGCACGGCGGCTGCGGCGTTCCTCAACGACGAAGTGCAGTCCTACGCCGCGGCAGTCAGCGACGCGGCTATCATTCAGTCCCGCGGAATTCCGCTGCGCGAAATCACGCCGGATGAGTATCTTTCCTTCTTCGGCAATGGATGGGCCGTCACGCGGGCTTACCTCGAAGAAAAGCCGGACGTGATCGAGGCGTTCGGCAAGGCGCTCGTGAAGGGCACCAAATTCGGGCTCGATCCCGCCAACAAGGAAAAGGTGCTCGACCACGCCGCCGCGGGCAATCCCCAGGAGGGCGAGGACCGCGAGTTTGCAGCGTCCCTGCTGGCCGCGATCCAGGATCGCGTTACGCCGCTCGATATGTCGAACGGCTTTGGCTACCAGCCGCCGGAACATTGGCAGATGTGGCACGAAAGTGCTGTTGAAACCGGCGCGCTGCCGGCCCCGCTCGACGATCTCGAAGCAGCGTACACGAACCAGTTCGTGGAAGCGTGGAACGCCGAATGACCGCCATCCAGCGGATAGAAGAAGCGACGGCCGGCCAGAAAGGCCGGCCCGTCTACGAACTCGACCGCGTGGCGAAAAGCTATGTCCGCGGCAACCTACGCGCGCTCGATCATGTCGACCTGACGCTGACCGAAGGAAGTTTCTCGTCCGTCATCGGGCCTTCCGGCTGCGGCAAGTCCACCCTTCTCAAGATCATGGCCGGACTGATCCCGCCCAGCGAAGGCGGCGTCTATCTCAAGGGAACGCCGGTCACCGGTACGCGCGCCGACATCGGCATGATGTTCCAGCAGGCGACGCTGTTTCCGTGGCGCACGACGCTCGAGAACATCGTTCTGCCGATCGAAATCCGCGACGGCAAGGCGGCGGCGAAGGCTAAGCACGCGGATGCGCTGGCACTGCTCGATCTGGTCGGCCTGAAGGGCTTCGAAAACCGTCGCCCCAGCGAATTGTCGGGCGGCATGGCGCAACGCGCCGCGATCTGCCGCATGCTGATCACGCAGCCGGCCGTGCTGCTACTCGACGAGCCGTTCAGTGCGCTCGACGAACTGTCGCGCGACTTCATGAACATGGAACTGCAGCGCATCTGCACCAAGCGTAACGCGACCGCCTTCCTGATCACCCACTCCATTCAGGAGGCGGTGATCCTGTCCGACACCGTCTATGTGATGTCGCCGCGACCGGGCACGTTCGTCGAGACGGTCGAGATCGATCTTCCACGTCCGCGAACCCTCGACATGATGACCGACCCCAAATTCGGCGACTATGTGCGTCGCATCAGAGCTCGACTGGATAAGGGAGCATTCCTGTGACCGTGATCCCCGAACCCCGCGCCGTGCGCCCACCGACAGTGTGGAGCGAACACGTCACCTTTATCGATCGTATCCCGCGATCGATCGGCATGACGGGCCTGATGATCGCATTCATCGGCCTGTGGCAACTCATTCATATTTCCGGGCTTGTTTCGCCGATCATCCTGCCCGGCCCATGGGAAACCGGCAAGGACATCATCACGGTCGGCACGAACCTCGTATCAGGCGGCTACATGCTCGGCGCGCTGTGGATCACCATCAAGGAGGTGATCTTCGGCTTCGCCATCGCGCTCGCTATCGGCTTCACGCTCGGGGTCATCGTCGGCGAATTCGCATTCGGTGAACGTGCGGTCCTGCCTTACCTCGTCGCGATCGACACGATGCCGAAGGTCGCTTTCGCGCCCCTCTTCCTCGCATGGCTGGGCTTCGGCATCTCGTCCAAGGTGGCGCTCGCGGCCTTCATCGCGACGTTTCCGATCGTCGTGGGCACGGCTGCGGGTCTTCATGCCGCGGACGAAAACGCGCGTGCCCTGTTCAGGACCATGGGCGCAAGCCGGCTTCAGACGCTGTTCAAGATGAAGATCCCGCTCGGCATGCCCCAGATGTTCACCGGCCTGAAGATCGCCGCCGTCGGCGTCATGGCCGGCGCCATCACCGGAGAGTTTCTGGGGGGCGGCAAGGGGTTCGGCGAATTGATCCGCGTGGCCGCCTCGCAGCTCAACACGCCACGGGTCTTTTCGCTGATCATCTTCCTCAGCCTCTTCGGCCTCATGCTGTTCTGGAGCGTCGTCCTGCTGGAGCGCAAGCTGGTCTACTGGCATAAATCCAGTGTAAGCGGGGCGACAGGCGGGTAGTGGGTCAAGGCAAGATGGCACTCGGTGCATTGGCAGGGACAGAGATATCCTCCGAGAAGGCGACGGCGGCGACGCTCGTCTATCGCCAGTTGCGGCAGGATATTCTCAAGGGCAAACTGAAGCCCGGCCAGAAACTGCAAATCGACCAGGTCGCCGCGCGCTATCAGATCGGGGCAAACCCCGTGCGCGAAGCACTCAACCGCCTGTCGTCGGAACATCTCGTCGATCGCAAGGACCAACGCGGCTTCTTCGTGCCGCAACTCTCGCTCGAACGCCTGCGTGAACTGGTCACGACACGCTGCTGGCTGGAAACCAAGGCGCTGGAAGAATCGATTCTTCATCGTACCCAGGAATGGGAGGACAACATCGTCCTCACCTTCCATCGCCTCTCGCGCACCAAGATACAGCGCCCGGAAGACGGCGGCGACAATTCGGAATGGGAGGTGAAGCACCGCGCATTCCATACAGCGCTGATCGCGGCGTGCGGCTCGACCTGGCTCATCGGCTTCTGCAACGAAATGATGGATCATGCCGAGCGCTATCGATACATTTCGATGACGAGCAGCTATCCGCGCCGCGACTCCAACGAGGAGCACCGGCTGATCATGGAGGCGACGCTGGATGGCGATATCGACCTCGCCAAGGAGCGGCTGACGGCGCAGTACCAGCTCACCTTGCACTACATGGAAGAGCAGATCGACGGCTGACCGTCAGGGCGCGATCTGCGCCATGACGAAGGCTGCACGCTCCTCGACGGCCCCGCGCGGAACCTCGACAAGATCGTATCCAAGCCTGCGATAGGTTTCGACGAGTCCCTCATATTCACGCAGTGCCGTCTCGAACGGCTTGTTGCGCTCACCATCGTCCACATAGATCTCGGGCCAGGGAGCCGTGACGAGAACACGCCGCGCATAGCGGTAAAGGTCCAATGCGCGGTTCAGATATGGGGGCACGTCCAGCCGCAGCAATTCGAGATGCGAAACGAGGTCGACGATCGACCGGTCGAACACGACAGCACTGTTGCCAGGATTTGCCGTGTTGAACTGATGCATGGCGCGTGACGCGGTGAGCTCCGCAAATTTGAGAACATCCGTCCACGGCAGCGCATCGCCATCAAGATGCATCTGCTCGCGCACGACCTGCCGGCCCGCCTCGGGCATCACCGAGACACCGCGCCGGGCAAGCTCGGCAAGCAGCGTCGATTTGCCGGAGCCCGAGCAACCGGTCAGAACGACCATGCGATCGCTGCCTGCCCAGTGTGGGTTGCCGGCCACGTAATCATCTTCTTCGGATGCAGGAGCGTTCATACCTATCCGCTTGCTCGCAACGCAGGCAGGAGCGGCGCTTTAAAACAATCGGCCGCCGTTCGGAACCTGCTTGTCGATGGCGCCAAGCACCACCTCGCCGTGCTCGTCTGGAAAGCCGAGCGTGAGCACTTCCGACATGAATTTGCCGATCTGGCGTGGCGGAAAATTCACCACCGCCATGACCTGCCGCCCGATCAGCATCTCGGGTTCGTAGTGACGCGTGATCTGTGCGGAGGATTTCTTCACGCCGATCACGGGACCGAAATCGATCTGGATCTTGATCGAAGGCTTGCGGGCCTCCGGGTACGGCTCGGCGGTAATGATCGTCCCGGCGCGGATGTCGATCTTCTCGAAATCGGCATAGGTGATTTCGGCGCTGCGTTCGTCGCTCATGGTCAGCAGGAGCCCTGGGTCTCGAACAACACGTTCGACAATGCGTCACGCGCAGTCGAGCCGGACCAGACGACGAACTGGAACGCCTGGAAGTAGCACTCGCAGGCCTCGAGCGCGCTCGACAGGAGCACCTCGACCTGCTGGCTGGTGGGCTCGGCCCCTCCTGCCAGCAAAAGCGCCTGGCGGAACATGATCGCGCCCTCCTGCTCCCACAGGTCGAAATGGCCGAACAGCATCTGCTCGTTGATGAGCGACAACAGCCGCATCACTTCGAGTTCGCGGTTATCCGGCACCTTGATGTCGAAGGCGCACGCCAGATGCAGCGCCTCGAAGTCTTCCATCCAGGAAAACGAAACGTGGTAGTCGGTCCACGTGCCAGCCACCGAAATGGCGATCTCGTCGTCCCCCGTACGCTCGAACGACCAGTCATTCATGTTCGCGACGTGTTCGATGACATCCACCGGGTGGAGGTCTCGGGCTACGTCCAGTTCAAGCAGGCTCATGAAGAAGCTCTTCCCGTCGGTCAAGAGGAGGCGATCACGCGCATCCCGTCCGAATGCACGCGGTACCAAAATCAGCTACTGAGGAAGACTGGATGGCGAGCAACACATACAAGGCTCAGCCGGGACCCGCCGTCCAGTGCATGAGCCTCGCCAAATCACGTTCCCGAATCATGCAACAAATTCAGTGTATTGATGCAGAGTCGCGTGAACAGCCCCTTTTTGGAGGCTGGGGCATTTGCGGTGTGGATAGAGATTCAAAGCCTGATTCAACGCCGGAGCCTAAGCGACTCTCGGCAAAGCGTTTTTCAGCCATCAGGTGATGTGGATAAGTTAACCGAAAACTTACGATATTTTTTTCGCGCGCGGCTTCGGAGAAGCCTTTTCGGTCGTGTCTGGCGCGGTCGCACCCAACTGGGCCTCGAGTTCGGCTATACGCTTGGCCAGTTTCTCGTTTTCGGCACGTGCCTTCAGCGCCATGTCACGCACCGCCTCGAACTCCTCGCGCTGAACCACGTCCATGGAGTTGAGCACCCGCTCCGCCTGCCCGCGAAACGCCGTCTCGACTTCCTTGCGAACGCCTTGCGCTGCACCCGCTGCATCGGTCATCAGCTTTGCGAATTCATCAAGAATGCGGTTTGGTCCGGTCGACATGGCTTTGCCTCGCTCGTTCTTCCTATCGAAGTAGTGGCCTGTCCCACGGAATGCAAGGCGATCCGACGCCGCAGGCGCGGCTTGTCTTGACCTCATTCGGCACGCGGCTCATATGGTCGCGACACCTGAACGGCGCACGGACACCAAGCCTTGACCGAACTTCTGCTTCCTCTGGCCGCCCTGCCCTTCCCCAACATCGATCCCGTCGTTGTCCAGATCGGCCCGCTCGCCATTCACTGGTACGGCCTCGGCTATGTTATCGGGATCCTTTTCGCGTGGTGGTATTCGCGTCGGCTGCTGGCAGACGAGCGGCTTTGGGCGGGCGGGAAAGCCCCGATGACGCCCGAGCACGTCGATGACTTTCTCATCTGGGCCGCCGCAGGCGTCGTCCTGGGCGGGCGCATTGGCTACATCCTGTTTTACGATTTCGCGCGCTATCTGGCGAACCCGCTGGACATCTTCTCGGTCTGGCAGGGCGGCATGTCGTTTCATGGCGGCCTCGCTGGCGTCACGGTCGCGATGATCGCGTTTGCCTACAAGCGCGGCATCAGCGCCTGGAGCCTGTTCGACACGATCGCGGCCAGCGCGCCCGTCGGGTTCGGCCTCGTCCGCGTCACGAACTTCATCAATTCGGAGCTCTGGGGACGCACGACGGACGTGCCATGGGCGTTCGTCTTCCCGAATGGTGGCCCGGAGCCGCGCCACCCGAGCCAGCTTTACGAAGCGCTGCTCGAAGGCCTTGTGCTGTTCATCCTCCTGCGTTTGCTGACGCATTCCGGATTGAAGTTGAAGCAGCCCGGCTTCGTCGCCGGCGCGTTCATCGCGTTCTATGGCGCGGCGCGCATCTTCGTCGAGTTCTTCCGCCAACCCGATGCCCATCTCGGTTATCTGGCGGGCGGCTGGCTCACCATGGGCATGATCCTGTCGGTGCCGATGGTGCTCTTGGGCGTATGGGCTATGATGAGGGCAAAGCGCGCCGCACCCGCAGCGCCATGAACCCTCTGAAGAAGCGCCTCACGCGACTGATCCAAGCGGACGGAGCCATATCGGTCGCAGAGTATATGGCGACGTGCCTGTTCGACCCGGAACATGGCTACTACACCACGCGGGAGCCATTCGGCGCCTCGGGTGATTTCACGACGGCGCCCGAAATCAGCCAGATGTTCGGCGAGGTGATCGCCAGTTGGGGTTGGGCTGCCTGGGATACGCTCGGCCGCCCCCTTCCCTTCAACCTGACCGAATTCGGACCCGGACGGGGTACGCTGATGTCTGACATGCTGCGCACGCTTGAAAAGCTCGACGCGGACTTCGTCGATCAGCTCGACGTGTCGATGATCGAGATCAGCCCGCGTCTGCGTGCGGTGCAGCAGGAAACGCTGCGCAACGCGCCACGCGCCATCACATGGCGGTCCGTGCTGGGCGACATGCCAAACCCCTCGCTCATCGTCGCAAACGAACTGTTCGACGCGATACCGACACGACAGTTCGCAAAGACGAAAGCCGGCTGGCGTGAGCGCATGGTGACAATGAGCGACAAAGACGATCTCCAGTTCGCGGTCGGCGCGGCAGGCATAGACGCAGCCCTGCTGCCGGCGGGCGCGGATGCGGCGGAAGAAGGTTCGATCATCGAAATCTCTCCGGCGCGGGAAGCGTTGATGGACGAGATCGGCAGTCATATCCGCAGCCATGGCGGCGTCGGGCTTTTCATCGACTACGGCTATACCGCACCGCCATTCGGTGACACGCTTCAGGCGCTGCGCCGCCACGCCTATGAGGATGTGCTGGCCAGTCCCGGCGAAGCCGACCTGACCACACACGTGGATTTCACCGCACTGGCACGCGTCGCCCAGAGCCACGGCCTCGCCACGAAAATCATCACACAGGGCGATTTTCTGGTCGGCGCAGGCCTGCTGGAGCGCGCTGGGATGCTGGGATCGGGCAAGGACGACGCGGCGCAGGAACGGCTGCGCGCCGAGGTCGAGAGGCTGGCCGCGCCTGACGCGATGGGCACGCTCTTCAAGGTTCTGATTGTGCATGCGGCGCACCACGAATTGCCGCAGATCGCATAGGGTTCGGATCGCCGCAAACCAGCCGATCGGCCTCGTTCGGCCGACCCGACACTCACCCAGCGGCAGGCGCGGCGGGAGCCCGGAGAGTTGACTTGACCCTGCCGGTGCATCACCATCCGCGCGCAAATCGGCCAAGACGACGAGAAGGCGAAACGCCCGCGAGGACGGACGGCCTGAAGGGACAAGACGACCCATGCTAGAGACTGTACGACTGGAACCGATCCGGTCTCCGGTGCTGGAAAGATTCGGCGAGAGCGGTATCCGGCACGGCTTTTTCACCCGTGCGGGTGGCGTGTCTGAAGGCATCTACAAAGGCCTCAACGTCGGTGTCGGCTCGCAGGATGCGATTGAGAAAGTGACCGAGAATCGTCGTCGTGTCGCGTCCTGGATGGGCGTCGATGCAGACCGCCTGCTGACCCTGTATCAGGTTCATTCCGCGGATGCGCTCATCGTGACCGAACCATTTTCCACGCCGCGCCCCAAGGCTGACGCGCTCGTCACCGATCGGCCCGGCCTGGCGCTCGGCGTGCTCGCAGCCGATTGCGGACCGGTCCTCTATGCAGATGGCGAAGCGGGCGTTATCGGCGCGGCCCATGCCGGCTGGAAAGGGGCGTTCACTGGCGTTCTCGAGGCAACGATCGAGGCGATGGAAAGTCTCGGTGCGAAACGCCACCGTATCGCGGCTGTGCTCGGCCCCTCGATCGGACCGGAAAACTACGAGGTCGGCCCCGAGTTCGTCGAGCGCTTCGCGCAGGCCGACCCCGCCAATGCCGCCTATTTCGAAGCATCGCCCACCGCCGGCCATGCCATGTTCGATCTCAACCGCTATACGGTCGATCGGCTCGCGCGCGCAGGCGTTCAGGCCAGCATGATCGGCCGCTGCACCTATGCCGACGAAAATGATTTCTTCTCCTACCGGCGCACGACGCACCGCAAGGAGCCCGACTATGGACGCCAGATTTCGGCGATCGTTCTGGAGGACCGCTGATGGCGCTTCACTTTGAAAAGACTGAATTCGATGCGCGACGCGACCGTCTGGTCATCGAGATGGCCGACCGCAAGCTCGACGCGATGCTGCTCTTCGCACAGGAGAGCATGTACTGGCTGACCGGCTACGACACGTTCGGCTTCTGCTTCTTCCAATGCCTGATCGTGAAGGCGGACGGCTCGATGGTCCTGACCACGCGCTCGGCCGATCTGCGACAGGCGCGCCACACCTCGACGATCGACAACATCGTCGTGTGGACCGATCGCGACGGCGCGAATCCGGCGGCGGACCTGCGTAATCTCCTGAACGATCTAGACCTTCTGGGCTGCCGCATCGGCGTCGAATACGACACGCATGGCCTCACCGCCAAGAACGGTCGTCTGCTGGACGAGGAGTTGAAAACCTTCGGAAAGTCCGAGGACGCGTCCGATATCGTGCCGCGCCTTCGCCTGCTAAAGAGCGCCGCCGAAATCACGAAGGCGGAGAAGGCGGCGGCACTTGGCGATGCCGCGCTGGAAGCGGCGCTGCCGCTCATCAAGCAGGGCGGCGACGAAGGCGCGATCCTTGCAGCGATGCAAGGCGCGATTTTCGCCGGCGGCGGCGACTATCCCGCAAACGAATTCATCATCGGATCGGGCACGGACGCGCTTCTGTGCCGCTACAAGGCGGGACGCCGCAAGCTCAACAAAAACGATCAGTTGACGCTCGAATGGGCTGGCGTGTTCCATCACTATCACGCACCCATGATGCGCACGATCCTGACCGGCAAGGCGTCCAAGCGCCATCAGGAATTGTTCGAGGCCGCGCGCGACGCGCTGCAGGCCGTCGAAAAGGTGATGGTGCCCGGCAAGACCTTCGGCGACGTGTTCGACACCCATGCGCGCGTTCTTGAAACGCATGGCCTGACACGTCATCGGCTCAATGCCTGCGGGTATTCGGTCGGCGCACGCTTCACGCCGTCCTGGATGGACATGCCGATGTTCTTCTCCGGCAATCCCGAGCCGATCGCGCCAGACATGACGCTCTTTGCGCACATGATCATCATGGATTCCGAGTCCGAAACGGCGATGACACTCGGCCGCACCTACCTCACCACGGACGGCGATCCAAAGCCCCTGTCCAAACGCGATCTCGACTTGATCGTCCAGTAGGCGCATTATGCCGGCGAAGATTCGGCAGTGCGCTGAGGAGCATGCGGCTGCGGCGGGATGACATCCGCCGCAATTGGGGAACTCCACCATGAAGCACGAGACCCTTCGATTGAAGACCGTGGCCTGGACTGTTGGCGCCTGTCTGGCGCTGGGCGCCTGCACCAACACGTCGCGGGTTCTTGAGCCGAGCGCACTGGTCAATCCCCAGACGGATGCCGCGCCGCAGCCGACCTTTCCACTCGATGCCGCTGTGAATGCCCCCTCCGAGGTGCTTCCGCAGGCAACCGCGTCGACATCGCCGACGACGATGGCCGCCACTCGCTCCGACGTACGCGTCCAGTTCGCACCCGCTATCGGCGCAACGCCGGACGCGTCGTCTTCGCTTGCATCGCGCATCGTGACACGCGCCACCGAGCGTGGCCTGACCGTAGTCGGCACCGGCGACAGCTCGGCAACCCTCGTCATGAAGGGCTACTTCTCCGCCATTTCGGATGATGGCGAAACCACGGTCATCTATGTCTGGGACGTACTCGACCCGGCCGGAACACGCGTTCACCGCATACAGGGCCAGGCCCGCGCGCCTTCGACCACCGGAGAGGGCTGGATCGGCGTCCAGGGGCCAACCATGGAAGCCATTGCCGACCAGACCGTCGATCAGCTTGCAAGCTGGCTCACGACCCGTCAGGGTTGAGGCATCGTCGAAACTTGGCGACGGATTCAACCGTTTCTTTGGAATAGCGCGCGGAATCGTCCCTTCGCACTTGCAATACGAGCCCACCCCGCTAAAAGCCCGCACATATCCTTCGCCGAGGACGTTTCATGAAGCTTTTTGCGGGCAATTCGAACCGGGTGCTGGCCGAGGCCGTCGCCCGGTATCTCAATATCTCGCTCGGCAAGGCGAGCGTTCGGCGCTTCGCCGACCAGGAGATCTTTGTCGAAATCCAGGAGAACGTGCGCGGCGAGGATGTATTCATCCTTCAGTCGACGTCCTATCCGGCAAACGATCATTTGATGGAAATGCTCATCATGATCGATGCATTCCGCCGGTCATCGGCGCGTCGCATCACCGCCGTGATCCCCTATTTCGGCTATGCGAGGCAGGATCGCCGCGCGTCGGGCCGCACGCCGATCTCGGCGAAACTCGTATCGAACCTGATCACCCAGGCCGGTGCCGACCGCGTGCTGACGCTCGACCTGCACGCAGGCCAGATCCAGGGTTTCTTCGACATCCCCACCGACAATCTCTTCGCGATTCCCGTCATGGCCCGCGACGCCAAGAAGAAATACGACTCATCCAACGTGATGATCGTCTCGCCCGACGTCGGCGGCGTGGTGCGCGCACGCGCGCTTGCCAAACGCCTCGATGCGATGCTGGCGATCGTGGACAAACGCCGGGAGAAGCCCGGCGAATCCGAGGTCATGAACATCATCGGCGACGTGCGCGGCAAGGATTGCCTGCTGATCGACGATATCGTGGATTCGGGCGGAACGCTGTGCAATGCCGCGGACGCGCTGCTTGCCAACGGTGCGACCAGCGTCACGGCCTACATCACCCACGGCGTGCTCTCGGGCGGCGCCGTCGCACGCATCACCGCGTCGCAGCTGAAGGAACTGGTGATCACGGATTCGATCCAGCCGACCTCCGGCGTCGAAGCCGCGCACAACATCCGCGTCGTCTCGATCGCCGACCTGATCGGCGAAGCGATTTCGCGGACCGCGACCGAAGAATCGGTGTCGAGCCTCTTCGACTGATCGCTGCTGTTCGATCAAAAAAGAACACGGACGACCTGATTATCGTCCGTGTAAGAGTATTCAGGGCCACGTCCGCACTATCGCGAACGTTGACCTGAGATTGCACCTTTACGCGCGCTCGGTCGTCATCAATTTAGATGATAATTGGCTCGGATGGCCCGAATTCTGGATTGATCCTGGCAATCCCGGTCTAACCCGGAGACAACCCCGCAAGGACCATACCGGCCAGCGCCGCTCCGGCGAGCACCAGAAACATGTTCGCATGCAGTCGGATGAGCGCGACTCCAGCGGCGACTGCGATAATGGCCGCTGAATAGTCGAACGTCGACAACTCCGGCACAGGGAACACCAACGGCCCTGCCCGCACATCCGTGATCCGGGTGAACAGAACATGCATCGCGAACCACAGAGCGAGGTTTGCGATGACGCCGACGACCGCAGCCGTTACCGCAGCCAATGCGGAGGCCAGCCAGCGCACATTGCGGACGCGCTCGACATAGGGCGCACCTGCGAAAATCCACAGGAAGCACGGCACGAAGGTAAACCACAACGTCACGATCGCGCCCGCGATCCCGCCCGTCACCGGATCGAACCCGGACAGCCGCGCTCCGCCGAGAAACCCCACAAAGACCAGAACCAGAATCAACGGTCCCGGCGTCGTTTCGGCCAGTCCGAGGCCGGTAAGCATTTCATCCGGCCGAAGCCAGCCATAGACCTCGACCGCCTGCTGCGCGACATAGGCGAGCACGGCGTAGGCGCCGCCAAAGGTGACGGTGGCCATGACCGAGAAGAAGGACGCTTCCTGCGTGTAGACGTTGCCGCCGCCCAGCGTGACGTAGAGCACCAGAAGCGGAACGAACCAGATGGCGAGCCATATGGCTGTGGTAGTGAGAAATCGTGCCCACGAGGGCCGCGCCCACTCCGGCAGGGCCAACTCGTCCAGCGTATCTGCCCGGTCGGCCATCGATGTCTGCGTCGCCAGATGCACGCCCGCGCCGATAACCGCCGCGCCAAGCACGATGACCGGAAATGGTACTTGCAGAAACGCGATGCCGAGAAACGCCACGATCGCGAGCACGACCATCCATCCGCTTTTGAGCGCGCGCCGCGAAAGTTTGACCAGGGCTTCCAGAACGACAGCCAGAACAGCAGCCTTGAGGCCGTACAGCAGCCCCTGCACGACCGTCACCTCGCCGTACACGAGATAGACTGTCGACAGGGCGATCAGGATCGCGGCACCGGGCAGAAGGAACAGCAGGCCCGCGACCAGCCCGCCCTTCACGCCATGCAGCAGCCAGCCGATATAGGTCGCAAGCTGCATCGCCTCCGGGCCGGGAAGAAGCATGCAGTAGTTGAGCGCGTGCAGGAAGCGGGGTTCGTTCAGCCATCGCTTCTCGTCCACGATGACGCGGTGCATCAGCGCGATCTGCCCCGCAGGCCCGCCGAAGGACAGCAAGCCGATCTTCGCAAATGTGCGCGTGGCTTCACCGAAACTGGGCATTTGATCTGGCTGCACGGGCTCCCCCATTCGTCAGGGCCTCCGCGAGCCGGTAACACTGGTCTCGCTTATTCTGGCCAACATTACAGCGTGATGACAAGCGAAGTCAGCCCATGACAATACGCCGTTCCACACCAATTGCGTTGAGAAATGCCTCGTCGTGGCTGACCACGAGGACCGCTCCCTCGAAGTCGCCGAGACCCGCTTCGACCTCCCGGATCGAATCGAGATCGAGGTGATTTGTCGGCTCGTCGAGGATCAGTAATTCTGGCGGCGTGTCGCCGGCAGCCACGCAGGCCAGCCCGGCGCGCAGCCTCTCGCCGCCCGACAGCGTGCCGACGATCTGCAATGCGGCGTCCGCCCGGAACACATAGCGTGCGAGCGCGGAACGGCACTCGAAGACGGTCGCGCCTGGATTGATACGCTGGTAATTCTCCAGAATGGACGCGTCGGCATCGAGCAGGCTCACCTGCTGGTCGAAATACGCCAGCCGCGCCTCCACGCGCATCACGCCGCCCAGCGGCTGCAAAACTCCTGCAAGTGTCCGCAGAAGTGTCGATTTGCCTGACCCGTTCGGGCCTTCCACGGCGATCCGTTCCGGCCCGACCACATCCAGATCGACGGTCGCCAGCGGCGACGCGCCGGGAAAACCGATGGCAAGATTGCGCGCCTCTATGAGACGCCTTCCCGCTGGAACGGCGCGTGAAACCATACCCGCCGAAAATGGCGTCACCCGCTCGACGGCATTGCGGCTCTGCTGGAGCTTGTCCTGCGCATCGGTCTCGAGCCGCGCGCTGAGACGCGTCGTGCGTGAGGCGGTCGCTTCGGCGCGTTGCTGACGCGCATCGAGCAGGATTTTGGGGTCGGAGCTGTTCGCACGCGCCTTGCGGCCCGTCGCATCCCGTTTCGCCTGCCGCTCCCGCGCCTCCTGCGCAGCGCGCTGAACCTGCTTCGCGTGACGTTCGGCGGTATCGAGGGCCTTCTGGGCAGTCTCCCGCTCCACCTCGCGCTGCGCGGCATAGGCATCGAAACCGCCGCCATAGAAGCGGGCGCCGAGCGGAGACAGCTCAACGATACGATCCATTCGATTGAGCAACTGACGATCATGGCTCACCACGACCGCCCCGCCCTTCCAACTGTCGAGAAAACGTCCCAGAAACGCGCGCCCGTCCCGGTCGAGATTGTTGGTCGGCTCGTCGAGCAGGATCATGTCAGGATCGCCGAAGGACAGCGCAGCGAGTGCCGCCCGTGTGCGCTGGCCACCGCTCAGGGAAGCCAGCAAGCGCGAGGGCGCGACGCCGGCGAGGCCGACCGCATCGAGTGCTTTTTCGAGACGCGCCTCCAACGTCCAATCGGCGTGTGCGATCTCGTCGATATCGGCTTCGCCGGCCGTTGCGCGGTCGATCAACGCGATCGCATCACTGATCCCGAACAAATCCGCGATCGTCTCACCGCGATCGGCATCGACGATCTGGCGAAGCAGCGCCACATGGCCTGAACGATGAACGGTGCCGCGCGACGGGGCAAGCTCGCCCGCAAGAATGGCGATCAGCGACGACTTGCCGACGCCGTTGCGGCCGACGAGGCCGGCGCGCTCAGGCCCGAAGGACAGGTCGAGATGTTCGAAGAGGACGCGCCCGTCAGGAAGGGCGAAGGAGAGATTGTGAACGGACAGAAACGGCATGAGACACCAGGCAAGACGACACGGAGCGGGCGGAAAGGGCGCGCATGGTGTCGTTCATCGGTGTCACTCCTGTTTTGTTCACCCACCATATAGGCCGTCATTGCGCGAGATTGAAGCCCCGCTTTAGAAACGTCGTCCTTGCCGGAGGTAGTCGCGCGGCGAGACACCGAGCATCTGTCGGAACATCGTCGTGAAGGCCGGCGCGCTGTCATAGCCGAGATCGAGCGCTATGGTGGTGACGGGTGTGCCTTCCGCGAGCCGTGGCAGGGCCGCGAACAACGTTGCCTGTCGCCGCCAGATCGAGAGGCTGACGCCGGTTTCTCGCAGGAAGGCCCGCGTGAAGCCCCGCCGGCTCATACCCGCGCGCGCGGCCCAGTCATCGATCGTCGCATGCGGCGTCGGGGACGCAACGAAGTCGCGGCAGATGCGGGCGAGTTTCGGATCGGCGGGATAGGGCAGCGCGAAGGGACGCTCGGCAAGCCTGGGTATTTCCAGCAGGAGCAGCCGCATGACGGCGTCCGCGCGTCCGTCTTCCTCGTCCTCCGCATCGAGCGACACGGCCTCGACGATGAGACTGCGCATCAGATCGGACATCGCCAGCACGCGCAGCGATGTCGACAGTCCGGGCGCGGCGCGCGGCAGGACATAGGCGGACCGCATTTTCACGTCGCCCATCATCTCCACCCAGTGCTGAACGCCGGCCGGTATCCACATCGCGTGGTCGGGCGGCACCATCCAGCGGCCCTCGCTGGTGGATATCATGACCACGCCGGTCAACGCATGGAGCAACTGTCCGCGGCTGTGGCTGTGCGGCGCGACGGCATGTCCGTCCGGAAAATCGGTCGCCGCGGCAATGACATCACCGGTCGCTGCTTCGACCATCGCCAGGCGATGATCGAGATCCGCATCCATGAAGGGGTGCGAAACTTTCCTCGGGGTCGGGCGAGTGAGAGGCAAGGCACGCTCCAAATGTTGGCCCACTTGCGTAGAAACTCGACCAAACCACGAAGGACGGCCGCCTTCAAGCGGCATATCAAGCTACCGCCATACTGGAGTACCGATCTTGACCGACGCGACGATGGGCGTCTCCCGCCACACCGCCCAGAGCACAGTTTTCCCGATCATCCTTGCGGTGAGCGTCTGCCACCTCCTTAACGACGTGATGCAGTCGCTCCTGGCGGCGATCTATCCGATGCTGAAGGAGGATTACGCGCTCGACTTCTGGCAGATCGGCCTGCTGACCCTGACCTTCCAGGTCACGGCCTCGCTGCTCCAGCCGGCAATCGGCTTCTACACGGACAAGCGGCCGATGCCGCAGTCTCTGCCCTTCGGCATGGCCTCGACCATGTTGGGGCTGTTCCTGCTGGCCTTCGCGACGACCTACCCGCTGCTTCTGGCCGGCGCCGCACTGATCGGCATCGGCTCGGCCATCTTCCATCCCGAAGCGTCGCGCGTCGCACGCCTCGCTTCCGGCGGGCGCTACGGCCTTGCGCAGTCGCTGTTTCAGGTCGGCGGCAATTTCGGCACGGCCATCGGCCCGCTGCTCGCAGCCTTCATCGTGGTACCGCGCGGACAGGGCAGCGTTGCCTGGTTCTCGCTGATTGCGCTGATCGGCATGCTCATTTTGTGGCGTGTGGGAGGCTGGTACAGCCGCTACCAGATCGCCAATGCGGGACGGCCAGCACCGGACATGACACTTCCCTTCGGCCGCAGGCGCGTGATCTTCGCGATCGTGGTGCTGGCGATCCTCGTCTTCACCAAGAACATCTACACGGCGAGCGTGACGAGCTATTACACCTTCTTCCTGATCGAGAAGTTCGACGTGACGGTGCAGCAATCGCAGTTGATGCTGTTCCTGTTCCTGGGCGCGATGGCTCTGGGCACGGTGCTGGGCGGTCCGATCGGTGACCGGATCGGTTCCAAGACGGTGATCTGGTTCTCGATCCTCGGCGTCCTGCCTTTCACGCTCGCTTTGCCCTACGCGGATCTGTTCTGGAGCGGGATCCTGTCGTTCATCATCGGGGTGATCCTCGCCTCGGCCTTCCCGGCGATCGTGGTCTTCGCGCAGGAACTCGTTCCCGGTCGCGTCGGCATGATCGCGGGTATCTTCTTCGGCTTCGCCTTCGGCATGGGTGGCATCGCCGCCGCCGTCCTGGGCGTGATGGCTGACGCGAAGGGCATCGAATATGTCTATTGGATCTGCTCGTACCTGCCCTTCCTCGGGCTGCTCACCATCTTCCTGCCAAGCATGAAGGAACTTCATTCGAGCGCTGGCCCTGCCTGAGGCCAGCGTCTTTCATGATGCGGATATTCCAAAACACCCGTCGCCGACTCGATGTTGGGGATTTGCAACCATTTCTGGTTGAATCCATTTGCAACCGCTGCCTGCTTCTGCCTCATTGATAATGGAGAGGTTCGAAGGAGGAATACGCATGATTTCGATGAGGGCGGCGCTGGCCTGCGCAACGGTTGTGGTTCTTTCCGGCTGCGTGTCGCAGGCAAGCTATGACACGAGCCGCGAGGCGCTTCGGGGGAGCCCCGCCCTGCGCACCGATTTCATCAACAACTGCGTCTCGAACATCAGCCGCAAGTCCCTGGCCCAGCGACAGGCCATGGCGAAGCTCATGAATACGTCCGTGCGAAACACACCCAGCGTGTACTGCCGGCGTGTCACGAATGGCATCACCTCGGGACGCATGACGCGCGACGACATGAATGCGGCAGCGCGCGGACAGGTCACACCGGCAGCGGTGCGGGTTCTACAGGGACGATAGGCTTTCGCGGCCATCGCGTTTCGTCCGGGACGCGGCTTGCCCGGCTGTTACTCGCCTTGGCTGGCCGCCTCACCATGCTCCTGACTGAGCCGGCCTTCCGCTTGGACTTCCATCCCCTTCTCCGGCAGATAGGTCGGGCCGACCAGGCGGACCTTCCGTTCGGCGCTCCGGTCCGGCTTATCGGCGTCCTTGACGGACGATACCTGCTGCCTGTCGACGGCCGGCCTGAAGGTGGGGGTCGGGATCATGGCGTTCTCTAGATTGCGAGGTGTGACAGTTCGCGCCCTCATTTCATCGACGTGGGCAAAGTAGCGTGACCAGTTGCAGGACTTGAAATCCTCATCGGTCTGGTAGCGGAAAGCGGTCGGCAACTCGCTATAGGGCTTCTTCGTCTCGACCGAGACCATTTCCTCCGTCTCCTGCTCGGCATTGTCGAGCCGGTAGAGCGCCATCGTCTTGTCCTGGCAGATGAAGCGGCACTGGTCCAACGCCTCCTCGGCGTAGTCGCTCTTGTTGAATTGCGATTGCGGCGCCGGGAAGAGGTAGCCGTCGGAAGGCCGCACGCAGTAATGAAGCGCGCCGGTATGGTCGCCGCCCGATCTCTGCTGCTTCGGCGCCTTGACGAGCCTTTCCTGTTGCCGTGGCTGTCGTGTCCCTTCGCATCCCAGCGATCGATATCTGGCCTGCAACGCGGCAGCCGACGCGCCGCCGCCGCTCTGCGCCGCCTTGCGCTCCATGTTGGCGCGCCGCTGTGCGAGCCCATGGCACGCATTGAAGAAGCCGCCGGCAGCCACTTTCTCCGCCGTGCATCCGCGTTGTCTTTCCAGTCCGCGGATGGCGGCGATCTGTCCGCGAAGTTGGGTCGCCTGTGAGGTCGAAGCGCCTGCAGCCGCCCGAATCTGGCTTGCGAGACTCGAGCAGCGATCGGCCAGGGCCGATCCGGGGCTCCAGAGCAATGTGAGGCTAAGAGTCGAAATCACGATCCATGGGCGACGCATGACTTGAAACCACCCTGTGCTTCGGAAGGACATGACGTGGTCGGACATCCGGGCAGGCCGTTGAACGAGAGGTCGAAGCGGGCCTGCTCAGGATCGAATCCGTATCGATCTGGCCACGAGAGGATCGTAGCGAAACGTGGAACCCGTTTTTTGACGCAAGGCTGTCCGGTCCCATGGCAAATCCCTCAACGGGTTGAGGACGCGGCGGACGGGGTCGGTGGCCGCCATAGGGAGGACGAGGCCGATGGCCCCACTCGGGAGGTCTCTGACGTTCGAGACGCCAATGAGGTGGACGATGGGCACGCGCTATGATCGTCACCCCGATATGTGGCCCGACATGGATGATCGGTCGTCGGCGGTTCTGATAAACCGCCTGACGGTAGCCGCGAATGGTGACGGATGCCCCCGCCGGGATGGTTGCCATCCGTCCGTATTCGGTTCCGAGGCCGGCGCGCATGTTCACGTTCCGGTGGTATAGGCGTTGGCGGCTTCGGCCAGAGAAGGCAACGAAATCGCCACGAGCAGCGCAGGCGGCGCCGCGAAGCGTCCTGTCCGCATCTTCAATCCTCGTAATCAGTCGTCGCCTCCCGCGCGAGGCGACGACGTCTGCATTCATTCACAAAATACGATCAGTCCTTCAGGTCGGCGGGCACCTTGCCGCCATTCTCCGCGAGTTTCTTCATGAGCGCCTTGTGAAGCCAGACATTCATCGTCGCGGAATCGCCGGTATCGCCGGTGTAGTTCAACTCCTTCGCCAACTCCTTGCGGGCACCGAGGCTGCTGTCGAGGTCGAGCGCCTTCATGAGATCGACGATCGAGGTCCGCCAGTTGAGCTTCTGGCCCTTCGCGGCCACGGCTTTTTCGAGAACCGCGGCGACATCTACCGGCCCCGACGGAGCGGCTGGTGCCTGCGGCGCGGGAGCAGCCTGCGCCGAAGTCTGGCCGGCAGGCGCCCCCGGCGCTGGCGCGGTGGACTTGGCCTCGGGCGCTCCTCCTGGTGTTGAGGTCGGCGCCGCCGCCGCGGTGGCGCTACCGAAGATCGCACCCTTGATCCTGTCGAATATTCCCATTGGAAAGCCTCCTTGATGTCTGCTCTGAACCGTGCGCGATCAGGTGCGCGCGGTCAGAAGCTTGTTTTTGATCAGGCCGACGACGACCTGAACGATGGCGCCGGCGACGCCGCCACCAACAAGTTGACCCGCCATGGCCGCCAAGTCAAAGCCGCCGGCTCCAGCCGTGGCTGCACCCGCTCCGCCGAGCAACACGCCCAGAAGCTGGCCGCCACCGACACCGCCGACCGCTCCGGCGATGAGGTTGCCGATATTTCCAAGATCGGAATCCTTGACGACCTTGCCTCCGGCCGTACCGCCGACAGCACCGCCGATCAATTGCGCGATAATGGCTTCCATCGATAGTCCTCCATTGTGATCATCGATCCGCTGACCTCAGCGGATCATGGATGATGACGGCATCGGGTTTCGGTTGGCTGCTGACGAAATCGCGGTTGCCGGAGGAAGCGAGGACGAAGGTAGCGCTCGCGAACAACACGCCATCGTAGGGCGCGTGTCTGGAAGCAGGATGATATGCCGCATCGGCCTTTTCCAACACCACCAACGTCCAGCTCACGCTGGTACCGCACCTGCCTTACCCAAGGGCAAGACTACACACGGCATCGAATGCAACGCAACCACAAAATTGACGAAATTTAGCCACGTTCCCAGGCGGTTCTGTCAGCCGGAACGTAGGGAAAAGAAAAAAGCGTTTTCAATAGCTTATGCTCACACCCGCCCCAAACGCGGCGCCGACATTGGAATGCGTCTCGGCCACATTTAAGACACATTCATACAACTCCCGGTCTTGTCCGGCACACGCGGAACCATGAACTGGCCGTGTCTGTAGGGTCCGAACGTGCGTAAGCGGTATCGCCGCGAGCGGTTCGTGTCGGCGGCCGACTATCCTCGAAACTGTTCGTCGGTAACCGGCTCCATCCACTCCACGGCCGTGCCGTCGAGGGCCTCCTGCATGGCGATATGCGTCATCGCTGTGTCCGGCCCGGCGCCGTGCCAGTGCTTCTCGCCGGGTGGAATCCAGAGCGTGTCGCCGGGATGCAGGTCGATGATCGGCTCGCCATCGCGCTGGGCACGGCCAAAGCCCGAGACGACATGGAGCGTCTGCCCGAGCGGATGCGTGTGCCAGTTCGTGCGCGCACCGGGCTCGAAACGGACGGTGACCGCGCGCAGACGCGCCGGCTCCGGCGCCTCGACGATCGGCTCCTGCCAGACCCTGCCGGTAAACCAGTCCGTCGGCGCCAGCCTGTTGGGCCGGGATCCGTTCTTGAAGTGTTCCATGGTCGTTCCTCGTTCTGGAATCGTGGCCCACCTTGCCATTGCGTGGCGGATGGGCCAAGCAGAACAGTGGGAATACCCGCAAGCAACCTTTCTTGCGCTTGACAGCCTCTTCGGCTATAGGACCGCCACCCGCGTAGACACCCTTGGAGGCACCGCGGATGGGAGCGGCCACGTCGCGTGATCCTGAAAAGTGGTTTACCGGTTTTCGGACAAGATCATGCGCCAGCAAATGGCCGCTTTCGACGTTTTCGGATCGGCTACGCCGCCCGGGGACGCTCCAGTATCGAAACGAAAGGAAATGCCATGAGCGAGACATACGAGCTCAAGGCCGAAGCGCGCGAAACGGTCGGTAAGGGGTCCGCCCGTGAACTTCGTCGCAACGGCAAAGTGCCAGCAGTCATCTACGGCGACAAGCAGACCCCGCTTGCCATCGCCCTGCCCTACAAGGAACTCTACTACAAGATCCATGGCGGCGCATTCAAAACGACGATTGCTACGATCGACGTCGGCGGCAAGAAGATTCAGGTCCTGCCGAAGGACTACCAGCTCGACCCGGTCCGCGACTTCCCGGTCCATGTCGACTTCCTGCGCGTCAGCAAGAACACCGTCGTCACGGTCAACATCCCCGTTCACTTCCTGAACGAGGAGAAGTCCCCCGGTATCAAGCGTGGCGGTGTCCTGAACATCGTTCGCCACGACATCGAAGCGCATGTTCCGGCCAACAAGATTCCTGACTTCATCGAAGTCGATCTCACCGGCAAGGAAATCGGCGATTCGATCCACGTGTCCGCAGTGACCCTGCCGGAAGGCGTTGAGCCGACGATCACCGACCGCGACTTCACCATCGCCACGATCGCCGCTCCTGCCGTGCTCCTCAGCGAAGACGAAGAAGCAGCCGAGGCGGACGACACGGCCAAGGACGAAGCTGAAGACGAGAAGGGCGAGGAGTAATCCTCTCTTTCGAGCCGGGAGAACCTGCCATGCTGATCATCGCTGGCCTGGGAAATCCCGGCTCAAAATACGAGAACAACCGGCACAATGTCGGGTTCATGGCGGCGGAGGCAATTGCCCGCCGCCATTCGTTTTCCCCCTGGTCGAAGAAATTCCAGGGCCTGATTTCCGAAGGCCGCCTCGGCGACGAGAAGGTCCTGCTGATCAAGCCGCAGACCTTCATGAACGTATCCGGCCAGTCGGTCGGTGAAGCGTTGCGCTTCCACAAGCTCACCCCGTCCCAACTGATCGTCCTCTACGACGAACTCGATCTCGCGCCCGGCAAGGTGCGCATCAAGACCGGGGGCGGCGCGGGCGGGCACAACGGCATTCGCTCGATCGACGGCCATTGCGGCAAGGAGTACCGCCGCGTCCGCATCGGCATTGGCCATCCCGGCGTCAAGGAAATGGTCACCCACCATGTGCTGGGCGATTTCTCGAAGGCGGATCATGAATGGCTGGACCCACTGGTCGACGCCATCGCCGACAATGCGGAGTATCTCGTCCGCGGCGACGACAACGGCTTCATGAACAAGACGACCCTGGCCCTGCCCGGCGGCGAGCCGGAAAAGGCCCCGAAGCCTGCACCGAAACAGCAGAGCCACATTCGCCAGGCGCGCCCGGCGCAGTCTCCTGCCAAGGTTCCTGACACGGGTCCGATGGCCGCGATGCTAAGAAAGCTCTTTGGCAACAAGGAGTGATTCCAGCATGCCTCAGGATGACGTGATCTACATGTTCGCGATGAGTCTCGACGGCTATATCGCCCGCCCCGACGGTTCCTTCGATTGGCTGGAAAGCTATCCCGCCAATGCCGATTTCGATTTCGACGCGTTCCTTGCCTCCGTGACCGGGATCGTTATGGGACGCGCTTCCTATGACGCAGCGCGCAGCAGCGGCGGATGGGACTACGCGGCCTGGCCCTGCGTCGTCGCGACAAGCCGCCCGATCGACGACGCGCCGGACGGCGTGGAGGCGGTGAGCGGCATCCCGGCACAGCTTCTGGACAGGCTGCGCGCGCGTGGCGCGACGGGGCGCATCTGGCTGTTCGGCGGCGGCGATCTTGCACGGCGGTTTCTCGACGCCGGCCTGCTCGATACGATCGAGATCGGGACGATTCCCGTGATCCTCGGCAAGGGCTTGCCCGCCTTTGGAGCGCCGGACAGCGACATCTGGCTCGACATGAATTTTGCTGCGCCACTTGCGAATGGCGCCGTGCATACCCAATACAGGGTCAGGACGCGCCGCGCGGAGGGTTGATCTCCGCCGTTGGTCCCTCAGGCTCCTGGTGGCCATATTCAGTTTGGGGGCACCTGTGGCCGACGACGATCTGCAAAGCGTGACCGGTCTTCTCAAGCGTGTGGGGAATGCCGGCAATGGCGGCGAGCGTGTCTCGGTCGCCGATATCATCGACGAGATCGGCGACAACGCTTTTGCGCCGCTTCTGCTCATTCCCGCCCTGGTGCTGATCAGCCCGATGAGCGCCATACCGGGCCTGTCATCTGCTTTCGGGCTCATCATGGCCCTCATTTCCCTGCAGATGGCGATCGGCGTCCGACGGCTCTGGCTTCCAGCGTTTCTGCGAAACCGATCCTTGGCGAAAAGCAAGCTCGACAAGGCCATTCGCTATCTCGAGCGCCCTGCGGCCTTCCTCGACCGGGTCACCAAGAAGCGCCTCAGCGCGCTGACCCGCTGGCCGCTCAGCATCATACCGGCGCTGATCTGCGTGGCCGCCGCTTCGGTGATCCCGTTCTTCGAACTGGTCCCCATGTCGTCGACGATCATCTCCACCGCGATCGCGCTGTTCGCGCTGGCGATGGTGACGCGCGACGGCCTTCTGCTCGTCTTCGGCCTGGTGGTGCTTGGCGGGGCGGGCTTTCTGGTGTGGAATCTTGCGACTTAGGGCCCGTGGCGCGGGTCTTGTGCGCTCAGGGCTTGACGATGGTGGATGCCATCGCCCATAGCCCTGAGAAAATTCCCGGCTTCCGATAGGATTACATCATGGGCTTCAAATGCGGCATCGTTGGGCTGCCCAACGTCGGCAAGTCGACGCTGTTCAATGCGTTGACCAGAACCGCTGCCGCACAGGCGGCAAACTATCCGTTCTGCACGATCGAGCCCAACACCGGCGAAGTCGCCGTGCCCGACAAGCGATTGCAGGCGATCGCCGGCATCGCAAAGTCGAAGGAGATCATCCCGACCCGCATTTCCTTCGTGGATATTGCAGGCCTGGTGCGCGGCGCCTCCAAGGGCGAAGGACTGGGCAATCAGTTTCTCGCCAACATCCGCGAGGTGGATGCGATCGTCCACGTGCTGCGCTGCTTCGAGAATGACGACATCACGCATGTCGAGGGCCGCATCGACCCGGCCGCCGACGCCGAGACGGTAGAGACCGAACTGATGCTGTCCGATCTCGAAAGCCTCGAACGCCGCATCCTGCAGGTGCGCAAGCGCGCGGCGAGCAAGGAAAAGGAGGCGATGACCCTCCTCCCCGTGATGGAACAGGCGTTGACGCTTCTTCAGGAGGGCAAGCCCGTCCGCATGATGCTCAAGGGCATCGCGGTCGAAGACCTCAAGATCCTGCAGGATCTCAACCTGCTGACGTCGAAGCCGGTTCTCTATGTCTGCAACGTCTCCGAAGAGGATGCCGCCAACGGCAACGAGCACACGCGTGCGGTCGATGCGATGGCGGAGAAGCAGGGCGCGCGCACCGTCGTCATCTCGGCCGCGATCGAGGCAGAGGTTGCGCAATTGCCCGACGACGAGGCGAAGGAGTTCCTGGACTCCATGGGGCTCGAGGAGCCGGGTCTCGATCGCCTCATCCGCGAGGGATACGCGCTGTTGAGCCTGATCACCTATTTCACGGCAGGCCCGAAGGAAACACGTGCCTGGACCGTCGAGAAGGGCTCGAAAGCCCCACAGGCAGCCGGCGTGATCCACACCGATTTCGAGCGTGGCTTCATCCGCGCCCAGACGATCGCTTTCGACGACTATGTCGCGCTTGGCGGCGAAACGGCAGCCAAGGAGGCCGGCAAGGCGCGCGACGAGGGCAAGGAATATGTCGTGCAGGACGGCGACGTGCTGCTCTTCAAGTTCAATACATAGTGTCCCTCATCTGTTGACTTGATCTTGTCATCGAGCAGGCCTATCGCGGCCCGGCATACGCCTCGATCCGATGGGCGTGCTGGATACGAAGGTGCGTGTCATGATCAAGGCCTATTACCTCGACGGCGATCGCCTGCGCCCCGTGACCTGGGAGAGCGCCGACAAGGCCCGCATTGTCTGGGCCGATCTTTTCGGGCCAAGCACCGCGGAAGAGCGGATGATCGAGGAGTGGCTCGGCATCGGCGTTCCCACGCGCGAGGAGATGGAGGAGATCGAGATCTCCTCCCGGCTCTACGTGGAAGACGGCGCATACTTCATGACCGCGACGCTTCCGGCCCACACGGACGGCGACAATCCGGTGATGGCTCCCGTAACGTTCGTGCTTGCCGGGCAACGTCTCGTGACGATCCGCTATAACGAACCACGCGCGTTCCAGACATTCCCGATGCGGGCCGAGAAAGCCGCGACTGGCTGCACCACCGGCGAATTGATCCTGGTCGGCCTGCTTGAGGCGATCGTCGATCGGCTGGCCGACATCCTTGAGCGCGCCGGGCGCGACGTGGAGTTGATTTCAAAGGGCATCTTCCATCCCACCGCCAAGAAGGCGTCGAAGCGTGACAGCGATTTTCAGGATATCCTGAAGCAAATCGGGCGAAAGGAAGATTTGGCCTCCAACATCCGCGATAGCCTGATGACGCTCCAGCGCCTGACCGGCTTCCTCGGCCACGCCGTCGCCCAGGAGAAGACGGGACGCGACACCCGCGCCCGGGTGAAGACCCTTTCGAGAGACGTCATCTCCCTCAGCGACCACGTCGCGTTCATGTCGCAGAAGGTCACGTTTCTCCTCGAAGCGACCCTTGGCATGATCAATATCGAGCAGAACGCGATCATCAAGATCGTGTCCGTGGCAGCGATCGTGTTCCTGCCACCGACGCTGGTTGCCTCGATCTACGGCATGAACTTCGAGATCATGCCGGAATTGCGCTGGGGTCTGGGATACCCGGTCGCCCTCGGCCTCATGGTCGTTTCCGCGATCATGCCGTATCTGTACTTCAAGCGGCGCGGCTGGCTCTAGCGTTCGATGCCTATTCCTCGATGTGCTCTCCGTCGATGCTGCGATACCGTGGCACAGCAAAAAAGAATCGTCAGGGAATTGCGTTTGCGGCCCATGCCATCCATCTACCCTGTTCAAGGATGAACAGGATTTCTGCATGACCGGGAAACGATGGGCTTTCGAGGATTTCGCGGAGGGCGACACGATCGACCTCGGCGAAAAGCATGTGACAGCCGAAGAGATGATCGCGTTCGCCAGCGAATTCGACGCCCAGCCGATGCATCTCGATGAAGAAGCCGGGAAGGCGAGCATTCTGGGCGGATTGTCAGCCTCGGGGTGGCACACCTGCTGCATGTTCATGCGCATGATGTGCGACGGCTTTCTGCTGGACTCCACGTCGCAGGGGTCTCCGGGCATCGATTCCGTAAAGTGGAAGAAGCCCGTGCTCGCCGGCGATACGCTGAAGGGCACGAGCACCATCACCGCCAAGCGCGAATCCGCGTCGCGGCCGACGCTCGGTTTCGTCACCTGCCGCCATGAACTCAAGAACCAGCGGGGCGAGGTCGTCCTCGAACTGCTGAACACCGGCATGTTCCTGAAACGCGCCACGGGAGCAGCCGCATGACCCTCGACGAGTATTTCGCGCTCGGCAAGACGATCACGCTCGGCTCGCACACATTCGGTGCAGACGAGATCAAGGCGTTCGCCGCCAAGTATGATCCACAGCGCTTCCACATGGACGAGAAGGAGGCCGAGAACAGCGTCTTCGGCAAGCTGTGCGCCTCCGGCTGGCACACGGCCTCGACCTGGATGAAGTACAATCTGAAGCGGCGCGAGGATGTCAGCGACGGGCCGTGGGACGGACCCGGTCCGCGTCCCGAATTCGGCCCCTCGCCCGGCTTCCAGAACCTGAAATGGCTGAAGCCGGTCTATGCCGGCGACACCATCACCTTCACCCGACGCGCGATAGCCCATCGTGCGCTCGCTTCCCGTCCGGGCTGGCGCCTGCTGAGCATCATGTGCGAGGCGTTTGGCGAGGACGGCACGAAGGTTCTGGAATTCGAAAGCGCCGTGCTGGTGAAGGTCGCCTGAGAGCGACGCGGCTTCGCTCCGGGCGCATACGCCGAAGCAGGTTGCCAGCGCAAACGCCTCCTGATAGAGGCAGCGCCTCAATTCCTTGTGCCGCAGGTATGATCATGGAAGCCAAGACCTCAGACCGATAGGCCGCAACGACGCTCACCTCGTTGTTGCGGCAGTCTGCTCGGTTGCTTCCCGCTCCATGACAGTGGACCGCCGTCGAACGTCACCCGTTTGAACGGATGCTTAGTCATGCCTACCCGAAATCCACGCATGTGGACCTATAGAATGCCGGCCGCGCTGATGTTGCTGGCTCCTTTCAACATCCTCGCCTCGCTCGGCATGGATATCTACCTGCCCGTGGTGCCGGCAATGCCCGGAATCCTCGGCACAAGCGCGGCGGTGGTGCAACTCACCCTCACCGTCTACATGATCATGCTCGGCGTCGGGCAGATCGTGTTCGGGCCGCTGTCCGACCGCGTCGGCCGGCGGCCGGTGCTGATCGGCGGCGCGCTTGTCTTTGCGGCAGCCTCCCTGCTGCTGTCCGTCACGTCCTCGGCACCCCTGTTCGTCGCGCTGCGCCTCACCCAGGCGGTCGGCGCATCAGCCGTGCTCGTGGCGGTGTTCGCCACGATCCGTGACGTCTATGCGGAAAGGCCCGAAAGCGCGGTCGTCTACAGCCTGATGAACGCGATGCTGGCCTTCGTGCCGGCGCTGGGACCGATCGCGGGCGCGCTCATCGCCCATGCCTTCGGCTGGCGCGGCATCTTCGTCGCGCTCGCCCTGCCGGCCATCCTCGCTCTGCTGGCATCGCTGCCGGCATGGCATGAGACGCGGCCGATTGTGGAGGGACCGCGAAAGGCAGCCTTCCGGCCGATCCTCAAAAGCCCCGCCTTCTGGACTTACACGCTCGGCTTCAGCGCCGCGATGGGCACGTTCTTCGTGTTCTTCTCGACAGCCCCGCGCGTGCTGATCGAGGGCGCCGGCTTTTCCGAAATCGGCTTCAGCCTCGCCTTCGCCACCGCTGCGTTGGTGATGATCGCCACGACACGCTTCGCCGGGCGCTTCGTGAAGGGCTGGGGCATTCCGGGCAGCCTCGCACGCGGTATGGCCATGCTGATGGCTGGAGCGGTGCTTTTGGCGCTCGGTCAGCTCTGGCTGGAGCCGTCCTTCTGGTCCTTCGTCCTGCCGATGTGGCTGATCTCGATCGGGATCGTCTTCACGACCTCGGTCACCGCAAACGGCGCGCTGGGGGAATTCGCAGACGTGGCCGGAACCGCCGTGGCGCTGCATTTCTGCGTGCAGAGCATCATCGTCGGCGTCGCGGGAACCGTGTTCGTCGTCTTGCTCGACGGCGCGACAGCCTGGCCGCTGGCGGGCTATGCGGCAACGCTGGCCACGATCACGCTGGTCGCGCTGTCGTGGCACCGCAAGCGCCGCACCGCTCTGCGAGCGGCATAGAAGCACGTACGGGCGGGCCACAGAGGTCCGCCCGTACGATCTCCGGTCAATGACCCTCGAAGCTGATCAGCGTGCGAACCGGCACGCCGAGCGCCTCCAGCTTGGCCCGGCCACCCAGTTCCGGCAGATCGATCACGAAGCAGGCGGTGACGATCTCAGCACCCATCTGGGTCAGAAGCTTCACCGCGCCCTCGGCCGTGCCGCCGGTGGCGATGAGATCGTCGACCAGGATCACGCGTTCACCCGACTGGACCGCGTCCTTGTGCATCTCCATCTCGTCGAGACCGTATTCGAGCGAATAGGCAACCCGCACGGTTTCGTGCGGCAGCTTGCCCTTCTTGCGGATCGGGATGAAGCCGGCCGACAGTTGGTGCGCGATCGCGCCGCCGAGAATGAACCCACGCGCCTCTATGCCGGCAACCTTGTCGATCTTCGACCCCGCCCATGGGTGCACGAGTTCATCGACCGCGCGGCGGAATGCGCGTGCATTGCCGAGCAGGGTCGTGATGTCGCGAAACTGGATGCCCGGCTTCGGATAGTCGGGAATTGTGCGGATCGCGGCGAGAAGCGTGTCTTCGAGGGAGGATTTCAAAGCATGGTCCCCAATTGTGATGCCGACAGTCATGACCGGCGAAGGCGCAAATGAAAAGGGCGGCACGAGGCCGCCCAAAACTTTCATGATCGGTTGATCGCTCAGTGCGGCACGTTCGACCAGACCTTGCGCTTGGTCAGGTAGACGAGGCCACCGAACAGCGCGAGGAAAATGAGCACATTGAAGCCCATGCGCTTGCGCGCCTCCATGTGCGGCTCCGCAGCCCACATCAGGAAGGCAGACACGTCGTGCGCGTACTGGTCGAGCGTCTGGGGCGCGCCGTCATCATAGGTCACCTGGCCGTCCGCGAGGGGGGGCGGCATGGCAAGGGCGGGGCCCGCGATGAAATGCGGGTTGTAGTAGGTGCCTTCCGGGACAGTGACGCCTTCCGGCGCCTCGTCCTCGTACCCGACGAGAAGGTTGTAGATGTAGTCGGGGCCACCCTCCGCATACTGCGTGAAGATGTCGAAGACGAACAGCGGGAAGCCGCGCTCGACGGCGCGCGCCTTGGCGATCAGCGAGAAATCTGGCGGATGCGCGCCGTTGTTGGAGGCCGCAGCCTGCTGCGGATTTGCGAAGGGCGCCGGGAAGTGGTCCGACGGCAGCGCGGGACGCATGAACATCTCGCCGTTCGCGTCGGGCTCTGAATCCTGCACTTCATACTCGGCAGCGAGCGCACGCACCTGTGCGTCCGAATAGCCCAGGTCCTGCAGCGAGCGGAAAGGAACCAGATCCATCGAGTGGCAGGCCGCACAGGCCTCACGGTAGACCTTGAGGCCGCGCTGCAACTGGCCCTTGTCGTATGTGCCGAACGGGCCGGCAAACGACCAGTCCTGCTCGACCGGCTTGACGAGCGGGTAGTGTGGCGTCTCGCCCTCGGCGGCAAGTGCCGCCCCGGACAGGGACATCCCGATCCCAAGCGCGGCGAGTCCTTTGAGGAAAGCGTTCATTGTCAAAGTCCTTGTCTGCCTGAGAAGGCTCAGCCCTTGGTTTCCGGCGCGGCGTTCGAGCCAGCCGGCTGGACGGTTGCGGAGCCCTTGTTCTTTGCCAGCACTGCCTCGGTGATCGAGTTCGGCAGCCGGCGCGGCGTCTCGATGAGGCCGAGAATCGGCATGATCACGAGGAAGAAGCCGAAATAGTACAGCGTCGAGATCTGCATGGCCGGGATGTACCAGCCTTCTGCGGGCCGCGAACCGAGCCAGCCGAGGAAGATGGCGTTGATTGCGAAAAGCCAGAAGAACAGCTTGTACCACGGGCGGTAGACAGCCGAGCGCACCTTCGACGTGTCGAGCCACGGCACGACGAACAGGACCGCGATCGCGCCGAACATGGCGAGCACGCCGCCCAGCTTGGAGTCGATCGGCCCGATGTTGAAGGTGATGGCGCGCAGGATCGCGTAGAACGGCAGGAAGTACCATTCGGGAACGATGTGCGACGGTGTCTTGAGCGAGTCGGCCGGGATGTAATTGTCCGGATGGCCCATGAAGTTCGGGATGTAGAAGACGAAGTAGGCGAAGACCGCGAGGAAGACGATCATCGCGAAGCCGTCCTTGATCGTCGCGTAGGGCGTGAAGTTGACGGTATCCGTCTTGGACTTCACCTCGATGCCGGTCGGGTTCGTCTGGCCTGTGACGTGAAGCGCCCAGACGTGCAGCACGACGACGCCCGCAATCATGAAGGGCAGCAGGTAATGCAGCGAGAAGAAGCGGTTGAGCGTCGGATTGTCGACCGCGAAGCCGCCGAGCAGCAGTTCCTGGATCCAGGTTCCGACGAGCGGGATGGCGGTGAAGAAGCCGGTGATGACCGTCGCGCCCCAGAAGCTCATCTGGCCCCATGGCAGCACGTAACCCATGAATGCGGTCGCCATCATCAGGAGGTAGATGATGCAGCCCAGGATCCACAGGAGCTCGCGCGGCGCCTTATAGGAGCCGTAGTAGAGCCCGCGGAAGATGTGCAGGTAAACGGCGACGAAGAACATCGACGCGCCGTTGGAATGCAGGTAGCGCAAGAGCCAGCCGGAATTGACGTCGCGCATGATCTTCTCGACCGAGTTGAACGCGAGTTCAGTCGACGCGGCATAGTGCATGGCGAGCACGATGCCGGTGACGATCTGCGCGACGAGCATGATCGAGAGAATACCGCCGAACGTGTAGGCGTAATTCAGGTTGCGCGGAACCGGATAGGAGACGAACGAGTCGTGCACGAGCCGCGGCAGCGGCAGGCGCGAATCGAACCAGCGTCCGAGTCCGGTCTTGGGCGAATAGGTCGAGTGTCCACCGCTCATGGTCTAATGCTCTCTCTTTGCCTCAGCCGATCCTGATGACCGTATCGGATATGAATTCGAAGTTCGGGATATGCAGGTTTTCCGGTGCCGGACCGGTTCGGATACGGCCGGCCGTATCGTAGTGCGAGCCGTGGCACGGGCAGAACCAGCCGCCAAAATCGCCGGCCTGGCCGAGCGGCACGCAACCAAGATGGGTGCACGAGCCGATCATCACGATCCAGTTCTCCTTGCCCTCTCCGGCAGAGCGATCGATGTCGGTCGCCTGCGCGTCTGCGGCGAGATTGTCGTTGCGGGCAACCGGGTCCTTAAGCGCGGAGAGCTCGACGGCGCGTGCTTCCTCGATCTCGGCTTCGGTACGGTTGCGAATGAAAACGGGCTTGCCGCGCCATTTGGCGGTCACCGACATGCCGGCCTCGATGGCCGAAACGTCGACATCGATCGTGGCCAGGGCCAGTGTCGATGCATCGGGACGCATCTGATCGATGAACGGCCAGACGGCGGCACCGACGCCGACCACGCCGGCCATGCCTGTCGCAATGTAAAGAAAATCGCGGCGGTTATGCTCGGTCGATTCGTTCGCGCTCACGGGCAGACGGTCCTTTCGCCTCATTGTCGCCGGAAGGAACCCGCATGACCGCTTCCTGTGTCCTGCCTGACGCGAAACCCCGATACACTGGTGGCTGGCGACGGCTGGCGGATTCCCCCTGCATTTGGCGATGGTTTCTATGCGCGTGCCGTACGATTGTCCAGTATTGCGAGGGTGTGACGGCAGATTGTCGCGGGCAGTTCGAGACGGGGTCGCGCAACACGCGCGCTGACGGTACGTTCGACCGCGCCCAAAGCCGCTTGAAAGGCCGCCGACAGAGCGCTCAACCCCAAGGTTGGCGGATCACGAAGCGCCCAAACGCGCAAGAATCTCCCGGGGAATTCCGTAATCCGCGATCGCATCGTGATGACGCCGCAGGCCGCAGAGTTCACGCTGGATGAAATAGGCATAAACGGCGTCGGCCGCCTGCTTGACCAGCGCCGGGCGATGCTGCGCGTTCTCCCCATTCTCACGAAGCTGGCGTAGCGCCGCTTCCACGCGTTCGCCGGCCCTGCCGAGCGACGCCGCCTTCTCCGCCGCGATCTCGTGGTCGATCGGATTGATTCCGGCTGTGTCGGCGGACGATCCCGCGACCGCCGAAGTCGAATAGCGAGAAGGCGGGCGCAGGCTCATCGACCTATTCCGCGGCGAGGCTCGATGCGAGGAAACCGCCGGACTGCCGCTTCCAGAGCTGTGCATAAAGGCCGTCGCTGGCGATGAGGTCGTCATGCGTCCCCTCTTCCACGATGCGGCCCTCGTCGATCACGACGAGGCGGTCAAGCGCTGCGATGGTCGACAGGCGATGCGCCACGGCGATCACGGTCTTGCCTTCCATCAGGCGATTGAGGTTTTCCTGGATCGCCGCCTCGATCTCGGAATCGAGCGCCGATGTCGCCTCATCCAGGATGAGAACCGGCGCGTTCTTGAGCATCATGCGCGCGATGGCGATGCGCTGGCGCTGCCCACCGGAGAGCTTCACGCCGCGCTCGCCGACATGCGCCTCATATCCGCGCCGTCCTTTCGGGTCGACCACGTCGACGATGAACTCGTGCGCGGCAGCGCGCCGTGCCGCCTCGACCACCTCCTCGTCCGTCGCACCCGGCTTGCCATAGGCGATGTTGTCCCGGATCGAGCGATGCATGAGCATCGGATCCTGCGCGACGACGCCGAACTGGGCGCGCAGCGATGTCTGTGTCACATCGCGGATGTCCTGCCCATCGAGCAGGATGCGCCCGCCCTCGACGTCGAACAGGCGCAAGGCGAGATTGACGACCGTCGTCTTGCCGGCGCCCGAGGGGCCGACGAGCGCGACCCGCTCGCCCGGCTTCACATGCAAGGTGAGATGCTCGATGATCCCGCTGCCCCGCCCGTAGGTGAAGGTGACGTCATCGAATTTCAGGTCGCCCGCGACGCGCGGCATGATTTTGGCGTCGGGCTTGTCGCTGAGGCCGGGCTTCACGGAAATGGTGCCGGTCGCATCCTGCACGGTCGCGAACGAACGGATGAGACCGTTGATGTTGAACATCATGTAGCCGGACATCTGGTTGAGCCGGAACACGAGGCCCATCGCAGCCGCGATCTCGCCCGTCGTCGCGCCGCCGGCCATCCAGCTACGAATCGCGAGCGCCATGATGGCAGCCATCATGAAACCGTTGATGATGGCGACAGCCGCGCGAACGAGCGTGATCGCACGCGTCAGCCGCGTCACCGAACCGAGATAGCGGTCCATGCCGTCGCGGACATAATCGTTCTCGCGGTGCCCGCTGTCGAAGAGCTTCACCGCCATGATGTTCGTGAACGCATCCACCAGCCGCCCGGTGAGAATGGAACGTTCGTCGGCCGACCGACGCCCTGCCGCACGCAGCGGCGGCAGCAGGTACCAGGCGGCAATGCCATAGGCCGCGAGCCAGGCCAGCAGCACGACGCCCATCATCGGGTCGAGCAGGGTCAGAATCGTCGCGGCGAGCACCAGGAACGACAGGAAGCTCCACATCGTCTGAAGCGACGAGACGATGAAGTCGCCGGTCGCTTCGCCGCCTTGCAGGATCTTGGTCGCGATGCGGCCTGCGAAATCGTTCTGGTAGAACGCATAGGGCTGTTCGATCACGCGCCGGAACGATTGCCAGCGCACGAGCTGGTAAAAGCTCGGCACCACGATCTGCTGTTCGACGATCGAGTTGGCGATCATCACGCCCGCGCGAATGACCAGAACCAGAACCAGCATCGCGACCAGCTCTGGCCAATGGTCGGACAGGAGTTGCGCGGGGGATGAGTTGTCGAGCAGGTCGATCAGCCAGCCGAGCGACCAGTAAAGCGCTGCATCGATCGCGCCGGAAAGCCCGCCGACGAGCAGCAACAGGATGAACGGCCCCTTGGCCTGACGCGCGAAGAAGAGGATGAACTGCCAGGCATCGCGGGGCAGAACCTCGCGCTCCGTATCGGCGAAAGGCTCGATAACGCCTTCCGCCTTGCGCCAGATCCTCTCGGCGAAGCCATCGTCCTTCTGATCCAGGACCTCGCTCTCTTCGCGTGACGTGGTCATTCCGCGGCGATTTCCTTTTGCACGTCCGAAGGGTCGTCATGCAGCAGGAAGCCGCCGGACTGTCTCTGCCATAACTGGGCATAGAGACCGCCCTTGGCAATGAGCGCGTCGTGCGTGCCTTCCTCGATGACCCTGCCCTGATCCATGACGACCAGACGATCCATCGCCGCGATGGTGGACAGGCGATGCGCGATCGCGATCACCGTCTTGCCCTCCATCAGGCGATAGAGGTTCTGCTGGATCGCCTCCTCGACTTCCGAATCGAGCGCCGACGTGGCTTCGTCGAGAATGAGGATGGGCGCGTCCTTGAGCATGACGCGGGCGATCGCGATGCGCTGGCGCTGGCCGCCCGAGAGCTTGACGCCGCGCTCGCCGACATGGGCGTCGAGCCCCTTGCGGCCGCTTGGGTCTCCGAGCGTTGCGATGAAGTCGAGTGCTTCGGCGCGCCGCGCCGCCTCGATCACCATCTCCTCGGTGGCGTCCGGTCGACCGTACAGGATGTTGTCGCGCACGGAGCGATGCAGCAGCGACGTATCCTGCGTCACGACGCCGATATGCGCCCGCAGGCTGTCCTGCTGGACATCGGAGATGTTCTGCCCGTCGATCAGGACGCTGCCGCCCTCCACGTCGTAGAAGCGCAGCAGCAGATTGACGAGCGTGGACTTGCCCGCTCCCGACCGGCCGACGATGCCGACCTTCTCGCCCGGCTTGACCGACAGGTTCAGTTCCTCGATCACGCCCTTCTGCTTGCCATAGTGGAAGCGAACCTGATCGAAGAGAATGTCGCCACGCTCGACCACCAGTTCCTTCGCGTTCGGCTTGTCCTCCACGACGCGCGGGAGCGAGATCGACGCGATGCCGTCCTGCACGGTGCCGACATTCTCGAACAGCGCCGACAGTTCCCACATGATCCACTGGGACATGCCCCACAGGCGCAGGACGAGGCCGAGAGCGACCGCGATAGCGCCGATCGACACCGCCTCGCCGAGCCACAGATAGATGCCGAGCGCGCCGACGCCGAACAGGCACAGAGAGTTGAGCACGTAGAGAAGACCGTACAGCCCCGTCACCAGCCGCATCGAGCGGTAGACGGTGTCGAGGAAGCTGAACATGCCTTCCCTGGCATAACCCGCCTCGCGCTTGGCATGGCTGAAGAGCTTGACCGTCTGGATGTTGGCGTAGCTGTCGACCACGCGGCCGGTCATGACCGAGCGCGCATCCGCCTGCTCTTCGGCCACGCGGCCAAGGCGTGGAATGAAGTACCACATCAAGATGCTGTAGCCGACGAGCCAGCCGATGAGCGGCATCGCCAGCCGCCAGTCTGCGGATGCGACGATGAAGACCATGCCCGTAAAGTAGACGATGACGTAGTTGCAGACGTCGATCAGCTTGATGACGCATTCGCGAACGGCGAGCGCCGTCTGCATCAGCTTGGTGGCGATGCGTCCGGCGAACTCGTCCTGGTAGAACGTCAGCGACTGCTTGAGAAGATACCGGTGCACCTGCCAACGGATACGCATGGGATAGTTGCCCATCAGCGTCTGCTGGTTGATGAGCGAATGCATCCAGACCATTGCAGGCAAAGCAAAAAGCACGACGGTGCTCATGCCGGCGAGCCGCCAGCCCTCTTCGGCCAGGAACGTCGCGCGATCCTTCTCCCCGAGCCAGTCCACGATCGAGCCGAGGAAGGAGAACATCCAGACCTCGGTGATCGCGATCAGCGACATCAGGATGGCGGACGGGACCAGAAAGGGCCACGACCCTTTCGTGTAATGCAGGCAGAAGGCGGCGAGCGTGCGCGGCGGCTCGCTCGGCTCCTCCAGCGGGAAAGGATTCAGTCGTTCTTCAAACCAGCGGAACATCGTTCAGTATCTTCTCTCAAATTACCTGTGCCCGCTACGCGGGCCAATTTGCGTCTGACGCGAAGCGGATTTCGGGGCGCCTTTCGAGCGCGCCTCTTGCCCCTGCTTCGCGGTGGGTCCGCTGGCTGTCGATTGCCCGGGAAGATGAGCTTCCGCGGGCTTCGCGCCAAGCGCTTGTCTGAACGCTACTGACAGCTCCGCGTCAGGAGACGCGTCGTTGTCTTCCGACGGGACTGGATGTCCCAGTCTGGCCAGCATCGTGAGCGGGTGTAGCACAGCATCGGCTTTCCGAATCTTGGATGACATGGCTGTATCCTTTCTGATCGAACTCGGCAGCCCTCAGGCCGCCTTCCGATCCGTCATTTGATCTATAGTGCTGTCGTCGCCTGACGGCGTGACATCAGCCATCGCGGCCACTGCGTGCACGGGATGCTGGCCCACCGGTGACACCGGCGGTGCCGAAGCCGTGCGAAACAGTGTGCGCAGCATGGTCACCAGCGACCGCCGAGCCGGTGACGGAGGCGGCGGCGTGTCCGCAATCACGTCCGGCAAATGACCCGGATGTGGCCGCGGCCTTGGCCCGGACGGGCCGGGACCGAAGATCAGCAGCGACCAGGCATGCTGACGCGCGTCATGGATGGAGTGCGGCCCGGATTGGCCGCTTCGGTGATGCTGGCGCATGGCGAGTAACCTCGAGGATCGAAGAAGGCGATCCGGCGGAAACCGTGACGATGCTGACTAAAAGGGAAAAGCGCGTCGAACCGATTCCGCCGTCAGGCGGTGAGCCCACAATGGGGCCAATAGAAATCAGTGAACATTGAGCAATCCATCTGAGCCCCCTTCGGTTCGAGTTGACGATGGACGCGCTATAGACCCGCAACTGCACGTTGGATAGGTCCAACCTGCCGCTGCGGAACAGTCCTCGGGCATCTGTTGCGCTCGGGCCACTATTTAGAAACTTCTGAAACAAAGAGACCAGTTCATGCCGATCAGCCTGCACATCGCGCTTTACCAGCCGGACATTCCCGGCAACGCGGGGACCATACTTCGTATGGGTGCGTGCCTCGATCTCGCTGTCCACATCATCGAGCCTGCGGGTTTCGACATGTCGGACCGTGCGCTGCGCCGGGCGGGTATGGACTATCTCGAAATGGCCGCGCTCACCCGGCACATCTCGTGGGAGGCTTTCCAGGAATGGATACGGACTGAACGCCTGCGCATCGTGCTCCTCACGACTAGGGCGTCGACGCCCTATACCCGCTTCGAGTATCAGGCCGGCGACGTGCTTCTGTTCGGCCGTGAATCCGCCGGCGTGCCGGACACCGTTCACGACGCGGCCAATGAGCGGCTGATCGTGCCGATGCGCAACGGAGCCCGCAGCCTCAATCTGGCGACCACCGCCGCCATGGTCGCGGGTGAAGCCGTCAGGCAACTCGGCTGACGCGGCGTCTCTCTTCGGTCGCAGGTGTGATGTCATCTCATATCCTCTCATGTGAAGAGGATTGCGGTATAGGACCTCAACAAAAGTTTAGGTCAAGCGCTGCGACGAATTTTCCCTGACAGTCCCTGACGGGCCTTCGCCATGGCCTGTTCAGTCGGCAGTCGGCAGGCGTCGGATCGTGAACTCGATCACGTCATCCGGCCGTTCGCACCAGCTTTCGATTTCGGTCCAGTAGGCCTGCTTTGGCCAGCGATCGAACCATTCCCGAGCCTTGTCGCGGGCCTGCGTACGCGGCAGCATGAACGTCTCGCGAATGAAGCCGTCCCGCACCTTGCGGGTGACGTCTGATCGCTGCTTGTCCAGGCTGCGTTTCAGGCCCTGGAGTGGTGGTCTGGCGGGTACACGCACAAGGAAACTCCTTGACCCTCTCTGGCAACAGATTAGGGATCGGCGCGGAACTTGACGAGTCATTTTGGCTGGGACGAATGAGGCGGCCGGAGCGCGCATGATGGCGCGACTGCCGCAAGCGTCGCCGGCCCGCAATGGAGAACTCTATGCAGCGTCCAGAATTGCCCGCCGGCCTTCCAGACGGGATCGAAGAGAAGAAGCTTGCAGCCAAGGCGTGGTTTGAGGAACTTCGCGACCGCATCTGCGACAGCTTCGAGAAGATCGAGGACGATCTGACCGGCCCGCAGGCCGGCTGGGCGCCCGGGCGCTTCGATCGCACGCCGTGGGAACGCGATGGCGGCGCTGGCGGCGGCGGCACGATGTCGATGATGTCGGGGCGCGTCTTCGAAAAGGTCGGCGTGCACACCTCGACCGTTTTCGGGGAATTCTCGCCCGAATTCCGCAGCCAGATACCCGGCGCGGACGAAGACCCGCGTTTCTGGGCAAGCGGCATCTCGCTGATCGCGCATCCGCAAAATCCGAACGTGCCCGCCGTCCACATGAACACGCGCATGGTCGTCACCACGCGCCAGTGGTTCGGTGGCGGCGCGGACCTGACGCCCGTGCTCGACCGCCGGCGCACGCAGGACGATCCCGACACGCTCGCCTTCCACAAGTCGATGAAGTTCGTCTGCGACAAGCACCCGGTCGCCGACTACGCCCGGTTCAAGGACTGGTGCGACGAGTACTTCTTTCTGCCCCACCGCAACGAACCGCGCGGCGTCGGCGGCATCTTCTTCGACTGGCAGAAATCTCCCGAGGAAGCCGGGGGGTGGGATGCGGATTTCCGCTTCACGCAGGATGTCGGGCGCACGTTCCAGATCGTCTACAACCACATCGTCCGCAAGAACTTCAATGAGAACTGGACCGAGGCCGACCGCGAGGAACAGTTGATCCGGCGCGGCCGCTATGTCGAGTTCAACCTGCTGCACGATCGCGGAACGATCTTCGGCCTGAAGACCGGCGGAAATGTCGATTCGATCCTGTCGAGCCTGCCGCCCGAGGTGAAGTGGCCCTGATCAGGCCTCGCGGGTTCGCGCCGTCTCAGCGGCCGCACCGGACGCGCAGGTTCTGGAACGGAATATCCGCCAGTTCCCTCATGCTCATGACGCGCAATTCCGGGTGTGCAAGCGGGTCGGACAGCCAGTCTTCCGTGGCGTCCGGCTCCACCAGGGTTAAGAGCCGGCGCAGCAGAGTCGCTGGAACAGTCAAGATTGCCTTGAACATCGAAGTGCCTCCAATGCCTTTCTAAGGCCTGCATTATTGGCGTTTCTCGGGCTGGGGACTATGGAGTTTGCCTGGTTCTCATTGTAGAAAATCTACATGAAAGAGCTGAACCGGGTCCATCTGAACGGCTTGCGCGCGCTTGAAACCGTGGGGCGGCTGGGATCGCTGCAGAAAGCGGCCGACGAGCTTGGGGTCTCGGTCGGCGCCGTCAGCCAGCACGTGCTGAAAGCCGAATCGCAGATAGGACGTCCGGTCTTCGATCGGACCGGTCGCAATCTGGTCGCTTCCGAGTTCGGCGCGACTTTCCTGGCAAGGCTCACCACCGGATTTCGTGAACTCGACGATGCGGTCGGCTCCTCACGCCGCCATTCGGATGGCATCCTCACCATCTCGGTCGCGCCGGTTTTCGCCTCGAAATGGCTGGTGCCGCGCCTTTCAGCCTATTCGCGGCTGCATCCGGACATCCTCGTCCGCCTCGATTCTTCCGTCGGGCTGGTGAACCCGGACACCTCCGACGTCGATATCGCGATCCGGGTTGGCGACGGCAACTGGCCGGACATCACCAGGGAACTCCTGCTGCCGCAGGAGGTGTTTCCCGTCTGCGCGCCCGAGCTAGCCGAGAGGCTGGCGTCTCCGCGCGATCTGCTTGGCGCTCCGATCATCCGGGACGCCAACTCGACGTTGAGCTGGAATCTCTGGCTGGAGCGCTTCGGCATGGATGAGAGCCAGCTCGCGGACGGCAACACCTTTACGGATGCAGCACTCTGCCTCGATGCGGCGATCGCCGGCCAGGGCGTGATGCTCGCCTGGCAGACGCTGGCGCATTACGCGCTGTCGGTCGGACAACTCGTCGCGCCCTTCCCGGAGCGCGCCATCACCGGGCTCGGCTACTATCTCGTCACGTCCGCGACGCGACGAACCCCGGCGAAGGTCAACCATTTCAAATCGTGGATACGATCGGAAATCACGCACGATTTCCCCGAGTGACCGGCCTGCATGCTCGCATCCGCCTCAATTTCCAACGATGATGCAACGCAGCAACAGAGCCTCACGAAGCGCCTGAAATGATTCAGTCTTCTCGTGGTGCGAGATACTGAAATTTCGACCGTCAGGCCTGCACGCACGCATCTGTGATTGCCTCGCGCGATCCACTGGCGTGACAGACCGACATGAAGCCGATAGAGACGCGCCGCCTCACATCCGAACGGTCGAATTGAGGGCGACCCGGATGTGTGTATCGTTCGGTCACAGGCGTGTGAAGAAACGACTCACACGCTGCGTCCGTAAGGTTTCGGTAAAGCTTTAACCATCAGGATTGCGCCATGTCGTGCAGACCTACCCTCTTGATCGCGCTGGCGATCGCAATGGCAACCTCCGCGGTCGCCGCCAACGCGGCGGAGATCGTCGCGAGCGCCGTCTCCGTTCAGCCGGTATCCCTGTCGGATGCCGCGATCGATGGCGACACGGTGACCCGTGAGGACGCCTTCATCTACAAGCTGTTCCAGCCAGAAAACCCGAGCGGACGAACCATCATCCTGATGCACGGTTCGGGCGGCAACGAAACGACGCTCGTGAAGCTCGCGACCAAGATCGCGCCGAACGCCACGCTCGTCGGCATTCGCGGGCGCGTCGTCCAGAACGGCGTCAAACGCTGGTACAAGCGCGTGACGTCCACAGAGTTCGATCAGCAGGACGTGCGGGCCGAGGCGGCGGCCTTCGTCGAGTTCATCGCGAAGATCGCTAACGAGAACGATCTCGATCTCTCGACCGCGACGTTTCTGGGCTATTCGAACGGTGCGAACCTGATCGCCGCACTGACGATGCTCTACCCCGATCTGGTGCACCGCGCCGTGCTGCTGCGGTCGATGCAGGTGCTTGCGGAGACGCCGAAGGTAGACCTCTCGGATTCCCGCTTCCTGACGATCGCGGGTGAGAACGACAAGCTGTACTACCCCTTCGCGCCGAAACTCGAGGCGCTGTTGCGCGGTTCGGGCGCAAACGTCGACGCGCGCGTCATCCAGACTGGCCACGGCATCGGCGACGAGGACGCGCGCATCGTCTCGGAGTGGCTCAGCGCCTCATCGAATTAGCGCATTCACGGCAACCTTTTTCGGACGTTTCGTGTTATCCTTTGTCCCTACAGAAAGGACAGAGGAGAAACCCCATGAAGGAATTTCACTGCGGTTCACTCGTTCCCGGCTGTGACTGGCACACCCGTCACTCCGAGGAAGCAGAGATCATGCGGCGCGCTGTTGAACACATGCGCGAAACACACGGTGAGACGATCATTCGCGAGACGATGATCGACGCGATCCGGTCACGCGTCGAGACCAAGCGCGACGCGGCTTAGAAGCGCATAAACCGAAATAAATAAAAGATTTGGAGCCCCACCTTGAATCAACGCGGTGGGGTTCTACGACGCGTTTTCGTTCAACAGGGATTTTGCGCGGGCAAGAAGCGCGTCGCGATCCTGCTTGAACCCGCCATTCATCCACTCGTCCTCGATCGTCTTCAGCGTATTTCCAAGACGCTTGTCGGTTTCCGCTCCCAGAACGACGAGATCACCGCCCTTGAGCGGGAAAACAGGCTTCTCCCAACTCTCGAGATAACGCAGCAGCTTGGAATAACCGCCAGCTTCGATCATCGCGGAATCGTCCTGCGCGGCGCGAGCGCGTGACGCTGCGAGCGCGAGCCTGAGCCGATCATCCAGACCGGTAGGTTCGGCCCGGTACGCGATCTTCGCCAGGGCGATTTCGCTCGTCGCATGCTGGATGGGCATCGTTCCCGCCCATGCGAGCAGCCGCGCGGTTTCCGTCTTGGACAATTTGAGACGCGCTGCCATCGCCTCGATGCGAACCGCATCCGGGGGCACGATCGCCTCCAGACGCAGGAGAGGGTCGGGCGTCCAGCCCAGATCGCGCTCCGCAGCCACGAGGCCGTGGATCGCGTCGATGCCCCACTTCTCGCTTTCGGGCAGGATCGCGGTGAGAACGCCGGACTGGCGCATCCACAAAAGGGCGCGAGACGGATCGGGAGCGGAAAGTAGCCTCCTCAATTCGGCCCAGACCCGCTCCGACGAGAGCGTCGAGAGACCATCCTTCAGCCGCGCGCTGGCCCGTATGCCGTCCGCATCCGGGCGTCCGCGTCCGTACCAGGCAAAAAACCGGAAGAACCGCAGGATGCGCAGATAGTCCTCGCGGATGCGCGCCTCCGCATCGCCGATGAAACGCAGCGTGCGGCTCTCGATATCAGCGAGCCCTCCGACGAGATCGATCACCGCCCCATCGGCGGTCGCGTAGAGCGCGTTGATCGTAAAGTCCCGCCGCTCGGCGTCTCGGGTCCAGTCGCGGCCGAAGACGACGCGCGCGCGCCGCCCGTCGGTCTCGACGTCGGAGCGCAGCGTCGTAACCTCATAGGTCTGGCCGTCCGCTATGACGGTTATCGTGCCATGGTCCTTGCCTGTCGGAGCGGTGCGGAAGCCTGCCGCCTGAGCGCGACGCTCGGTCTCATCGGGAAGCGTCGTCGTCGCGATGTCTATATCGGTGACCGGCAGGCCGAGAACCGTGTTCCTCACCGCGCCACCCGCAATCCGCGCCTCTTCACCATCAGCGCAAAGAGCCGCGAGAAGTGTCTGCAACGACTCGTCTTTCAGCCACTCGGCCCGGTCAGTGATTGATACATCGCTCACGCGTAAAGCCTCTCGTAAAGCGTCCGGATGATGCCCGCGGTCACACCCCAGATGTAACGGTCGCCGAACGGCATCGTGTAATAAAACCGCTCCCGTTCCTGCCAGACGCGGCTTTCCCGGTTGTGGTTCGCGGGGTCCATCAGAAACGACAGCGGCACCTCGAAGGCGTCGTCGACCTCGTCGCGATTGATCGTCAGGACGAAGCCCGGCTGCACGATCGAGAGCACCGGGACGATACGAAACCCGCTGCCGGAAACATAGTCAGGCATGCGGCCGACGATCTCGATGAACTCCTGTCCGAGCCCGATCTCCTCCTCGGTTTCCCGCAAGGCGGTGAATTCGGGCGTCGGATCGGTCGCATCGATGCGTCCGCCGGGAAAAGCCACCTGCCCCGCATGGCTTCGCAGCGTATCGGTCCGCTTGGTCAGGATGACGCTCGCCTCGCCATCGCGATCGACCACCGGGATGAGCACGGCCGCATCACGCAGCCCATCGCGCACGATCAGGTCGCGCATATCGGGATTGAGGCGGTGATCACCGTAATCCGTTTCGTCATGCGGCGCCTGCTCGCGTGCTGCGCGGCGACGAAAATCCTCGATCGAAAAAGCCTGCACGGTTTGCGCGTCCATCATTCGCTCAAGCGCCTGAGCTGATCGGCCGGCATGACGGGAAACACCGCCCCCTTCGACCGCACGGCAAACATCACAATGCCATCGACATCGATCTCCTCGCCGAGTTCGGCAAGTTCGTACATGACGGCGCGGGACACGAGCGCTTCGAGGCGGCCACGGACGAGCAGATAGGGCTTCAACCCGTCCGTCTCGTCCTCATCGACGAAGCGAAGTGGATGGTCGGGACCTGCTTCCACCACGTCGCCGACATTCGTGCGGAACGTCAGAACCTGCTCCGCGCCGCTGCCGGCCGCATTGACCTCCACGGCAATGAAATGCGCATCCTCGACGCGGATGCCCACCTTCTCGACCGGCGTGACGAGGTAAGTCTTTCCATCCTCGTCCTTGCGCAGCACGCTGGAGAAAAGCTGCACCAGCGGCATGCGGCCGATCGGCGTGCCGAGATAGAACCAGGTGCCGTCGCGCTTGATCTCCATGTCGAGATCGCCGCAGAAGTCCGGGTTCCATCGATCGACCGGGGCAGCCCCCTTGCCGGCGCGCGCCGCACGGCTGATGAGGGCTTCGAGCCCTTTGGCGTCGGAAGCGTCGCTGAGGCCCTTGCGGGCATCGTCTGTGGTTGGTGTCATCGTCACGAAATAGTCACTGTTGTTCCGCTTGTCAGCCTTGGTCAGTGTTTTAAGTTGAGCGCGAGCGCACCGCCTAAAGGGCGCGAGTCGCGACCTGGAAGCAAGGCTTGCCGGGGCCGGATGTGAATGGCCTCGTGATATGCTCTCGCAAAACGAGGATCCGGAAGCCCAATGAGTGTGATGATCAAGGAACCCGCCCTCAGCGAAACGCAGATGATCGCGGAGGCCGAAAAGGCACTTGCCGACATCTCGACGATCCGCGACGCGGTGGGCAAGGTCATCTTCGGCCAGGAAAGCGTGGTCGAGCGCACGCTTGTGGCGATTCTGGCGGGCGGCCATGCCCTTCTTGTCGGCGTGCCGGGCCTCGCAAAGACCAAGCTGGTGGAGACATTGGGCACCGTGCTCGGCCTCGATGGCCGCCGCATCCAGTTCACGCCCGATCTGATGCCGTCCGATATTCTCGGCTCGGAAGTGATGGAGCAGGACGAGACCGGCCGGCGTTCCTTCCGCTTCATTCCCGGACCGATTTTCGGCCAGTTGCTGATGGCCGACGAGATCAACCGCGCATCGCCGCGCACGCAATCCGCTCTGCTGCAATCGATGCAGGAATATCATGTGACGGTGGCCGGCCAGCGGCACGACCTTCCCGCGCCGTTCCATGTGCTGGCGACACAGAATCCGCTTGAGCAGGAAGGCACCTACCCGCTTCCCGAGGCGCAGCTCGACCGCTTCCTGATGCAGGTCGATATCCTCTATCCAGATCTAGCTGCCGAACGGCGCATCCTTCTGGAAACCACCGGCACGGACAATGCGACGGCGGAAAACGTGTTCACGGCCGAACGCCTGCGCGAAATCCAGACGCTGATCCGGCGCATGCCTGTTCCCGAGAGTGTGGTCGAGGCGATACTCACGCTTGTCCGTTCTGCGCGGCCGGGTCAGGGCAATGCGGAAACCGACAAGCACGTCTCGTGGGGTCCCGGCCCGCGCGCCAGCCAGGCGCTTACGCTCTGCGCCCGTGCCCGCGCTCTGTATGACGGACGCCTCGCGCCCTCGGTCGACGACGTGCGCGCGCTGGCGGAACCCGTCCTGCAGCACCGCATGGCTCTGACCTTTGCCGCTCGGGCGGAAGGCGTGAGCGTACGAGACGTCGTAGCGCAACTGGCGCGAGCCGCCGGCTGATGGCGCAGATCGGCGAGGCGGTCGCTCAGGTAGCCTCGCGCGACGCGCTAGCCCGTGCGCGCCTTCGCGCATCGCTGGTGCCCGACCTGCTGGTCGAGGCAAGACGCGTCGTCAACACGGTGATCGCCGGCTGGCATGGCCGCCGCAAACGCGGCATCGGCGAGAATTTCTGGCAGTTCAGGCCCTATGTCGACGGCGAAGCCGTATCGAACATCGACTGGCGCCGCTCCGCACGCGACGACCATATCTACATCCGCGACAAGGAATGGGAGGCCGCCCATACGGTCTGGCTGTGGGCCGACCCGTCTCCGTCGATGCTCTACAAATCGCAAGGCGCATCCGTCTCGAAGGAATCGCGCGCGCTGGTGCTCGTTCTGGCGCTTGCCGAATTGCTGTCGCGCAGCGGCGAACGCATCGCCTGGCCTGGGCTCACTGACCCGTTCAGCGCGCGCAACGGCGCGGAGCGGCTGGCATCGCATTTGCTCCACGCGAGCACCCTCGCAGCAAAGCCGGATTTACGGCCGCTGCGCCGTTTCAGCGACATGGTCATCGCCGGTGATTTCCTCGATCCGGTCGAGGAAACGCAAGAATGGCTCGATCCACTCGCAAGGCGCGGCGTGCGCGCGCATCTGATTGAAATTGCCGATCCCGCCGAGGAAACCTTCCCCTATTCCGGCCGCACAGAGTTCCGCGACCCTGAAACCGGTGAGCGTTTGACCGCGGGTCGCGCCGAAACGGTGTCGCAGGACTACCGCAACCTCTACGCGGCCCGCAGGCATGAACTCGCATCGTGGTGCGCAAAGCTCGGCTGGAGCTACACGGTCAATCACACCGACCGCCTCGCCTCCGACGCCTTGGTCAAGGTGCACATGGCGATGACCGCCGACGCACGGGCTGGGGGCCGCTGATGGGCTGGCTGCCATTTTCCTTCGGCTTCCCCGCGATCCTGTTCGGCCTGCTTGCTCTGCCGGCGATCTGGTGGCTGCTGCGGCTCACGCCGCCGAAGCCTCAGATCGAAGTGTTTCCGCCGCTGCGCATACTGGCGCGCGTGCTGAAGAAGGAAGAGACGCCGCATCAGAGCCCGTGGTGGCTTACGTTGCTGCGCTTGCTGATGGCGGCTCTGATCATCTTCGCGCTGGCCGACCCGGTGCTGAACCCCCGCGAGGCGACGCCGACCGGCGGCAGCGCCGTGGCCATCGTCATGGACAATGGCTGGGCCAGCGCATCGGACTGGGACGTGAGGATCGCTACGGCCGAACGCTTCATCAACGATGCGGATGAGGCAGGCGCGCCCATCGTTCTGGCCTTCACGGCGGAGCACGCCAACGAGGATATCGGCCCCTTCGACGCCGGCACGGCGCTGGAGAGGCTGAATGCAGCGCAGCCACGCCCGGTTCCCACCGACCGGCTGGCGACGTTCTCGCGGGTGGCTCAGACGCTCGAAGCCCTTCCCGGCGCAGCCGTCGCTGTCCTTTCCGACGGATTGTCGGCGCCCGGAGACGAGACCGCGTTTGAAAGCCTGCTCCAGGGCAGCGCGGCCAATCTGATCTGGGTCGAGCCCGCCGCACTGGCGATGATCGGCGTGAAGGATAGCGAGAACCTGCCCGAAGCCTTCAGCTTCACCGCCATTCGCCCGGCGGCCGACGCGTTGCCTCGGCAGGCAGCGGCTGCGGCCTTCGATGACAGGGGCCGCAGGATCGCGGAGACGACGCTCGCCTTTGGGGCCGGCGAAACCGAAGCCACCGGCCAGTTCCGCGTGCCCTTCGAACTACGCAACGATTTCGTGTCGATCGCCGTCGACGGGCAGGAACAGGCAGCAAGCGTTCGGGTGCTCGACGAGAATTCCCGCCGCCGCCGCGTCGGCCTCATCTCGCAATCGGAGGCGGATCAGGCGCAGCCGCTCCTGTCGCCGCTCTATTACATCCGCCGCGCGCTCGAACCGTTCTCCGACCTCGTCGAGGCGTCGAGCCCGGATCTCGCCGAGGCGATCCCGCAAATCCTCGAGCAGCGGCCAGCGATGATCGTCATGGCAGACGTCGGCAATCTCCCCGATACCGCGCGCCAGCAGCTCATCGACTGGATGGAAGGCGGTGGAATGCTGGTTCGTTTCGCGGGTTCGCGCCTGGCCGCATCGGAGAATGACGAGGCATTGCTGCCGGTTCGCCTGCGCGTCGGCGAACGCGCGTTGGGTGGCACGCTCTCGTGGACGGAACCGCAATCGGTGACCGAATTTCCCGCCGGCAGCCCCTTTGCAGACCTCGCGCCACCGACGGAGGTGACGGTGACCCGGCAGGTTCTGGCCGAGCCGACATCCGACATCGTCGAGCGGACCTGGGCAAACCTCGCCGACGGGACGCCATTGGTCACCGGCGCGCCGCGTGGCGACGGGACGCTCGTGCTCTTCCACGTGACGCCGGAAGCGACATGGTCGAATCTGCCGATTTCGGGTACGTTCGTCGAGATGCTTCGCCGTATCGTCCAACTGTCGCGCAATCAGGGTCGCATCGACGCGAGCGCCGATGGCGCGGCCGGATCGCTTGCGCCCTACCGCATGATCGCGGCTGACGGCCAGTTGGTCCCGCCTGGTCCCGACGCCCGCCCGCTCGTCATCAGTGCGGCCCCGGCCGTGACGATCGAAAACCCGCCGGGCCTCTACGGAACCGAGGAAGGCGTGGTCGCGCATAATCTGCTTGCCGAAGATGCCCGGTTCGAGCCGATCGTTCGCCCCGATACGACGCTTCCCGTCACGCAGGCGAGTTACGCGTTCGACGAGGCGATAAACCTCAAGGGCTGGCTGGTCGCGGCCGCGCTCGCGTTCATGGTGCTGGATACGCTGGCGGTGTTCTGGATGGGTGGCGTGATGAACCGCAGGCGCAGGCCCGGATCGCGCGCGACAGCGACCGCTGCGACGGTGGCAGCGTTAGTCCTTGCGGGCGGCATCGTGATGTCGGGCTCGGCACAGGCGCAGGACGCACAGCCGGGTGACGCGGAAGCCATCGCCGCGATCTCCCAGACCCGCATCGGTTATGTGCTGACCGGGAACAGCTCGATCGACGCGACAAGCCGCGCCGGCCTTGCCGGCCTGTCGCGATACCTGGTCGAAAAGACCGCGCTCGAGCCGGGCGATCCCGCCGGCGTCGATATCGAAACCGACGAACTCGCCTTCTATCCGCTGATCTACTGGCCGATCGACGAGAATGGCACGCTGCCATCCGAGGCAGCACTCGCCCGCGTCGATGCCTATATGCAGCAGGGCGGCACGGTTCTCTTCGACACGCGCGATCAATATTCCACCGGCTTCGATTCGAGCTCCGCCAGCCCGTCCACGGCCCGGCTGCGCGAAATCCTCGCCAACATGAACGTGCCGCCGCTCGAACCGGTGCCGCCGGATCACGTCCTGACGAAGACCTTCTTCATCATGCCCGATTTTCCCGGGCGGTTTGCGGGAAGCCCCCTTTGGGTCGAGGCATCGCTCGACGCGACGAATGTCGACAACAGGCCGGTGCGCACAGGCGATGGCGTCAGCCCGATCATGATCACCGCCAACGATCTCGCGGGCGCGTGGGCCATCGATGCCAGCGGCAGCCCGATGTATCCGACAGTGCCGTCTGACCCGATGCAGCGCATCTACGCCATGCGCGGCGGCGTCAACATCATGATGTACATGCTCACCGGCAACTACAAATCCGATCAGGTTCACGTGCCCGTCCTCCTCGAACGGCTGGGGCAGTGAGATGAATTGGTCGGTCAGTTTCGAGCCGCTCCTGTCCTGGGTCTGGACAGGCGCCGTCCTCATTCCCGTCGCCCTGATCGTACTGGCAGGGCTGGCACTGCGGCAGCGCGGGGCGTTGTTCCGGGTCGCCGCCTTTGCCGCGCTCGCGCTTGCGCTTCTCAATCCCGTCCTGCTCGACGAGCAACGCGAGCCCCTCCAGAGCGTCGTCGCGCTGATCGTCGATCGCAGCCAAAGCCAGGATATCGGCGACCGCGCTGCGGTCACTGACCGTGCCGTCGAAGACCTCCAGTCGCGGCTTGCCCGCTTCCCGCAATTCGACGTGCGCGTGGTCGAAGCCGGCCGCGCGGATGCTGCAGACGATCGGACCGAGACGCGGCTGTTCGGCGCGCTCGACAGCGCGTTTCGCGACGTACCGCCGTCGCGCGTGGCTGGTGCGATGATGGTCACGGACGGGCAGGTTCACGACGTTCCCGCCCAGCTCGAATCCATGCATGCGCCCCTGCACGTGCTGGTTACGGGCGACGAAGACGAGATGGACCGACGCATCCGGTTCGAGAAGGCGCCACGCTTCGGCATCGTCGGGCGTCCCTTGGACATGACCTACCGCGTCCTCGCCACCGACGCGGAGAGCGGCCCGGTGACGGTGCGCGTTCTGGTCAATGGCGAGCAGGTATCCGTCGAGCAGGCAGTCGTCGGCGAGGAAACACCGTTGCAGTTCGTGCTTCCCAATGCCGGTCGCAACATCGTCGAACTCGCGATCGAAACCGCGCCGGGCGAACTCACCGACACCAACAACCGCACGATCGCCGTGGTCGACGGCATTCGCGAGAATCTCCGCGTCCTGCTCGTTTCGGGCGAGCCGCATGCCGGTGAGCGCACATGGCGCAACCTGTTGAAGTCCGACGCGTCGGTCGATCTCGTCCACTTCACCATCCTGCGCCCGCCGGAAAAGCAGGACGGCACGCCGATTAACGAGCTGTCACTGATCGCCTTTCCCACGCGCGAGCTCTTCGTGGAGCGGATCAACGATTTCGACCTGATCATCTTTGATCGCTACCAGCATCGCGACGTGCTGCCGATCCTCTATTACGATTACATCGCCGAATATGTGGAGAATGGCGGCGCGTTGCTTATCGCGGCAGGTCCGGAATATGCGGGCAGCCAGTCGATCTCGCGCACACCCCTCATGTCCGCTTTGCCCGCGATGCCGACCGGCAACGTCATCGAGGAAGCGTTCTATCCGCGCCTGACGGAACTCGGGCAACGCCACCCTGTGACACGCGGACTTGAGGGATCGGCTGCCGAACCGCCGCAATGGAGCCGTTGGTTCCGCCTGATCGACATCGAGAACCCGACCGGCGAGGTCGTGATGGACGGCCCCGGAGACCGCCCGCTTCTCGTGCTCAACCGCAAGGGCGAGGGCCGCGTCGGCATGCTTCTGTCCGATCAAGGCTGGCTGTGGGCGCGCGGCTTCGAGGGCGGCGGACCGCACGTCTCGCTCTACCGCCGCATGGCGCACTGGCTGATGAAGGAGCCCGAGCTGGAGGAAGAGCGCCTCACGGCCGAGGGCCGCGGCATGACGCTCGACATCGCGCGCCAGACCATGAGCGAGGACCCCGGCCAGGCCACCGTCATTTCGCCCTCGGGCCAGACGCTCAACGTGACGTTGTCGGCAACGTCGCCCGGCCTCTTCACCGGCAGTGTCGAGACGGACGAAATCGGCCTCTACCAGATCGGAAACGGCGATCTGACCGCACTCGCCCATGTCGGTCCGATCAATGCGCCCGAATTTCAGGACACCGTGTCCACGACCGAAGTTCTCCGCCCGACAGCCGAGGCAACCGGCGGCAGCGTGCGGCGTCTCCAGCAGACGGTGACGGGCGGGGTCGGCGTGCCGAACGTCGTACCGATCCGCGCGGGCGGGCAGCCCTCGGGACGCGACTGGATCGGCCTCCAGACCACCAATGACAGCACGCTGCGCTCGGTCAGTCGCACGCCGCTGTTCGGTGGTTTCTTCGGCCTGGCCTTGCTACTGATGGCGATGGGTTCGATGTGGTATCGCGAAGGGCGCTGACGATCGTCAGCGCTCTTGTTCAGGCGACGTCGCGCCTGGGTTCCACGCTCCGATTGCCGGCAACTACATCGGCATGCACCACATTGCCAGCAAAGCTATCCAGCGAACCGGCTTGAAGTTCGGCCGCCAAGAGCCGCCTGGGGTCGACCGGGCGCGGCATCACCACCTGGCCGAACGGCACGACCTTCGAAAAGCCGAGCGGGGCATAATAGGGCGCATCGCCGACGAGCAGAACGAGCCTGCAGCCATCCTTGCGGGCGGCATCGAGCGCGATGGCCACGAGGCGCTTTCCGATCCCAAGGTTCTTGTATGCGGGTCGCACGGCGAGCGGGCCCAGCAGAAGCGCCCTGCCCTCGCCAGCAGCGACCTCCGTCATGCGGACGGAGGCGATGACCTTGCCGTCTACGATGGCGACGAACGACAGGTCCCGGCGATGCGGTCCGCCCTCGCGGATCTTGTAGGCCGCGCGTGCAAACCGGCCCGGCCCGAAGGCTTCGGCGTTGATGTCTTCGATTTCAAGGTCGTGCGCGGCAGTCTCGGGCGCGTAGGCCACGTCGGCGGTGCTCATGGTGTCAATCCGGGTTCAGGCTGGAAGAATGGTCTGCGCGGCTGCGCCGCAACGCCACCAGGGGCGTCTCAGCTCATTCGTCGTCGCTCGAAGCGGATGATCATTGCCATGGTTCTCCCGCCGGAAATCCGGCTGAAAATTCCGCTACCATCAAAGATGTGCGCCTGCAATCGGAGATTTTTCCCGCCGTGACGAACTGTTCAGCACTGGAGACGTTTTGCCCGACGTGAAGAGCCCCTAGATAGGAACGAACACAAGGAGCGAGACGATGGGCCTTCTGGTCGACGGCATCTGGAAGAACGAATGGTACGACACCTCCAAGAGCGGCGGGAAGTTCGTTCGCTCGCAGTCGCAGTTTCGTGACTGGATCACCAGGGACGGAACACCGGCCGAGGGGCGCGAGCGCGGCTTCAAGGCGGAGCCGGGCCGTTACCACCTCTATGTTTCGCTTGCCTGTCCGTGGGCCCACCGCACACTGATCGTCCGCAAGCTCAAGAAGCTCGAGGACGTCATCTCGGTCGATGTCGTGCACCATTTCATGGGCGAAAACGGCTGGACGTTCGTGAAGGAAGACGGCGCGACGGGCGATACTCTGTACGACAGCGCGTTCCTGCACCAGATATACACGCGGGCCGATCCGACCTATTCCGGCCGTGTGACCGTGCCCGTCCTGTGGGACAAGAAGGAGCAGACGATCGTCTCGAACGAGTCCGCCGAGATCATCCGCATGCTGAACTCGGCCTTCGACGAATGGGGTGATGCGTCCGTCGATCTTTGGCCTTCACACCTTAGAAGCGACATCGACGCGATCAACGACCGCATCTATCCGTCGATCAACAACGGCGTCTATCGCGCCGGCTTTGCCACCAAGCAAGGTGCGTACGAGGAGGCATTCGACGAGCTTTTCGATGCGATGGACGAGATGGAACGCCGCCTTTCCCGGAGCCGCTACCTTGTCGGAGATCGCATGACGGAGGCCGACTGGCGGTTCTTTACCACCTTGATCCGCTTCGACGCGGTCTATTACGCGCACTTCAAGTGCAATCTGCGCCGTGTCGCCGATTATCCCAACCTGTCGAACTACCTGCGCGATCTCTATCAGGTGCCGGGTGTCGCGGAGACGGTCAACATGCTGCACATCAAGGCGCACTACTACGCCAGCCATGAGACCGTGAACCCGACGCGCATCATTCCAAAGGGTCCGGAACTCGACTTCACGTCGGCGCATGATCGCGACAGGTTCAAGAAGGCAGCCTGACGCGGCGGGTGTCCTACCAGTAGGCGTCGGCCGGCTTGCCTTCGAAGATTTCGGCAAGCCGCCGGCGCGTCGCCGGGCTGGTCTCGTCCGGCAGGGAATCGAGACTGAAGAAACCCGCCTCCGCGATCTCCATGTCCGGTGTCTTCGGCGAGGTCTGGCGATAGGATTTGACCAGATAGAGCGCGACATGGTCTCGCCGGCTGACATTGCGGTTGAAATGCAGTGATTTGAGCAGCGCCGGCGTGCCGTCGAGGACGATGTTGCCCTCTTCCTCGAGTTCGCGCGCCAGCGCCTCATACGCCGTTTCACCAGCCTCCACGCCGCCGCCGGGCAACTGCCATCCCGGCACGTAGGTATGGCGGATGAGAAAGACCGCGTTCGCAGCTTCGTCATAGACCACGCCGCGCACGCCAAACGTCATCGGACGGCGCAGCACGAACCAAAGATGAAAGAGCCTGGTGCGCAATCGGCGCCACAGCGGCTCGCGCATGAAGTGAGGCAGATCGTCGCTCATGGATGCTCGTCGCGGTTGGTGCGTCGCCCGAAAGCGGGTTCGCGGAAGGCTGGTCGGCGATCTGGCCGAAGGAACAAAGGCGCGCGGCTTCGATTTCTTTCGAAATGCGGTTCCCACCCTTCGGAGGGATGCTCTAAAGAAACAGTATGTTCAGGCTCGCCCATCTCTCAGACATCCATCTCGGCCCGCTGCCCGACCTAGCCTATCGCGATCTCATCACCAAGCGCATAACCGGCTACATCAACTGGCGCCGAAACCGCCGTGCAAACCTGCATGAAGGCGTGATCGACCAGATCGTGGACGACATCAAGGCGCAAGCGCCCGACCACATCGCGGTGTCGGGCGACCTGATGAACCTTGCACTGTCCGGTGAAGTTGAGCTTTCGCGGCTTTGGCTCGAAGAGCTCGGCCCCGGAAACGACGTCTCCGTCATCCCCGGCAATCATGACGCCTATGTTCCCGGCGCGCTGGACAAGGCGTGCGCGGCATGGGGACCATGGATGCACGGCGACGGGATGCACCGCTCCGCTCGACGCGGCGAGTTCCCCTATATGCGCGTGCGCGGCCCCATGGCGCTGATCGGCGTCTCCTCGGCGCGTGCCACCGCGCCTTTTCTGGCAAGTGGCTTCTTCGGCGAGAAGCAGGCGGACCGTCTCGGCACCCTTCTCGACGAGGCTCACGAGCGCGATCTCTGCCGTGTCATCATGATCCACCACCCGCCGGTGCGTGGCGCGGCAGCATCCCACAAGCGCCTGCTCGGCATCGGACGGTTTCAGGACACGATGCGCAGGCACGGCGCCGAGCTCGTTCTGCACGGGCACACGCATCTGCCCACGACATATCGCATTGATGGGCGGCACGGTTCTGTGCCCGTCGTGGGCGTGGCCGCCGCCGGCCAGGGGCCGAAAGGCAGCCATCCGGCCGGGCAGTACAACATGATCGGGATTGGTGGCGAGGCGGGCGCGTGGAACATTTCGCTGACGCGGCGCGGTCTGTCCGACACCAACGCCGCCGTTCATACGATTACGACCGAGCAGCTTTCGGGCGAGCCCGGCTGACCGTCGTCAGGCCGTCTGCATCCATGCGAGAAACAGGATCGCACCGACGCCGAACAGGCCGCCCATGATGATCATGGCCACGCCCCGCAAGACCGACGATCCGCGCTTCGCAGGCACCTGCGGTGCTTCCAGGCGAGCCGGGCTATCCGCTTTCGTCGGCGTGTGGATCACCACAGGAATGCTGTCGCCCTCAAGAATCCTGCGGCGCTCGATGACCCGTTCCGCGATGTAGCGCGTGACCTGCTCCGCGACGGGCTTGAGGTCGGATGATTCCGCCAAAACGACGCGGCCAAGCCGCGTGTCGCGCAGGAAGCGATAGGTGCGACGGTCGCGCGCCATGGTGACGTGCGCAACGGAATCGATCCACAGGCGAGGCTGCGAGCCGGTTGAGATCGCGAGGTCGAAACGATCGTCATCCACCGGAATGTCGGCGAACACAGGTCCAAGGTCTTCAGCCAGAAGCTCGAGACGCGTGCGCTGCGCTTCACGGATATCGACAACGACGTCGTCGCGATCGGCGACAGCGTTCTTCATGTCGCGTATCGCGTCGGCGAGCCGGCTTTCAGGCTTTGTGGCGAATGCGGATTTCTCGACTGGCTCGCTCATCGCTCGCCTCCTGGGTGTGGTTAATCGTTGATTAACACAGCGCGCAGGCAAAATCACGGCAATCGTGGAGATTGCGCACCGGGTTTCACGGTCGCACTCAGACCGCGTCCCCGGCAGCGATCGTCCGCTCCACGATGCGGATCACCGCGTCCGACGCTTCCTCCGGCAACATGTGGCCGAGGTCCGGGAAGACATGCACCGCGAACTGCGGCGGCAGGCTCCGGGCGTGCCGCACCGGCAGGACATTGTCGATCTCGCCCCACGCGACCGTAACCGGCATGTCGAGCGCATCAAGCTTCTCACGCGGGAGTTGCCCCTGGCGACCATCGCGCACGAGTCCGCGCGCGATGGTCTTCAGTATGTCGAGCTGACCCGGCGCGGAGCGCATGGTGAGCGCCCTCGCCAGGGCCTCGTCCGTGACCGGCGACATCCAGCCATGGAGCGCTTCGAGGCACGGCAGCAGCGTTTCGGCCGTGTCCGCGGCAGCGACGCGGCTCAAGAGGCGATGGTTGATCTCGGGCCCGAACCCGCCCGGCGCGAGCAGTGTGAGCGACGCGACCCGCGGAGCGTCGAGAATCGCGATCAGCGCCGCGATCGCGCCACCCATCGAGTGACCGACCAGATGCGCGCGCTCGATGCCGCGCGCTTGGAGATCCTGGATGATGGCATCGGCCGCGCGCTTTGCCGGTCCCGCATCGGGAAAATTCGACGATCGCCCATGGCCGGGAAGGTCGTAAGCAAGTGTCTGCCGCGCGCGCGATATCTCGGCCTGGATGGTCCCCCACACCGCGTGGCTTCCCGCAAAGCCGTGAAGAAACACGACCGGCGTCCCGCCCTCGCCCTGTTGATGCGCGAAAAGATCCATGTCGTTTTGCTCCCCCGAATCCGTCTAACAGGTGGGACGGTTTCATGAAGCGCGGCGCGCGTAAAGCGATAGCGACCGTCAGCTTGCTCCGATGAGCCCCGCTTCGCGCAGCGATTGAACAAGGCGCACGGACATGTCCTGCGGGTAATTGCCCTTCCTGAAGAAACCTTCTGGATTGGCTGCAAAAGCCGAATTTCCTTCCCGTAACGCGGACAGAAGCGCCTTCGCTTCGGTTTCGTCCCGATGCGCCTTCGCCACGACCAGACGGGCCGCGATGTAATGTGCCCGCTTGCTCGCACCGAGAGGACTCAGCGCATCCGCGGCGGCTTGCATGTCACCCAGCATGAAATGCCCGAGAAACAGTCCGTAGTCCCACCATGTCGGGTGCGCGCTGGCGGACGATACCGCGCGCTGCAATATGGGCGTACCCTCCTCGTACCTGCCGGCAAAGATAAGCGCATAGCCGTAGGATGCGGCCATGCCCAGATCGAACGTATTCAACTCGTAGGCTTTGCGCATCCAGCGCAATGACTCGTCCGGGCTGGCCGTGCGCGACAGCACATATCCCATCGAGCGATGCGCGTTGGCGCTGTTCGGTGCCAGTTGAACCGCGTTGCGCGCATGGGCCAGCGCCTGTTCTACCGACGGGTCTGGCGGATAGGTGAAGTTGCCAAGCACAGCCTGCATCTCAAGCGAGGCCAGTTCCGAAAACACCAGCGGCGACGTGACGCCGGAGGCGATCGCATCCTCCAGGCATCGATACGCCGCACGATGCGCGCTCGGCTTCTGGTCGCGGTAGTAGCGTTCATTGAGGTCGAGGCACCGAACGAGCAGAGATGACGAACCGTCATTCGCAAGGCTCGTGTAGATCGCGCCGGACACAGGCACGACCGACGACAGGAGGTCCGCCACCTGATTCGTGGTCGCAGACTGGTCTTCCGGCAAGGCATGGATCGTGCGCGACAGCAGGACCTTTCCGCTCGCGACGTTTGCGAGTTCCAAATGCACCTCGCCCGCATCGTCGCCGGGCTTCACTTCGAAAACGAAATCCGTCCGGCGATGGGTTTTCTCGGGGCCGGGCGGCCTGCCGATGAAGGTGATGGAATCGAAACCGGACAATCCGCGTCGCAGCGTCTCCGAGACACGGTTCACGACGTCGGCGGCGGCGCTCGCATTCAAATAGACGGAGGGAACGAGATCGAACGAGACGGTTCCTGTCTGTTCGTCCTTGGCTATGCCGGCCTCTGCCTGCGCTGTCGCACTCCCTGGCGGGTTTGCAAAGCGGAAGCCGAAGGCTCCGAGGAGCACGAGTGACAGCGCAACCGCTGCGAGAGCGACGTTGCGGCCACGCCGCATCAGATACGAGGGCAGTGTTCCGGCTGGTCGAACCGTATCGTGCTGAGGCTCTAAAGCCGCCTCAGGGGCGACGGGGCGATCCGGCTCCACGCGCCGCGCTTCGTCGCCCTCGCACGCGTGATAGTCGGGAACGTAGCTTCCTCTGGGAATGCTGATCCGCAGCGGGTCTCGAGCGCCCGCGCCCGCATAATGCTGATCCAGAAGATCGCGAAGCCGCCCGGCCTGCACGCGAACGACCGTGTCCGTGGCGGGATCGAACGTTTCCGCCTTGCCGAAGACATCGACAGCTATCGAAAAGCCCTTCAGGCGATCTGCGTGTCCCGCAAGATCCTGATCGACAATATAGGTCAGCAGCGCGCGGGCGCGTTCGGAACGAGCGAAAGTCTCGCTCGAAAGAACACGGCCAAGCGCATCGCGAACCTGTTCGGCGGGGGGCAAAGTGCGCCGCAAGCTCGACCTTCCTTCAGTGGTCGGTAAAGAGAGGGCACTTTACGGAACGCGCGACGCATCACAAGGCGTCTGTCGCGATGAACAGGGAATGTCGGCGCAACCCATTGTTGCGCCGACTGAAAAAAATCGTGGATAAACGGCCGGCTAGCGAAGAATGCGATTGGCCGCCGAGACAACCGCTTCCAGCGATGCCGCCACGATGTTGGTGTTGATCCCCGCACCGAAAATCCGGCCCGCTGGATGCTCCACCTCCATGTAGGAGATCGCCGCCGCGTTCGAACCGCGCTGCATGGAATGCTCCGAATAATCCAGCACCGACAGGTCGACGCCGAGATGGCGCGACAGCGCATCGACGAATCCGTCGATCGGACCGGTGCCGGAGCCGGAAATCCTGACCTCCTTGCCACCATCCACGATTACCGCCTCGACGAGCCGACGTCCCTTCTGCTCGGTATCCGGATAGGTGTTGTGGTCCACGAACTTGAGGCGAGCACCGGGCTGGTCGACATAGATTTCGAGAAACCGCTCGTAGATGCGCTTGGCAGACACCTCTTTGCCCTCGGAATCCGAAATTTGCTGGATCACCTGGCTGAATTCCACCTGCAGGTTGCGCGGCAGGTTCAAGCCGTAATCCGCACTGAGTACGTAGGCGATACCGCCCTTGCCCGACTGCGAGTTGATGCGGATGATCGCCTCGTATGAGCGCCCGACATCCTGCGGATCGATCGGCAGGTAAGGCACTTCCCAGAGCGGCTTGTTCGCCGTCTTGATCGCCTTCATGCCCTTGTTGATCGCATCCTGATGCGAGCCGGAAAAGGCGGTGTAGACGAGCTCACCCACATAAGGATGCCGTTCCGCGATCTTCATCTGGTTCGAATACTCGTAGACATCCTTCATCCGGTTGATGTCGGTGCAATCCAGTTCGGGATCGAGACCCTGCGTGTACATATTGAGCGCCAGCGTGACGATGTCGACATTGCCGGTCCGCTCGCCATTCCCGAAAAGCGTGCCCTCGACACGATCCGCGCCCGCCATCAGGCCGAGTTCGGTCGCCGCGATGCCGGTACCGCGATCGTTGTGCGGGTGCAGCGAGATGATCAGGTTCTCCCGGTTGTCGAGCTGTCGGCACATCCATTCGATCTGGTCGGCATAGATGTTTGGCGTCGACATCTCGACCGTCGACGGCAGGTTGATGATCAGCTTGTGCTCCGCAGTCGGCTTGATCACCTCGGCCACTGCGTTGCAGATTTCCAGCGCGACCTCGAGTTCCGTACCGGTGAAGCTCTCGGGCGAGTACTCGAACCGGTATCCGCCGCCAGCCTTTGCCGCCATGTCGGCGACCATCTTGGCCGCGTCGGTCGCGATCTGCTTGATGCCCGCGACGTCCTTGGCGAACACCACGCGCCGCTGCAATTCACTGGTCGAATTGTAGAAATGCACGATCGGCGTCTTCGCGCCCTGAAGCGCCTCGAATGTGCGCGTGATCAGTTCGGGCCGGCACTGGACCAGCACCTGCAGGTCGACATCGTCGGGAATGCCGCCTTCCTCGATGCACCAGCGCGCAAAATCGAAATCGGTCTGGGAAGCCGAGGGAAAGCCGATCTCTATTTCCTTGAAGCCCATCTCCAGCAGGAGCTTGAACATCCGCTCCTTGCGGTCGTGCCCCATCGGATCGACGAGCGCCTGATTGCCGTCACGCAGATCGACCGAGCACCAGATCGGTGCCTTTTCGATGCGCTTCGACGGCCATGTGCGGTCCGCGAGATCGATCAGCGGATAAGGTTCGTACTTCTGCGAGGCGTCGGCCATGCCGCGGCGTTTTACGTTACCGATGCGGGTTTGTTCGTTCATCGTCTTTTCTCCGGCGCTCGCACGGTGATCGCATCACCGGCGCAAGCAGCGCTCTAACTGTTCATTGGTCTGTTGAGGCAAGGAGCATGGGCGCCAGCGTCGGCGGATCGACCGCCGGGCGCTCCTTCAGCGAGCCCGGCGATCGCCGCTAAGGCCGAGAAGAAGAAGCGTGGAGAAAAGCGCGCGCACGGTCTCGCCGGCAAAGGCTGCCGGACGAATGGTAGAAGGGGCGCGACGGATACTCATGCCGGCGTCAATAGCCGATGGCGCGCGAACTGGCAAGATGCGAGATGCCGCCTCTCCGCGCGCCTGGCCAGCAACTGCGGGCCGCCGGTCGTCCGGCGCCCCGCGAGGCCGGCCGCGCAGCGGCGGAACGGCCCTTGAGCGAAAACAGCCCTACTTGTCCACGCCGCCCCAGATCGTTTCCGCGGTCTTGACGACGAGATCGAGCTTTCGACGCTGGTCGTCGACGGTGATCTTGTTGCCTTCCTCGGTGGAGGCGAAACCGCATTGCGGTGCGATGCCGAGTTGGTCGATGTCCGCAAATTTCGATGCTGCGTCGAACTTGCGCTTCAAATCGTCCAGATTTTCGAGGTCGCCCGTCTTGGTGGTGATGAAGCCCGGCAGAACCCGCTTCTTGCCCTTCGGCAGCAGGCGAAGCGGATCGAGGCCGCCTGCCCGCTCGCTGTCATATTCCATGAAGTAGATATCGACGTCGGTCTGGTTGAAGATCGCGTCCGCCGCCGGATCGTAGGCTCCTTCCGCCGCATAGGTCGACTGGAAGTTGCCACGGCACATATGCATACCGATGACCATGTCGTCGGGACGGTCCTTGATCGCCTCGTGCATCATCCAGGCATAGCGCTGGATCAGCCAATCCGGATCGTCGCCCTCCGCGGCCTTCGCCGCGCGGTGCTTGGGATCGCACAGATAGGCGAAGAAGATATCATCCATCTGGAGATAGCGGCATCCCGCATCGTAGAACGCCTGCACGGCCTTGGCATAGGTCTTCGCGAGATCGGCGAAAAGCGCGTCCGGGTCCTGATACTCCTTGGGATGGATGTCGGCCTTGGCCGTACGGAAGTGGCAGCAGCTTGGTCCGGGGATCGAGATTTTCGGCGTGACCTTCGTCACCGACGCGACGTAGCGATAGTGCTCCAGCATCGGGTGGTCGGCCGGAAAATCGAGCTTTTCCTTGATGGTCGGAAAGATCGGCCGCAGCTTCACGCCATGGAACTGCACACCCTCGTCGCGCGTCTCCATGTCGAAGCCGGTCAGGTCTCCCATGAAATCATAGTGCCAGAACGAGCGGCGAATCTCACCATCCGTCACCGCCAGAAGGCCGGCTTCCTCCTGCATCCTGACGACGTCGCGGATCGCTTCGTCCTCGACCTCGCGTAATTCCTCGGCGTCGATCGCATGGTCTTCATGTAACCGCTTGCGCGCATCCTTCACCGCCTGAGGGCGCAGAAGGCTACCGACATGGTCCGCACGATAGGGTGGCTTGGCAATGGACGTGGCAGGCATGACGTCTCCTCGTAAATGCATCATGAATGATGGCGCGGGTAGCATGCAGCGGCGGCAAATGCCATCCGCCCGCGCCGCAAATGTATACATGGCGGACTGCAGGGGTAGCCGCCGAAGGCTTCACGCCATTGCCTCAAACCCCTTTTCCACAAAACAGTTCTGCTATATAACAATTCGTGTCATTCGGGAGGAAACGACATGTTGAAATTCAGGACTGCCCTGCTTGCCGCGGCCTCGCTCGCCGCGCTTACGGCAAGCTCCTTCGCGCAGGAAGTGACGCTGCGCCTTCACCAGATGCTACCGCCGCAGGCCACCATTCCCGCAAAGGCGCTGACGCCTTGGGCGGAGAAGGTGATGGCCGACTCCGGCGGTCGAATCAAGGTCGAAAAATACGACGCGATGGCGCTCGGCGGCACACCGCCGCAACTCGTCGATCAGGTATCGGACGGCGTCGTCGATCTGATCTGGACCGTCATCGGCTACACGCCGGGCCGCTTCCCGGCAACGGAGACCTTCGAGCTGCCGTTCATCATGACGACCGGAGAGGCGACCTCGAAGGCGTTCCACGAATTCTGCGAAACGCACTGCGCCGACGAGTTCAGCGGCATGCGGGTCATCGCCTGGCACACGCACGGGCCGGGCCTCATCCACTCCAAGGGACAGATCGAGAAGCTCCACGACATGCGCGGCGTGAAGATTCGCGGCGGCTCGCGCGTCATCAACCAGATGCTCGAGGCGCTGGGCGCAACGCCGGTGGGCATGCCCGTGCCGGCCGTCTCGGAATCGCTCTCAAAGGGCGTCATCGACGCCACCACCATCCCGTGGGAGGTCACGCCCTCGCTGAAAGTTTCGGAACTTGTCAAAAACCACACCGGCTTTTCCGGCGGCAACGGCCTCTACACCCAGACTTTCGTCTTCGCGATGAACCAGGCATCCTACGACAATCTGCCCGACGACCTGAAGGCAGTCATCGACGCGAATTCCGGCCTCGAGACGGCGGCCGAGTTCGGCCGCGTCATGGACGAAGGCGACAAGGCCGGCCTCAAGATCGCCGAGGATTTCAACAACAACATCATCACCCTCGACGAGGCCGAAACCGAGCGTTGGAAGGAGACCGCGTCGCCGCTGATCGACGCCTGGATCGCCGAGATGGACGGCAAGGGCATGGACGCGTCCGCGATGGTGGACGATGCGCGCGCGCTGATCGAAAAACACTCCGCGGGTCTGTAGAGCAACCCACCCGGGGATTTATAAGAGGCGGCAGCGCAACATCGGCGCCGCTTCTTTCGTGAAGCCAACGATACATGGCTCGCGATGTGAAGGCCGGCGATCGGCGTGCATCCGGTGTCGGCCAGAATGCACGGGCGGTTCGCCCCTCCGCACGCTCCGGCCTCATCGCATGTCATCATTGGTGGAATTGGACGATGACGGATGTTCAGCAGTTGAAGCCGCACCCGCCATCCTGTAAGAACCGAAGCGTCGGCGCATCGAAATGCCCGTCTGCCGGGTTTTCCCGTCAGTGCACCCGTAGCTCAGCTGGATAGAGTGTCGCCCTCCGAAGGCGAAGGTCACAGGTTCGAATCCTGTCGGGTGCGCCATTTCGGTTCAAAACTATGAACTTTTTTTTCCAGCAGGATCATCGACGCATCAAGCGCCGGATCTATCTCTCTTTGTTTGAGCATCGGAATAGCCCGAAAACCGGATTCCACCTTTCGGTCCGATACCCTGGTATTCGCATACTATAATGCGAGTGGATAATGACAGGCGACCACGCGGTTCGGATCGCCTTTCACGTCCAGAACCGGTGCGGCCAGATTGCAATCTGGCCGTGAGGTCGGGCACCGCGGATGAAAAACGCAGCCTGCTGGAATATCCATCGCATTGGGGAAGTTACCGCGCAGGCCGAGATCGGGCACGCCGCTTTCATCGTCGGGGCTGAAGACTGCGTCACGCAGCACCGCCGTATAAGGATGCTCCGGTTTCGCGAAGATTTTCTGCGTCGAACCGGCCTCTACCACTTCCCCGAGATACATCACCATCATTCGGTCGGCCATGTGCTCTATCACGGAAAGATTGTGCGAAATGAAGAGCATGGCGATGCCGTGCTCGGCGCGCAGGTCGAGCAGCAGATTGAGTATCTGCGCCTGCACGGACACATCAAGTGCGGACGTAGGCTCATCGCAGATGACGAGTTTTGGACCAGCCACGAGAGCCCGCGCAATCGCGACACGCTGACGCTGCCCGCCCGAAAGCTGGGAGGGGCTCGCCGAAAGTGCCCGCTGCGGAAGGCCTACCTGATCGGCCATTTTTTTCACGCTCTGCCGGCGTGCCTGCCGCGTTCCGACGTTGTGGACATGCAACGGAAGCGCTATCAGGTCCTCGACGGACATCGAGGGGTTGAGCGAACCGTAAGGGTCCTGAAACACGGGCTGAACGGCAAGTGCACGCTCCTTGCGTGGAAAGCTCGAGATCGGTTCGCCATCCAGAAACACTTCGCCCGAAGTCGGCGCTTCGAGACCGAGCAGTATCCGCGCTAGCGTGCTCTTGCCGCAGCCGGACTCGCCAACGACTCCGAGTATCTCGCCGGGGGCCACGCTGAGGGAGACGCCGTGCAAAGCCCTTAGCGGGGTAGCCCGGCCAAAGATGTCCCGCCTTATCGAATAGACGTGGGTGAGGTCGCGCGCTTCGAGAAGTGGTTTCATGCGCCGTGTGCTTCCTGGCTTTCCAGCGGGAGATGGCACACGACCTGTTGCCCTGCCGGAGCATGTTTGATCGGTGGAGCTTCGCTCGCGCAGATCTCCATTCGCTTTGGGCAGCGCGACAAGAACGGGCATCGCGCGTCTTCGCGGTGAAAAGCCGGCACGTTCCCGGGGATACTTGCAAGGCGACCGCTGCCAGGCTGCGAACCTTGGGGCCGCGGCACCGAAGCAATCAGACCCCTTGTATAGGGATGGGCCGGCTCCTTCAGAACGGCCTGCCGCCATCCGTGTTCCACGATGCGTCCCGCATACATCACGGCAACCCGATCGGCGATACGGGCAACGACGCCCAGATCGTGCGTGATGAATATCATGCCCATCCGCCGGGCCGTCTGCGCATCCTTGAGAAGACGGAGAATCTGGGCCTGTGTAGTCACGTCGAGCGCGGTCGTCGGCTCATCGCAGATCATCATCTCCGGTTCGCACATCAATGCCATCGCGATCAGCACGCGCTGGCGCAAGCCGCCCGAAAGCTGGTGCGGAAACTGCTTCATGCGCAAGGCCGCGTTGGTGAGACCGACACTTTCCAACATCTCGATGGCGCGATGTTGCGCCACGCGAGCGCTGCTCCCGACGTGCCGGCGATAGACCGCGCGCAGTTGGTCGCCGATCGTGAAGACGGGGTTTAGTGCCGTCATCGGCTCTTGGAATATCATCGACATGCGCCGCCCGCGCACCGCGGAAAGCTTGCTTTCCGAAAGCTTCGACAGCTCCGTATCGCCCAGCTTTAGCTCCGACGACGTCAGCTCAGCGCCGGGCGGCAAAAGCCGCATGAGGGCGAGCGCCGTCATCGACTTCCCGCAGCCCGATTCACCTACAAGACAAAGCGTTTCGCCCGCCGCCACGTCGAGGTCGACCCCGCGAACGGCTCGCAGGCGCTGGCCTTGGTCGGGAAGGCTCACATGGAGGTCGCGCACCTGCAACAACATCAGCCACGCCCTCCTGCCGTGAGATCGCGCATGGCGTCACCCATCAGGTTTATGGCAAGAGCGAGGATGAAGAGGCATGCTCCGGGCAAGACGATGAGCCAAGGGCTGAAGAACATCGAGGTTTTCGCTTCGGACAACATCAGCCCCCAGGATGGCAGAGGTGCCTGAACGCCCAACCCAAGGAAGGAAAGTGCTGCTTCCAGCAACACGGCCTGAGCCATTTCAACGGTCGCAACGACCATCAGCGGCGCGCGGATATTGGGCAGTATCTCGCGAAACAGGATATGCGGCAGCGAGCTGCCAACTACCCGCGCCGCAGTCACATAGTCTCGCGCACAGACCTGTTGGGTCGCAACGCGGGTGACGACTGCAAACTGATCCCACAAAAGCAACCCGAGAACGACGATCACCACCGTGAGAGACGGCCCGACGATGGCAACAACCGCAAGCGCGATGAGAATGATCGGCATCGACAGGCGCGTGGTGACTACCGTCGAAATCGCCGTATCGATCCACCCGCCGTAGTAGCCCGCGAGCAGGCCGAGCGTGATGCCGATGACCGCCGACATGGCCGTCGCCCCGATCGCAATCATCATGGATATGCGCGCGCCGTAGATCAACCGGCTAAGATAGTCGCGCCCGAGCTGGTCGGTACCCAGCAGATGTTCGGCGACGGTGTTGTCATGCCAGAAAGGCGTCTTTAACCGCATGGCGATGTTCTGCGCAAAAGGATCGTAAGGTGCGATCAGGTGCGCGAAAATTGCTATCAGAAGGATCGCCACGAGAATGACGCCTGAGAAAACAAAGGTGCGATGAGACATCGCCTTCCGCCAGAATCCCAGCCGGTGGATCAGCGGTTCTTCTTCGGTCAGCGCGTCGGGAATCATCTCGGGATGTCTCATTTACGGCTGGTCCGAAGTCTCGGGTCCATCACACCGTTGAGCAGATCTGCGAGCAATGTCAGGACGATGTAAATCATCGAAATCAGCAAGACGATCGCCTGAATGACAGGCATGTCCGAGCGAGACATGGATTGCCATGCGAGATAACCCACGCCGTTCAGTGCGAAGATGGATTCAACCACGATCGAACCTCCGAGCATGAAACCGAGTTGCACGGCCGCCAGCGAGATTACCGGCAGTACGGCATTCTTCAGGGCATATTTGAATGTGAGCTGGAAGGGCCGGATGCCCATTGCGCGCGCCGTGCGGATGTAATCGGCGGCGAGGACCTCGATCATGCCAGCGCGGATGAGGCGCATGAGAGGCGGCATCGCGAATGTGCCGAGCGTAATTGAGGGAAGTACAAAATGCGCCCATGTGGCGGAACCCGAAATGGGCAACCAGCGCAACTGCACGCCGAATACGACGATCAGCAGCAGGCCCGCCCAAAAATTCGGAATGGCTTGGCCGGTCACCGCCATAAGCTGCGCCAGGCGGTCGATGATTGTATTGGGCCATACGGCAGCCGCGCAGCCCAATGGCACCGCGATAGCAAGCGCGAGTGCCATCGACAGCGCAGCAAGCAGAGCCGTGACCGGCAGCCGTTCCCAGATCATGTCCAGCGCCGGCCGCTTCGACAGATAAGACGTACCGAAATCGCCCTGCAAAAGACCGCCGACATACTCAACGTAGCGAACAGGAAGCGGCCGGTCGAGACCATACGCCTCCCGGATGACCGCCAAGTCCTCGTCGGTCGCTTGCGCGCCTGCGATCCCCATAGCTGGGTCCGAGGCAACATTGCTCAGGATGAAGCAGATGACGGAAACGATCACCATCACCACCATCGCCATGGTGGCTCGCCTCAACAGATAGGTCAGCATTTCGCTTGCCGTTTCTTCAAGAGGTTCAGGTGACCGCGCCCTGGCCAGCCGAACGGCTCTGTATGAGCTGAATGGCTGCTGAGAGCGGGGTCACCCGTCATTTCAAGTCGTACTTACTGCCAGCTTGCGTCGTAGAAGCGCGGCAGTTCGTCGAGCGTCGGCTCGAAGTTCAGCGTGTTCGTGTACGCATATCCCATCACGATGGTATGCATCGGCACCCAGTAGGCCTGCTCGGTGATGATCTTGATCGCCTCGGCATACTTGGCCTTGCGCTCTTCTGGATCAGAGACAGCAGCCGCCTCCTTCACGAGTGCGATCACCGTCTCGTCGCGTGCGCCGTCATTGCTGGAGCCGTCGAACATGCTGCCAATCGACGCCGAGCTGTCGGCAAGTGACTGCGAACCCCAGTCACCGTACCACATGCCGACCTTGCCCTCGCGCCAGCCCGAGAACGAGGGGCTTGCCTGAAGCATTTCCAGCTCGGCGGTGATGCCCACCGCCGCCAGATAGGATTGCACCGCTTCAGCACGCGCGCGGTCGCGATAGCTGCCGATCTTCACCGAAAAGCCATCCGCATGGCCTGCTTCCGCCAGCAGTTCCTTGGCCTTTTCAGGGTTGTAATCGTAGACCACAGCAGCCGACTGTTCGCAGCCGAACTGGACCGGATGGCAAGGCGCGTTGATGACCTCGCCGTCGCCGCCGACCAGATTGGCGACGATCGTCTCGCGATCGATGGCATGATTGACGGCCTGGCGTACCCGAACATCCGTAAGCGGGTTGTCACCCGTCCGTCCGGCGGCGTCCAGCGTAACCATTGCAATGCGCAGGGTCGACGCAAGCGCCACGTCGAGCGTTGGCACGACTTTGAGCTGTTCGACCTGATCGGAAGGCACGTTCCAGACCCAATCGACGCCGCCGCCGATGACTTCAGCGATGCGGGTTGCGGTGTCCGGAATAATGCGCCAGTTGACGGTTGTGATCGATGGCGTGCGCTTGGCGCCGCCTTCGTAATAGCTCTCATGAGCCACCAGCTTAACCAGGCCGTCGCCGAAGGATTCGACCTTGTAAGGGCCTGCGCCAATCGGCTTCTGGCCGAATGCTTCCGCGCCAACGGACTCGAAATAATCCGAAGGATAGATCGGCAGCGAACCGGCGACGAATTCCAGTGCGGCGGGCGCCGCCGTCTTTGAGATCACCCGAACCGTGTATTCGTCAACCACTTCGGCACGATCGATCCAGGAGACCGATGCCTGCACGCGCGCGCCGTTGGCCGGATCGGCCCAGTAGTTGTATGTGAAGGCAACGTCTTCAGCCGTCAGCGGCGATCCATCGTGGAAGGTCACGCCTTCGCGCAGTTTGAACTCGATGGTCTTGTCATCGATGCGTTCCCAAGCTGTGGCCAGCAATGGCTCGTATTCGAACGTCTTGGGGTTGCGGTAGATAAGCATGTCGTTGATGTGCATGGTTATCACCACGCCGTCTCGGGCAGTGTTGATGTAGCCGTCCAGAGTCGGGAAGTCCTCACCCATGCCGATGGTGATCGACTGATCTTCAGGGCCGGCAAATGCCGGCGCTGCGAGAGCGGTGCCAGCAAGAAGAGTGGCACAGAGCGGAAGGATGCGAGTGAGATTGCGGAATTCCATCATGCGATTGACCTCTTCAAGCGGGGTTGGTCTGGGGAGAAACGGAACGCGCCGGTCTACGCAGCGCGTGCTGATAAGGGAGGCTCGACAGGTCGGCTTCGACGGCACCGGGCGCTATGGCCGGGATGATGGCGCGGGCCATCTCCTGGTAGGCACCCCGAAAATGTACCGAACTTTTGACTGCCAGAATCGGCAATTCTTGCGGGTCTAGGCCGAGATGCGACAGGAGGCCGGGTTCGGATGCCTGCATTTTGCGGGGGGCAACGATCACTTTCACATCATCGCGCTCCAAAAGAGCCACTGGTCCGAGAACGATGGGGTTTCCGCGATACATCGGCCCAACACCTGGAAAGCTGCCGCTGCCGAGCCTCAGGACCTTCCACGGCCCCTCCAGCGGCGCGCCATATTGCGCGGAGAGGTTTGCGCCGATGACCCGGTCTATGACGCCCCCCTCCCCAGCTTCGTGGGCACTTGCCGACGCGTCGGCGTCTGCGATGTGAACCATTACCGCGCCCCTTGCACCAGCCTCGACAAGAGCACGCAGCATTCCGGTCGTATCGCCGGTCCCGCCGCCACCCGGATTGTCCTGCGTATCGGCGATGACCACTGGTCCCGTACCCGCCCCGGCCGCAAGCAGCATGGCCTGCGCAACGGCACTGGTCGCCGAAAGAAAGCGCGTGGCAAACAGCGTTTCGGCTTCCATCCATCGCTCCAGAAGAGCGTCGGCTGCGGCCTCGACCGCCTTCGCATCGCGTCCCTGAACCACGAGCGCCGGGCCGGCATCCGGCACGTCGGCAAGCGGAAATCCGAAGAACTGGCTCACGCAATCGATACCGTCATCCGCCTCAAGCCTCTCGCCATGGGCCAAAAGGCTGCGCGTCGGCTCGACGAATGTGCATTGGTCGTTGATCGAGGCGAGATAGGGCACTGCTCTGTACGCAATGGCGGGGGCCCGGCGTCCGCGTAAAATGTCGATCAGCCGGTTCATGACCCGCGCGCCGGTTTCCTTCAAATCGGTGTGAGGATAGGTACGGTAGCAATCGAGCAGCGTGCAGTCGCGCACCATGCTTTGGGACACATTGCCGTGCAGGTCGAAAGATGCCGCTATGGGGAATGGCGCAGGTGCGATGCGACGCAGGCGAGCGAGCAGTTCGCCCTCCGCATCCGACCAGGATGGCGTTGCCATCGCGCCATGAAGATCGAGATACAATGCTTGCGCACCTTCTGACAGCGCAACGCGAAAGCGCGCGCAGATGTCTTCGGCAATATCCTCGAAGGCTTCATCTTCCACCGGGCCTGAAGGCAGGCCAATGCACCACAACAACGGAAGAACCTGGACGGAGGTAGCGTTAGCAGCGGCCAGAGCGCCTGATGCCGGCGTTCCAGCCCCGGAGATGATTTCCATCATCTCAGCGCCGGCACAGAAAGGCGGCCATCCGCCCGGTCGCTCGAAATCGCTGCGCGCGGCTGTCGTGCCGGCAAAGCTGTTGGTCTCATGCTGAAAGCCGGCAACCGCAATCTTCATGCGCGTGCCTTGCATTGGGTCATCTCAATATGTCCCCGGATATTCACCGCCGTCGATCAGCAGATTTTGCCCGGTGACGAAGCCTGCATGCTCGCTGACGAGGAAAGCGAAATAGGCCCCGATCTCTGAAGGACGACCATAACGCCCCGCAGGGTTCTTGCCCGCACGCTGCGACCAGATTTCATCGTAGGAACGGCCGCTCGTCTCGCTCATTTTGGCAACGTGCTCGCGCTGACCATCGCTGTCGAATATGCCCGGCAACAGGTTGTTGATGGTTACGTTGCGGCCCACCGTCTGCCGCGCCAGACCGGCAGTGAACCCGACGAGACCCGAGCGCGCGCCATTGGACAAGCCAAGCTCGGCATGCGCGATCTTCACACTGCGCGAGGCAATGTTGACCACCCGTCCGAAACCACGCTCCATCATCCCGTCCACAGTCGCCTGCATCATGAAGATCGGCGGCAGCATCATCAAGTCGATGGCCTTGATCCAGTCTTCCCGCGCCCAGTCGCGAAAGTCGCCCGGCGGCATGCCACCGGCATTGTTCAGGAGAATGTCCGGCTCCGGGCAAGCACTCAGCGCAGCCTTTCGGCCTTCGTCGGTGGTGATGTCCGCAACGACAGTGGTAATGTGTGCGCCCGTCTCGTTCCTGATCTCGTCGGCCGCCGCGATCAGCGTGGCCTCGGTGCGCGCAACGATCGTGATGTCGACGCCGGCGCGCGCGATTTCGAGGGCGCAGGCTTTGCCCATGCCCTTGCTCGCTCCCGATAACAGCGCTCTGCGCCCGCGAATCCCCAGATCCATCATTCGTCCTCATTGGCGCGGCACTGTGGAGCGTCGCGCCCTTCCCTGCAGTGGGCTACTCGGCAGCTAGCGCCGGGCGGATGTTCAGGCCATATTTGCGATCGAGACCGAGTTCCCGATACGCATCCAGCCCTGCCGCCAGCGCCGCTGGCGCCAGCGGCTTCAGCGGCTTGCGCAACGGTCCCGACGGCAGCCCAAGCGCGCGCATGATCGTCTTGGTGGCGACGGGATTGATTGCTGAATACACGAAGTGCAGAATCGGCAGATTGCGCAGATAGGCGTCGCGGAATGCATCGGCGTCGCCAGCCTTGCGCCACGGCGTGGAAATCGTGGTCATTTCCGCCGGTATGATGTTGCCGGTCATATTGGCCGTGCCATGTCCGCCAAGCGACATCGTGGGTACGACCAGACCGAGATTTGGCGAGCAGCAGCACATGATCGACATGTCCGGCTTTGCCGCGCAGACCTGCGCAACCTGACCGACGCGGGTGGTCGATTCCTTGAGCACGACCATGTTGTCGTGCCGCGCAAGCTTGAGAACATCGGTCCAGTGAAGGTCAGTCTTCACGCGCGGCGGGTTGTTGTAGAAACCCATCGCCAGATCGGTGCTGTCGAGCACTTCGAACATGAAATCGGTGATCGCGTCGTTATCCGCTCCGATATAGGCGGGTGCGGCAACGATCGCGCCGTCAGCGCCCGAAGCTTTGGCATGACGCACATAGCCGATTGTCGTGTCGGTATTGTTGCCCGTGCAGCCATAATACATCTGCATGTTTCCTGGGCGCATCTTGACGGTCGTTTCGACGATCTCGCGGCGCTCTTCCGGCGACAACATCGACACTTCACCGGTCGACCCCATGATCAGCACTGCGGTGGTGCCGTGCTCCTGGTGCCAGTTCAGGAGGGTACGAAACCCTTCATAGTCGATAGTTCCGTCCGCATTCATAGGCGTGACGAGGGCGACGAAAGAGCCTTCGGGTTTCTTATGAGTCATCGTATTCTCCTGGACCTTTGCTCGCGCAATTCCACTGACATGCCGGATACTGTGGGGCCGTGATTGATGGCCGGCAAATACAAAAAATGGAAAGGGTCATGCACAAATGCTATGACCATCAAGGCTGGGGAAGAAAGCCTTCGATTTCGGCTGTAATTTCGTCGAGTAGCGCTCCGGCAGCACGCGAGAGCGGGATTTCACGGGGTTTGAGCACGCAAATGTCGAACGGAATCATAGGTTCGAAAGGCACGACTGCCACCCTTTCGCCCATCGCAGTGGCGCTGAATTCGTCCACGATTGCTATGCCGCACCCCTCAGCCGCCAAAGAGGCTGCCGCAAATGATGGCTGGCTTTCCGCGATGATGTTGGGAGCAATGCCAAAATCGGCAAAAGCATTGGTGATGTAGCTCGCCGAAATAGTGTGCCGAGCCAGCGTGATCAGAAGCTCACCGCGCAATTCGGCGGGAGTTAGGACGCTGGAATTTGCCAACGGGTGATCCGGATGGAGCACACACACGCAACGCGCGTGATAGGCACGGAGTATATCGATATCTTCGCGGCGCACATTCGTCTGGGCGACGCCAATTTCCACTTGCCGCGAGGCGACCAGTTCGACAACGCGAGCGGATGTGAACACGTCCTGGAGAACCCGTGCTCGCGGATAATGGATCTGGAACCGTTTCAGCGCTCGCGGCACGATCTGAAAAGACAACATCGGTAGTGTTGCAAAACGCACCGTAGCGCGCGAAAGCGTGCGGATTTCTCCGGCGACAGTCGCCAGCCGATCAAGGCTGTAAAACATCATGTCTACTTCGCGAAAGAACTCCTGCGCTTCGCGCGTCGGCACGATGCGACCGGTCTGCCGCGTGAACAAGGGGAAGCCAAGACTGAACTCGAGATCGGCAATAAGGCGGCTCACGGCTGGCTGCGAAACGTTGAGCTCCTTCGCAGCCGCTGTGATGGATCCGAGCACCATAGCTGCCCGGAATGCCATGAGCTGACGCTGGTTCACGCGGCCAGTTCTTCCTGTGCAATGGTAACCCAGTAGCGCACGCCGTCCGCTATGAGGTTGTCGTTGAAGTCATAGTGGTCTGAATGAAGCGTAGGCCCGGTGCCGGCACCAATGAAGAAGAAGCAACCGGACGCCTCTTCCAACATGTAGGCGAAATCTTCCGCGCCGGTGACCGGCACCATTTTGTCATCCACACGGCTTTCGCCGAAGCGCGCGCGAAGCGCGGATACGATCTTGTTCGTCGCCTCCGGCAGATTGTGGAGCGACGGAAACAGCCTTTCATAGTTTACTTCCAGCGTGGTGTTGAAGGCGGAAGAGGCGGCGTTCGCCACCTCGTTCAGCCGCCGCTCAAGTAGATCGCGCGTTGCCGGCGAAAAGCTGCGTACCGTGCCACGTATCACCACACGCGACGGGATCACGTTCGGCGCATCGTAATTGCCGCCACCGATATAGCCGACACTGATGACACCCTGGTCGAACGGCGAAATATTGCGTCCGACGATCGCCTGCAGGTTGGTCACGAACTGTGCTGCGGCCATTGTAGGATCAACCGACATGTAGGCACCGGAACCGCCATGTCCGCCCTGTCCGCCGAACGTGACCGTGAACGTGTCGGCTGCGGCAAGCATCGCACCGATGGTAACGTTGAACGACCCTTCCGGGAGGTTCGGCTTGTTATGCAAGCCATAAACCGCATCGACAGGAAACCGCTCGAAAAGACCATCGCGCATCATGGCCGGCGCGCCGCCCAACCCCTCTTCGGCTGGCTGGAAAATGAAATGAATGGTGCCCGAAAAAGCCGGGTTCCTTGCCAGAACCTCGGCGGCGCCCAGAAGCATTGTCGTATGTCCGTCATGGCCGCAGCCGTGCATCATGTCGGGAATGGTAGAGGCGTGCGGCAAGCCGGTCGCCTCGTTCATTGCCAGCGCGTCCATATCCGCCCGGAAACCGATGGCGCGGTTGCCCGTGCCTGCCCGCAGTGTGCCGACAACGCCTGTCCCGCCAATACCTTCCGTCACTTCGAGACCCATCTCACGCAGCCTGTTCGCGACGATGGCAGCCGTCCGCACTTCCTTGAAGCCGATTTCGGGGTGACGGTGCAGGTCGCGCCGTGTTTCCACCAGGCTTGGCAGAATTTCCCTCAGATGTGTTTCGATCTCCGCGGAAAATTTTGCACTGTCCATCATAGGGCTCCACTGGCAGTCAAACTTTGAATATGTCCGCCCCTTGTCTTCCCAATGCTCGCCGCGTGCAAGACGCAAAGAAGCCATAGATCCGGGTTCGCCGGTTTCAGCTTGGCCATTGCGGACGCTCATGGGGCTCAAGGACCAGATCGCGCGAAACGATCAAGCGGACGGGGAAGAGCAACGCATCTGTTGCCCCACCTACGGCTATTATTGGTCGATGAAGAAAGGCACACAGCGCGACTGTCTCCGCGATATCGGACGCCTGGCGAGATTCCTCGGGCGCCCACCGGACAAGCGGCCGCCGACGACCGACGTCGGTTCCAGATCGACCAGCAGGAAGACGGCGTTCACGTGCCACCTGCCCGTGGTGCTCAGCCGCCAGGCGCCGGTGCTTCCCCGCTTGTTGCTTTGACAGTCTCAGCAAGCCGATACGATTGCCGCCCGGCGCTGCACGACAGGTCCTGCAAAGCATTCCGAATCGCGGCCGTCCGTCCTTCACTGTCCGATACGGCTTCAAAATGAGCGAAGTCGGCTTCGCTTGCCCAACCGACGATACAAAGGACGCGCGTCCCGTCCGGGCTGGCCAGGAACCTGGCCGATCCGTATCCGGGATATGAGGCAACCCATTGTCGCTGGATATCGGCAAAGGCGGATATGACGGCCGCCTGGGTCTCGGCGCTGTCGACGCTATAGTCGATGATCGAATAGAATTGATTGTCCATGCGGTTTCTCCAGGCACGCCCGCGATGGCTCGGGGCAGCATGGACTAACCATTGGAAATGGTCATAACAATTTGCAAGAACGTACCTCAGGGTAAGCCCATGAGCCGCACCGCTGCCATATCCAACGACGGCCCGCTGACCGCTGACTGCCCATGTCGAGTGGTATTCGATCATTTGACCAGCCGGTGGTCTCTGCTCGTGCTGCTGGCTCTCAGCGATGGCGTATTGCGTTTTCATGCGCTGCGGGACCGCGTGGAGGGAATAAGCGAGAAGATGCTGTCGCAAAGCCTGAAGACGCTGGTGCGAGACGGCAGGGTCGTGCGGCATGTGGAACCCACCGTGCCACCGAAGGTGTCCTACGAGCTCACCCGTCTTGGCGAGGAGGTATCCGAACCTTTGCGCCAGGTATCGGAATGGATTGGCCGGCGGATCGACGACATCAAGATTGCCCAAACGCACTACGACGCGGCTTAAGAGGCCTGACTGGGGTCCCTCGATGTGTCGGTCACGGCGGGGGAAAGCACCCGCGCCGGCGCGCCAAATACCGCCGATTGCTTCACAAGCTGATCTGCTTTCTCTTAACAATCAACAAGATGCGGCTTTTCGACATTACCAATGATGTCGTGAACGTATGCCCTACCATTCGATCTGCCCCTTGGGGATAGCTGTCGGCTCAATACGGCTGATCTGCTCGACGAACTTTATCGCCGTGCAGTAGACATCGTAGTTCTCGAGCCGGATTCGGCCGTCGCCGGACTCCGGACAAAGCCACCTAGCTGGCTGACGCTTGGCCGATCCCGGCATCGATCCAGGCACGCGTCTGTTCCAGCACCTCATCGGAAAGCGCCGCGTCGTCGATCGCCCGCGCGAGGATCACCGCCCCTACCATCGCCGCCCAGCTTCCGATTGCCGCGCGACGCCTGTCGGCCACGTTCATATCCGGGAGTGCTTCGCCGATACGGTCGATCTGCGATCGAAGACCTTCCGTCATCGCCAGGCGTGCCGCCGCGGTCTGGTGGCGTATGTCCGCGGCTAGACCAGCCATCGGGCAGCCATCGGCAGCATTGTCGCGATGTTTGGGCGAAAGGTAGGCGTCGAGATAGGCACGAAGATCGTCTCCTCCGGCTGTGTCCTGGGCTAGGACATGGGCGAGAGACTGGGCCACAAGGTCGTCCTTTGAGCCGAAATGGCCATAGAACCCGCCATGGGTGAGGCCTGCGGCCTTCATCACTTCGGCAACAGTGACCGCCTCAAAACCTTTCTCGCGGAACAGCCGGCTAGCCTCATCCAAGATCCGGCGGCGGTTCTCCGCCATCTGTTCTCGACTGACTCTCATTTCAAAATTCTCCGACTGCGCCATTGACATTCATGATGGTCATCATATTTGTCATCAATCATGACGACCATCATGAATATAGGTTTCATCAGAGAAGAGAACAATCCCATGACCTCCATTCCCTCCGTCCTCATCACCGGAGCTTCTTCCGGCATCGGCGCCGCCTATGCAGAACGCTTCGCCCGGCGCGGCCACGACCTGGTGCTGGTTGCTCGCGACAAGGCGCGCATGGAGACGCTCGCGGCCCGTCTGCGCCGGGACAGTGGCGTGGCTGTCGACATCCTGCAGGCAGATCTCACCGACCTTGGCGATCTCGCTGCGGTCGAGACGCGGCTCCGCGACGATCGTCGTATCGGGATTCTCGTCAACAATGCCGGGGCGGGCCTTGCGGGCGGCTTCGAGCAGCAGCCGAGCGACGACATACAGCGACTTGTCACGCTCAACACGACCGCCGTCGTCCGGCTCGCAAGCGCCGTGGCGCCGCGCTTTGTGAAGGCGGGCGAAGGAGCCATCATCAACATCGGTTCGGTGGTCGGGCTCGTTCCGGAATTCGGCCAGACCGTCTACGGGGCGACCAAGGCGTTCGTCCTGTTCCTGTCTCAAGGACTAAGCTTCGAGCTCGCGCCGAAAGGTGTTTACGTGCAGGCGGTGCTTCCCGCCGCAACCCGCACCGAAATCTGGGAGCGTGCTGGCGCCGACACCAATGCGCTGCCGGCGATGATGGACGTCGGCGAACTGGTGGATGCCGCCCTCATCGGCTTCGACCGCCGCGAAGCCGTCACTATCCCCGTGCTTTCCGATGCCGGTCAGTGGGACGCCTATCAGGCCGCACGGCAGACCATGCTCCCCGGATTTGCCCAGGTCCACGCAGCAGCGCGCTATCGCTCCGCCCCTTAAGCCATCGAGACGAACTGCCGGCGAGAAGCACCGCAACGCAAACGAATAGGTGAACCCGTGACCAACAATCCACTCTTTGGGTCCTATGCCCTCGGCTCGCTGACGCTCCGCAACCGGATCGTCATGGCGCCCCTGACGCGCAATCGCGCTGGCCCGGGCTTCGTTCCAGGCGATCTCGCCGCGCAGTATTACAGTCAGCGCGCATCGGCCGGCCTGCTGATTTCTGAAGCCACGCAAATCTCTCAGCAGGGACAGGGTTATCAGGACACCCCCGGCATCTACTCTCAAGCGCAGATCGACGGCTGGCGCAGGGTAACAAAGGCCGTGCACGCCGAGGGTGGCCGGATCTTCCTGCAGCTCTGGCATGTCGGCCGCGTCTCGCATATCGACTTGCAGGAGCGCGGTGCCCCGCCCGTTTCCCCCTCGGCGATCCGAGCCGCGACTAAGACGTTCGTGAACAACGGCTTCGTTGAGGTGTCGGAACCCCGGGCGCTTGAGCTCGAAGAGCTTCCGGGAATCGTCAACGATTTCCGCAAGGCGGCCGCGAACGCCATTGCGGCCGGCTTCGACGGCGTCGAGATTCACGGAGCCAACGGCTATCTGCTCGACCAGTTCGCCAAGGACGGCGCGAATGTCCGTGACGATGCCTATGGCGGCTCTGTCGAGAACCGCGCCCGGCTGATGCTGGAAGTCACGGCTGCGGTCGTCGACGAGATCGGAGCCGAGCGCACGGGCATCCGGATTTCGCCTGTCTCGCCCGCGAACGGCATCGCAAGCACCGATCCGCAGGCGCAGTTCGACTATATCGTCGATCACCTCGACGCCTTGGGCATCGTCTATATCCATGTCGTCGAGGGCGCCACCGGCGGACCGCGCGATGTTGCGCCATTCGACTTCGGATCGCTCCGCCGGCGCTTCAAAAACACCTATATCGCCAACAATGGCTACGATTTCGGGCTCGCCGCGGCCCGGCTCGCCGAGGGCAAGGCCGACCTGTTCGCCTTCGGACGCCCGTTCATCGCCAATCCCGACCTTGTCGAACGGCTGAAGACCAGCGCACCGCTCGCCGCATTCGATCAGGCAACTCTCTACGGCGGCGGCGCTGCCGGCTATACTGACTACCCCGCCATCGCAATGGCTTCGCTGTCGTAGGCATTGGCGGAAAACGGAGAGCGGATCATCATGAAGGCCTTCATCCTGGATCGATACAAGAAGAAGAGCACGCTGCGCTTCGGCGATATGCCGGAGTCGGCGCTGGCCGACGATGATGTCTTGGTCGAGGTCCACGCGGCTGGGCTCAATCCTTTGGACTCCAAGATTCGCGATGGAGAGTTCAAGCTCATCCTCCCATATAAACTGCCTCTCATTCTCGGACACGATGTGGCCGGGGTTGTGGTTCGTGTCGGCGCGAACGTCCAGCGCTTCAGGCCGGGCGACGAAATCTATGCCCGGCCGCGCGATGGCCGGATCGGGGCCTTGGCTGAGTTCATTGCCGTCAACGAAGCCGACATGGCGCTGAAACCCAAAAACCTGACCATGGAGGAAGCGGCTTCCATTCCCTTGGCGGGTTTGACCGCCTGGCAGGTGCTGGTCGATCGAGCCAGGCTGGCGAAAGGGCAGAAGATTCTCATCCATGCCGGTTCCGGCGGCGTGGGGACATTCGCCATACAGTTGGCGAAGCATCTCGGCGCGACCGTCGCGACGACCACGAGTGCGGCGAATGCCGAGCTGGTCAAAAACCTCGGGGCCGATGTCGTCATCGATTACAAAAACCAGGACTTCGAAAAAATCCTGTCCGACTATGATGTGGTTCTCAACAGTCTGGCCGGAGATACGCTTCAAAAGTCCCTGAACGTGCTGAAGCCCGGCGGCAGGCTGATCTCGATCTCCGGTCCGCCGGACCCTGATTTTGCCAAAGAACAAGGGCTGAACTGGTTGCCGCGGCAAGTCGTGCGTTTTCTGAGCTTCGGCATCCGGAGAAAGGCCGAGGGACGGCAGGTCAGCTATTCGTTCCTGTTCATGCGCGCGAGCGGCGCGCAGTTGAGCCAGATCACATCGCTGATCGAAGCCGGCACTATCCGCCCCGTGATGGACCGGGTCTTCCCGTTCGAAGCGGCCAACGAAGCTCTGGCTTACATCGAAACGGGACGCTCGAAAGGCAAGGTCGTCGTCAAGCTGAGGTGAAGGCGGGCGCTGCCTTTGCCTGGAAGCACGCAGCGCCCAGTACGTGCCTGTCGCGCATATCCGGGGAAATGGTCTACCGGCAACTCGCGGAGGCGCTGTCGCTGGCGGGCCTGACCCCGCTGATCGCTTCACGCATGCTAGCCGCACCATATGCGCGACGTCGGATGCACCGAACGTCGCGCTCCGGGCCTCACCTCAAAACTGCAGGCATAAGGCTTTCGGGAAAATCCTGATAGGATACGGGACGAAGGAACCGCGGGTTGTTCCACGCGGACGATGGATGCACACCTCATCCACGCCGGTCCCGACAGCGGACATGGGTTCGGCCTTTGTGAATATCTCCGCGTCTGGTCCGATGCCAACCACAGGGAGGGCACATTATGAAAGCGCTTTCAAATCAATGCATGTGCTTGGTGAAGCCAGCCCGATGCCGGTCTTCGGCGCCGCGGCTTTGCCGCGTTCGCTGACCTGTTCAGAGTGAGCCTGCCCACCAGGGCAGGCTCACTCGCCACTTACGCAGCGAGATGCTGACTGAAGAAGCTGGTCAGCTTGTCGAACGGGATCACGTCCACCTTGTCGTAAAGATCGGTGTGGTTGGCGCCCGGAATGATCATGAGTTCCTTCGGCTCCGCCGCAGCGGCGAAGGCCGTTTCGCTGAAGTAACGCGAATGGGCCTTCTCGCCATGAATGATGAGGACCGGGCGCGGCGAAATCTCGGCGATGTAATTCAGGATCGGCATGTTCATGAAGGACAGCGGAGTCGTCAGGCTCCACGAGGCATTCGAGTTTATGGCTCGCGGGTGGAAACCTCGGGGCGTCTTATAGTAGTCAGCGTATTCCACGACAAACTGCGGCTCACCACCTTTCAGCTCCAGCGAGACAGGACCATAAGCGGGAGTGCCTTCTTCTGCGTCTTCCCAACGCTGCCGGCTCAGTTGCTCCAGCGTCTCCGAGCGCTGTTCCAGGGTGACGCTGTCGTTGTAGCCCTTCGACATGACGCGGGTCATGTCATACATGGTGCTGGCAACGATCGCCTTGACGCGCTTGTCGGCAGCTACGGCGCTCAACGCCATGCCGCCCCAGCCGCAGATGCCGATGACACCGATACGCTCGCGGTCGACGGAAGCGTGCAGACCGAGATAATCCACCCCCGCCATGAAATCCTCGGTGTTGATGTCTGGCGACGCGACGTTGCGAGGCTCACCGCCGCTTTCGCCGGTAAAGGACGGATCGAAAGCCAGCGTGACGAAGCCGCGCTCGGCCATGGTCTGCGCATAGAGACCCGATGACTGCTCCTTGACCGCACCGAACGGTCCGCTGACGACAATGGCCGGCAGGCGGTTATCGGCACGATCCTTCGGCAGATAGAGGTCACCTGTCAGGGTGATGCCGTAGCGGTTCTTGAACGTGACCTTCTCGTGATCGACACGCTCACTGCGCGGAAAAACCTTATCCCATTCGTCTGACATATTCTGAGCCTTTGCTTTGAGGGTGTTGAACGTCGAAGCTACGCCGAATGCGGCGACGCCCGCGCCAGTCAGTTTCAGAAGCTCGCGTCGGTGAACGACGTGAGGCGATGGATTCTTTTCAGAGGTATTCGTAGGCATTTTGGATCTCCTGCCTGGTTGGAACGAACCTTTGGTTGGATGACTTATGGCTGTGAACAGTCAGACTTGAGCAGCCGCTGCCCAGTGCCGATGAGGCTGATTGCGAAGCCGGCGAGAACCACACTGCCGATGAAGGTCGCGATGATCGTCAGGCCGTCCAGAAGCAGCCCGCCAATGACCGCGCCCAGCAGGATCGAGGCCTGGATGGCCGCAACCATGAGGCTGCCGGCAGCCTCGGGCGCATCGGCCGCGTTCTGCGACATCCATGTCATCCAGATGACCGACATGGCAGTGTTCATCGCGCCCCAAAGAGCGAGGAACAGGCCGGCGGCGGCAACCGAACCGCCAAGAAGCAGAAGTCCCAGCGTGCAGCCGCCCATCAGTAGCGCCGGCAGCCGCAGCAGGGGTGCCACATCGCCGCTCACGAAACGACCCGCCGCCCAGGTGCCGACGAAACCGGCGCAGCCCAGTAAGAGCAGAAGGATCGACAGCGTCCCAACCCCCACGCCCGTCACCTGCTCCAGGAACGGGCGCAGATAGGTGAACATGGTGAAAGCGGAGCCCCAGGACAGCATCGCCGCGATCAACCCGCGCAGGAAGTAAGGGCGCTTGAGCAGATCGGTCATGGTCCTGAAGTCCTGGCGCCGGCTTGCGGGCAGTGACGGCAGCGCCACCATATGCCAGACCAGATTGCCGGCGACGATCGGCGTCAGTGCCCAAAACACCGCGCGCCAGCCGAACATATCGGCCAGATAGCTGCCTATCGGCGCAGCGAAGGCCGCCGCGATGGCCTGCCCGCCATACATCAGGGCGAGTGCACGAGGCACGTCACTCTCGGGAACCAGCCGCATGATGACGGCAGTGGCCAACGCCCAGAAGCCGCCGATGCAGATGCCCAGCAGCGCGCGGCCGATCATGAGCACCGCGAAATTCGGCGAGGTCGCCACAAGAACCAGTGACAGCAACATCAGGGCGGTCATCGCGACCAGCACCCATTTCCGGTTCAGCGTCCCGGCGGCCGTGGTGATGATCATGCTGGCCGCCATCGCAAAGAGGCCGCTGATCGAAATCGCCTGCCCCGTCTGTCCGGTGGTTGCGTTTAGCCCTTCTGCCATCGGCGTAAGCAGGCTGACCGGCATGAATTCCGAAGCGATCAGCATCGCCACGCAGAGCGTCATGGAAAGCACCGCCCCCCAGGCGGTGGATGGCTCGCTGCGTATGTTGGATGTGGTCGTGATGAGCATCCTCGGCCCCTGCTTGAACGTGCAGGGTCAAGGTAATCCTTGAGCCATCATGCGATTAGCCGTAGAAATCCGCATGAACTTATCGACACAGACGAACAATCAAGACACAGTGAGAGAGGCGAAGGGCCTTTATGGTCAAGACCGACCTTAACCAACTGACCTGGTTTCAAGCCGTTGCCGAGGAGCGCAGCTTCACCAAGGCGGCAGCGAAGCTCGGCGTGTCGCAATCAACGCTCAGCCATGCGATCAAGCAACTTGAGGAGCGTATGGGGATACGGTTGCTGACACGTACGACCCGCAATGTCGCGACGACCCTTGCAGGCGAAAGACTTCTCCAGACGATCGCACCACGTATCGGCGAAATCGAAGACGAAATTGCCGCCTTGATGGCTTTTCGCGAGAAGCCATCGGGCTCGATCAGGCTGACCCTGTCCGACCACGCACTGGAAAGCGTCGTATGGCCAAAGCTCAAGCCGGTGCTCGCCGCTTATCCCGATATTGGCGTCGAACTGATCCTGGACAGCATGTTCCGCAACATCGTCGAAGAGGGCTTCGACGCGGGCGTGCGGTTGGGGGAGAGCGTCGAAAAGGACATGATCGCGGTTCGAATTGGTCCGGACTGGCGTTTGGTGGCCGTGGCTTCTCCCGATTATTTTGCTGCGCATGGTGTGCCTGAGCACCCACAGAATCTGGTCCGGCACGTCTGCATCAACATGCGTCACGAGACCGCCGGGGGCCTATATGCCTGGGAATTCGAAAAGGATGGGCAGGCGTTGCGTGTCCGGGTAAACGGACAATTGACCTTCAACAACTCGTACGCGATGATCGATGCCGCGGTGAACGGCTACGGCATCGCCTATGTCCCAGAAAACATCGTCGAGCGGCACATCGCTGCGGGCCTGCTCGTGCAGGTCCTGGACGATTGGTCGCCCTTCTTCGATGGCTATTTCCTCTACTATCCGAGCCGCCGCCAGAATCTTCCCGCGTTCAAGGTGATCGTCGATGCGCTGCGGCATTGAAACCGAAGCGAGGGTTGATCGGCCCGCGTTCCATTTGATTGCACGGCGCGGCGCGCCGCTTCAGGACAGAACTATGAGCCGTTCTTGAACAGAATGCGCTTGTGAGCGATGCCCGGATGGCCATCCATACAGTTAGCCGTTGCGCTAAGTCTTGCGCCATGATACTTAGCCTTATGGATCAGTATACGGAAAACCTCGACGCCATCTTTCAGTCGCTGGCCGATCCCACGCGTCGCGCCGTCATCGCGCGCCTGGGCAAAGGGCCAGCGAGCGTTACCGACCTCGCGAAGCCGTTCGAGATGGCCCTGCCCTCATTCATGAAACACGTCCGGCAGCTCGAAGGCAGCGGCCTGATCCGCACACAAAAGCATGGGCGCGTGCGCACCTGCATCATCGAGGAGAACAAGTTCGCGATGGTCGACGCATGGCTCAAGGAGCAGCGCACCCTTTGGGAGGCCCGGCTCGACCGGTTGGATGCATTTGCGATGAAGACGATGAAGGAAAGCACGAAATGATATCGAAATCGGACCCTGAGCACACGCCTGCTGCACACGATCGTGCGGAAAGCCGCTTTGCGACGCTGACTTTCGAGCGGGAGGTGGCCGCGCCATTGTCGGCACTCTGGCAGGTCTGGACCGCTCCAGCCGCGCGGACGATCTGGTCCGCTCCCACACCCTCGGTCGTCGTGGAGTTTCTGGAGGCCGATACCAGGGTGGGTGGACGCGAAGTCTCGCTCTGCAAAAGCGAGGGCCAGCCGGATATCCGCTGCGAGTGTGGCTGGCTTGAGTTGCAGCCGGAGTTGCGCAGCGTGAACTACGAAGTGATCTCATCCGAGGGAGTGACGCAATCGGCGGCGCTGGTGACGGCCGATTTCTCCGGCACTGACGAGCGCAGCCGGCTGGTCGTGACGGTGCAGCTTTCCGCACAGGCCGAGAACATGGAGGCCGGCTATCGGCAGGGTTTCAATGCGGGATTGGACAATCTCGCAGGGGCGGCCAAACGAACGATGGTGCTGCAACGGGTGATACGGGCACCGCGATCCATCGTCTGGAATAGCTGGATGAACCCCGAGGCGCTGCCGCAATGGTGGGGGCCAGACGGGTTTTCGTGCCGGACCAAGCGGATCGACCTGCGAACGGGCGGCGAATGGGTGTTCGACATGATCGCACCTGACGGCACGGTGTTCCCGAACCACCACCTGTACACCGAGGTCAGGCCCGAGGAGAGAATCCGCTATACGCTGCTATGGGGAGAGAATGGACCGAAGCATGCCGACGCCTGGGCCTCGCTCGAGGCTCAGGACGGAGCGACGAAAGTCACGCTGGGCATGGTATTCAGCACGGCTGCCGAGTTCCAGGACGCGAAGGGCTTCGGTGCCGTGGAACTGGGCCTGCAAACGCTGGGGAAACTGGAGCATTTCATCACATCCCGCTGAAATGCTGCAGCTCCCGTCGGCTCGAAGAGGCCGGGCTCACAGCTCGGCATGCATGTCCCGAAACAGGCGCGGCGCGACGCCGAAGCAGCGCTCGAAGGCTTCCGCGAGGCGCGTTGGCGGGAACAGTCCCACCTGCGTCGCGACCGACTTCAGTGATAGTCCACGCGACAGAAGCATGCGCGCCGCATCGAGCCGGGCGGCCTCCACGAAGCGGGCCGGCGTCTCGCCGATCGCCGCCACGAATTTGCGATGGAAGGTTCGTTCCGACAGACCGGCACGTTCAGCGAGCGACGGCACGTCCAGCGGCGCGTCAAGGTTCGCCTGCATCCACCCGATCAGGTCGGCGAACGGGCTATCCCCCTTCACCTGCGCCTTGAGAACCGGGCTGAACTGGGATTGATAGCCCGGGCGCCGGGCGTAAAGCACCAGCCTTTTGGCGACCTCCCCGGCGATCGAGGCGTCGTGATCCTGCGCGACCATCGCCAGAGCCATGTCGATGCCGGTGGTCACTCCGGCCGATGTCCAGAGGCGGCCATCGACCACATAAAGCGCCTCGGGATCGACCGCGGCCTTGGGAAAAGTCTTCGCAAGAGGCTCACAGGAATCCCAGTGCGTCGCGACGCGGCGGCCATCGAACAGCCCGAGTCCGGCCAGGACAAAGCCGCCGGTGCAGATCGAGCCGAAGCGCTCCGCCTCCCCTGCGAGGCGCGGGAGGGCTTCAAGCAAGGCAGAATCCTCCGCCGCCCGCATGACGGGTTCGCGTTCTGCTCCCGCAACCAGCACCGTTCGGGCATCCACGGGTCGAAGGTCTGCGATCGGCCGTGTCTCCAGCGTGACCCCACTGCTGCTTTCGACGCTGCCGCCCTGGGCCGATGCGAGCAAGACCGTGTAGAATGCCGGCTTCCCGCGCTGGCTCAGAGCGCGATTGGCGCCGCTGAAAACCGATGCAGGCCCTGAGACGTCAAGCAGTTCGAAACCCGGATAGACGATGAAGGCGACGTGATGCATTGGCAGAAATTACCAGCTCTTTGTCATTTCTGCCAGGCGTCGCTTCCGATAGAGTCCAGATAGGCAAGCGCCGGAAAGACCAGCCGGCCAATTGAACCGTAAAGTCCGTCTCATCCAAGGAGACCCGGTGATGTCGAGATCATATTTCTTTTGGGGTGGGCTCGCTCTCATTGCGCTTTCTCTGGCTGGTTTCGGCGGCTGGGTGTTCAGCCTCCCGTCCGCGACGGCATCCGCCGAGGCGCCGCCGGTACCACAGGAAGAGGCGGACGCGATGCTCATCTCACTCAAGCCCGCGAAACGCGAGCGCCCGCTGGTGGCGGTAATCGGCATCAACGACGCCACAGAGACGACCGACTATCTGATGCCGACCGGCATTCTGCGCCGCGCCGACGTGGCCGACGTGACGCTGCTGGCGACCGGACCGGGACCGGTGCGGCTCTACCCCGCGCTCATTGTCGAACCTGACGCGACCATCGCGGCGTTCGATGCAGCGCACCCCGAAGGCGCGGACTATGTGATCGTGCCCGCCATGAGCCGTGACGACGATCCCGCAGTGATCGCCTGGCTGCATAGTCAAGCGGAGAAGGGCGCGACGATCCTCGGCATCTGTGCCGGCGCCAAGGTCGTCGCGGCGGCTGGCCTGCTCGACGGCAAGCGCGCGACGACGCACTGGTACTATCTCGATGAGATGCTGAAGCGCAGCCCGACTGTTCGATATGTCGCCGACCGGCGCATGGTCGCGGACGGGAGCGTGGTCACGACGACCGGAATCTCCGCCTCCATGCCCATGATGCTGACGCTGATCGAGGCGATCGCCGGACGCACCAGGGCTGAAGCAGTTGCGCGCGACCTAGGCATCGAAAGGTGGGATTCCCGGCACGCGAGTGGCGCGTTCCGGTTCACACGCCCCTTCGCGACGACGGTGCTCGCCAACAGAATGGCCTTCTGGAACCGGGAAGAGCTCGGCATCTCCCTCGAGCCGGGCATGGACGAGGTGTCGCTTGCATTGGTGGCCGATGCGTGGTCGCGGACCTATCGCTCGAATGTGGCGGTTTTTGCCGGGACGGACGCGGTGGAGAGCCGCAACGGCGTACGCCTTATTCCCGACCGTGTCGACGCCGGCATGCCCGAAGAGCGGCGCGTCTCGACCTTTCCCGACCGCAAGCCCGCCGACGCGCTTGATCTCACGCTCGACGCGATCGCGGTACGCTATGGTGAACGAACCACCGATATCGTCGCGATGCAGCTCGAATATCCGAGGTCGGGAGCGAACCGATGACCGTGTCAGCCGACGCCCTGTATTTTTCCGACTTGGTGTCGGGTTCCCGCAGTTCCGTTCGTCGTTACTATAGCAGGCGGCGAATGGCCGCCCGCGGAACCGAACTATCCAACCGAAACCGAACCAGGGAGAGACCCATGCCCAGCACGATCCGTCTTCACCGCGTCTTCGCCGCCAAGCCCGACAAGCTTTATCGCGCCTTCCTCGAACCTGATGCGGTAGCGAGCTGGCTTCCACCCTTTGGCTTCGTCTGTACCGTCCATGAGCTGGATGCGAAGGTCGGTGGCAAGCATCGGATGTCGTTCCGGAATTTCACCACGGGGCACAGCCATTCCTTTGGCGGCACCTACCTGGAACTCGTTCCGGGTGAACGGCTCGTCTATACCGACACATTCGACGACGCCAATTTGCCGGGTGAAATGAAGGTTACGGTCGAATTGAAGGCCGTGTCTGTCGGCACGGAAGTCAACATCAAGCAGGAAGGCGTGCCGGATGTGATCCCCGCCGAGGCCTGCTATCTCGGCTGGCAGGAATCCCTGCGCAAGCTCGCGAAACTCGTCGAGCCCGAGATCAACCAGTAGCGGCGTGCCACATCCAGGAGACTTCCGGGCTCTTCGCGACTCAATCCTGTTGCAAGGGCAGCTTTCCTCGCCGATGGTGGCGAGGCGGCTGCCGTACTGCAGCCGCCAGTTCGCCGGATGAGTTTGCAAGGACAAGACGATGTATGTGCCGCCAGCCTTTCGTGAAGACGACCCGGTGGAATTGCGCCGGATCATGCGCGAAGCGCGCCTGGCAACGCTCGTCACGATGACTGCCGACGGTCTCCTCGCGACGCCGTTGCCGCTGTTTCTTGAAGACGAAGGCGAGCATGGCGTGCTGTGCGGCCACCTCGCAAAAGCCAACCCGCAATGGAAAACACCTGCGGCAGGCGAGGCGCTCGTCATCTTTTCCGGCCCGGACGCCTATGTGACGCCGTCATGGTATGCGACGAAGCAGGAGCACGGCAAAGTGGTTCCGACATGGAACTACGTCGCTGTCCATGCCTATGGGCAGGCCGAGTTCTTCGAGGACGAGGATCGCCTGCTCGACATGGTCACCCGCCTCACCGACCTGCACGAGGGAAGCCGGGAAGCTCCGTGGGGGGTGACGGACGCACCCGAGATGTTCATCAAGTCGCAGCTCAAGGGCATCGTCGGATTGAGGATTCCCATCAGCCGTATCGAGGGCAAACGCAAGATGAGCCAGAACCGCCCCGCCGCCGATCGCGAGGGCGTGGCGGGTGGTTTGGCCGCAAGCGAACGGCCTTCCGACAGGCACGTCGCGCCACTCGTTGCTCGGCCAACTTGATGGCAATCGACCGGTAGTTACGCCCCTCAGCGCCCGCTGTCAGGCGATGGGAAATGCGTGGGCACGCACGACCGAGATGCGCCCCGCATCGTCCTTGCGGACAGACACTTCGGGCGCGACATCCAGTTCGACCATCGTTCCATCCTCAAGCCGCGCCAGCACGCGGCGGGCCTCCGGGCGGTCGATGACGCGCGCGACCGTGGCCGCGATATCGCCATTCTGATCCCACCGCAGATCAGCCGGCCTCACGAAAATTTCGGCCTTTCCATCGGGCAGATCCGCAACTGGCAGCGTTCCGCTTCCCAGCCTCGCCACGCCCTGATGGACATCGACTTCGAGCCGGTGCGCATCGCCCAGAAACCGGGTCACGAAGGGCGAGTTGGGCTGTCGGCAAACCTCCTCGGGCGTGCCTTCCTGCACGATCCGGCCCTGATCGAGGATCACGACGCGGTCGGCGAGATCGAGCGCCTCCTCCTGATCGTGGGTGACGAAGAGTGTCGTGATGCCGAGCTCGTCATGGATTTCGCGCAGCCAGCGCCGCAGATCACGCCGGACATTGGCGTCCAGCGCGCCGAACGGCTCGTCGAGCAACAACACCTTGGGATCGACGGCCAGCGCGCGCGCAAGCGCCACGCGCTGCCGCTGGCCACCGGAAATCTGGCTGGGGAAGCGATCGCCCAGCCCTTCCAGCCGCACAAGCGACAGCAAATCGGTGACGCGCGCGGCGATCTGGCCGCGATCGCGTCTGGTCTTAGAGACCTTCATGCCGAAGCCGATATTCTCGGCCACCGTCATGTGCGGAAACAGCGCGTAATGCTGGAACACGAAGCCGACGCCACGGTCGCGCACCGGAATATCGGTCGCGTCCTGATCACCGAAGAGAATGCGGCCGCCATCGGCATATTCGAGACCGGCCACCATGCGCAGGATCGTGGTCTTGCCGGAGCCGGACGGGCCGAGAAGTGCCACGAGCTGGCCGCTCTCGATCTCCAGCGACACGTTGCGCACCGCGCGGAACGTGTCGAACGTCTTCACGACATGGTCGAGCGTGATCTTCATGGCTTGGCTCCCTGTTCCAGCGGTGCCGCCCCGGCAAGCGCCGGCCGCCCTGCCCGCCCGGCGCCACGCCGTTCGAGGATGACCTTGGCGACGATCGTCACCAGAGCCAGTACGGTCAGGATCGACGCGGCGGCAAAGGCGCCCACCGTCTGATAGTCGTGATAGAGAAGTTCGATATGGAGCGGCAGGGTGTTCGTCTGTCCGCGAATGTTGCCCGATACGATGGACACCGCGCCGAACTCGCCCATGACGCGCGCATTGCACAACACCACGCCGTAAAGCAGCGCCCAGCGGATATTGGGCAGCGTGACGGAAAAGAAGGTGCGCCAGCCCGACGCGCCGAGCGACGTTGCGGCCTCCTCGAGATCGCGACCCTGTGCCTGCATCAGCGGGATGAGCTCGCGCGCGACGAACGGCGCGGTGACGAACATCGAAGCAAGCACGATGCCGGGCAAGGCGAAGAGAACCTTGACGTCCGCCGCCTGAAGCGCCGGGCCGAACAGGCCCTGCAGGCCGTAGACGAAGAGATAGGCGACGCCGGCGACGATCGGCGAAATCGAAAACGGTATCTCGATCACGATGATCAGGAAGCGCTTTCCCCAGAAGTCGAACTTGGTGACCGCCCACGCAGCCGCGACGCCGAACGCCGTGTTTAAAGGCACTGCGATCAGGGCTGTCGCCACCGTCAAAAATATCGCGTGACGCGTATCCGGGTGCCCGATCGTCGACGTGAACGTATCCACGCCGAGCGAAAAAGCCTGCGTGAAGATGACCACCAGCGGCGCGAGGACAAGGATGGCGCCGGTCACCAGCACGAAGCTGATCAGGGTTCGCCTGACAGCCGGTGAATCGCCGACGCGCGGCGGTTTCCTGCCGATGCGGTTCGTGCTCATCGTCAATTCCTCGCCGTGTAGCGCAGGGCGCGCGCCTGCAGCATGTTGGTCACGGCGAGCATGACGAAGGCGGTGATCAGCAGGACGGACGCGATCGCAGCCGCCGCCTGATAATCGTATTCCTCAAGCCGGATGAAGGCGAGCAAGGCCGTGATTTCGGTCTGGAAGGGTTGGTTGCCGGCGATGAAGATGATCGCGCCGAATTCACCGAGGCTGCGCGCGAAGGACAGCGAAATGCCCGCCAAAAGTGCCGGTGTCAGAAGCGGCAGGATCACGCGCAGGAATATGGTCCGGTCGGAACCGCCCAGCGATTGCGCGGCTTCCTCGAGCGCCGGATCGAGGTCTTCCAGCACGGGCTGAACCGTCCGCACGATGAATGGAAGGCTGGTGAACGCCATGGCGATCATGATGCCGAGCGGCGTGTAGGCGACGCGGATGCCTGCCTCGGCCAGCAGACCGCCGAACCAGCCATTGGGCGCGAACAGGGTCGTCAGCGCTATACCGGCGACGGCGGTCGGCAGCGCGAAAGGAAGATCGACGATCGCATCGACGAGGCGCTTGCCGGGAAAATTGTAGCGAACCAGCACCCACGCGAGCGCCAGCCCGAAGACGAGATTGAAGGCCGTCGCCGCGGCGGCGGCCAGTACGGTGACACGATAGCTCGCCACCGCGCGGGCGGACGACACGATGCGCCAATAGTCCTCAGGCCCGAGGCTTGCGGCCTTGAAGATCAACGCGCCGAGCGGCAGCGCCACGATCAGGGCCACGTAAAAGAGGGTGATACCGAGCGACAAGGGCAGGCCCGGCAGGACGCGGCGTCTCAATGGAACGGTCTTTCAATGCAGGAGAGCCGGCAGCCAGAGGGCCGCCGGCTCATCGTTAGGTGTGGTGAACCTTAGCGCTCGCCGTAGATCTGGTCGAGTAGCGCGCCGGACGCAAAATGCTCTTCCTGGATCTTGTCCCAGCCGCCGAACACGTCTTCGACCGTCACCAGGCGAACCTCCGGGAACTGATCCTTGAATTCAGCGGCCACGGCCTCGTCGTTCACCCGATTGCCGTTCTCGGCGAGGATCTTCTGGCCTTCCGGCGTGTAGAGGAAATCAAGGTAGGACTTCGCGAATTCACGCGATCCGCGCTTGTCGACAACCGTGTCGACGATCGCGACCGGGAATTCCGCCAGAAGGCTGGCCGGCGGCACGACGATGTCGAACTTATCCTCGCCGAACTCCTTGGCGATGCCGCGCGTTTCGGCTTCGAAGGTGATCAGCACATCGCCGATTTCACGCTCGACGAAGGTCGTCGTCGCGGCACGGCCGCCCGTGTCGAAGACGGGCACGTTGTCGAAGAGCTTGCCGACGAATTTGGCGACTTTCTCCGCGTCATCGTTGAACGCTTCCTTGGCGTAGGCAGTGGCCGCCAGATAGGTGTAGCGCGCATTGCCGGATGTCTTGGGATTGGGGAAGATCACCTTGACGTCGTCGCGAACGAGATCGCTCCAGTCCTTCACACCCTTCGGATTTCCCGCGCGCACGAGAAACGCCGGAAGCGAATAATAAGGCGACGCGTTGTTGGCGAATTCGCTCTGCCAGTCGGCCGAGACGAAGCCGCCCTTCACCAGCGCGTCGATGTCGGTCACCTGGTTGAACGTGACGACATCAGCCTCGAGACCTTCAAGGATGGCGCGTGCCTGTCGCGACGAGCCTGCATGCGACTGGTCGATCGACTTGCCGGGATGTGCGGCCACATACGCCTCGTTCACATTGACGAAGAGCTCGCGCGCAATGTCGTATGACGCGTTCAGGATTTTGTCGGGCTCCTGCGCATGAAGGGGTGAGGCAAGCAGCGTGACGATGGCGGCGCCAGCGAGAAGAAGGTGTCTCATGATGTCTCCGGAGGAAGCGATAGTCTCTGCATTCCAAGCTAGAGAGCTTTTGCATCCCGGTAGAGAGAAGAACATTCCGCTGTCACCCGATTTTCGGAACGTTAGACCCAAATACATCCAAGAGAAGGATTGTGAATCCACCCCCTGCGGGCATTTCAGGCCCATCCGACGACGTCTGATCTTCCGTGCGATCGCAGCCCTCGGCCGTGGCGTTCGACAGGAGCCCGCGCGATGACGTATAGGGGAATCGTATGCAAGCGGATTTTTCCAGCCGGATCGCCAGGGGAGCCGCGATGCTGACGCATCGAAATCTCAAGGTGAGAAGGAACGGCCATGGCGGGCGCGAAAGCTTCGAGACTGAACAAGAACTCGAGCCAGAACGGCGGGGAACGGGCCGCATCTGACGCCGATCCGATATCCACCAAAAGCCTGGGCGAGATCGGCCTGCAGCAATTTGCGCCCTACCTGATGAACCGCATCATGGGCCGCTACAACCACACGCTGCGCGACGAACTGTCCAGCGCGGGCCTCACCACGCCGAAGATGCGTGCGCTGGCGATCCTGTCGATCATGGATGGCCTGAAGATCAACGAACTGGCGGTCTACGCGGTCGTCGAACAGTCGACGCTCAGCCGCTCCCTCGACGCGCTCGAAACAGAGGGACTGATCCGGCGCGAAGCCCCGTCAGACGACAATCGGGTTCGCCACATCTTCATCACGGACCTAGGCCGGGGAACGTTCTCCGCTTTGTGGCCGACGATGTTCAGATCGTCGGAAGCCATGTTCACCGGCATCGACGTGGAGGAGCGCGAGCGCTTCGTCGGCACACTTCATAAGATCCTGCGCAACATCAGAAAACACGACATCTAGGCGAGTTTCCTCAGCTCTTCCCTTGACGCGGCCAGGCATATCCCAGAATATGCATTTGCATATTTATAGAGGTTCCTGCCGCCATCGCTCATGGTGACCGGACCCGCAGCGAGCCGGAGACGACATGGCCGAACGCTCTTTTGCGACCGAAGTCCGCAAGCTGCGGATGGGCGAAGGCGAAACCTTTCACGGCGAAGGCATTCTTGCGCTGACAAAGGCGCTGCTGGAGAACGGTGTCGGCTATGTCGGCGGCTATCAGGGCGCTCCGATCAGCCATCTGATGGACGTGTTGGCCGACGCGCAGGACATTCTCGGCGAACTGGGCGTCCATTTCGAAGCCAGCGCGTCGGAGGCGACCGCCGCCGCGATGCTGGCAGCCTCGGTCCATTATCCGATACGCGGCGCGGTAACCTTCAAATCCACCGTCGGCACCAACGTCGCATCGGACGCGCTCGCCAATCTCGCATCCGGCGGCGTGACGGGTGGCGCACTCGTAATCGTTGGCGAAGACTACGGCGAAGGCTCCTCCATCATGCAGGAGCGCAGCCACGCTTTTGCGATGAAGAGCCAGATCTGGCTGCTCGATCCGCGCCCCAACCTGCCCTCCATCGTCGATTCCGTGCGCCACGGCTTCGAACTCTCGGAAGCGTCGAACACGCCGGTCATGTTGCAGGTGCGCATCCGCTGCTGCCACGTGCATGGCTCGTTCACGGCCCGCGACAATGTTCGTCCGCCGATGACGGTCGGCGACGCGCTCGAAAACCCGAGGCGCGACACCAAACGCATCGTGCTGCCGCCGGCCTCGTTCCTACACGAGCACGAAAAGATCGGGAAGCGCCTCCCCGCCGCCATCGACTACATCCTGCAAAACAAGCTCAACGAGTTCTTCGGCCCCGAAAAATCCTCGGTCGGCATCGTGCTGCAAGGCGGGATGTACAATTCGGTGCTGCGCAGCCTGCAACGGCTCGGGCTGGCGGACATCTATGGCGAGACCGATGTTCCGCTCTACGTGCTCAACGTCACCTATCCTCTCATCGACAGCGAATTCCTCGATTTCTGCAAAGACAAGAAAGCCGTTCTCGTCGTCGAGGAAGGCCAGCCGGACTACATCGAGCAGGCATTCGGGTCGATGCTCTACAAAGCGGGCGGCACGACGAAGCTGATCGGCAAGGGTCCGTTCCCGATGGCCGGCGAGTACACCGGTCAGGTGATGACCGACGCGATCCGCACCTTTCTGGCCGATCATGCATCGGAGATGCTCCCCTCGCGCGGCCGCGCGCCCAACACGCCGCCCCTGCCGGTAGCCGCAAAGAACCTCGCCAACGTCGTCCCGGCGCGCCCGCCGGGCTTCTGCACCGGCTGTCCGGAGCGGCCGATCTTCGCAGCGACCAAGCTGGTCGAAAAGGAACTCGGAGAGCACCACATCGCATCCGATATCGGCTGCCATTTATTCTCGATCATGCCGCCTTTCGATCTCGGCGCGACGACGATGGGTTACGGCCTCGGGCCGGCATCCGCCTCGGCCTTCAACGACAAGAACGCCAGGAAGCGGTCGATCTCATTCCTCGGCGATGGCGGCTTCTGGCACAACGGCCTCACCTCCTCGATCGGCAACGCCGTCTTCAACGACAATGACAGTGTCATCGTCATCGTCGACAACTACTATTCCGCCGCGACCGGCGGGCAGGACATTCTGTCGTCCCGCGCCGACAACAAGTCGAAATCGACCAAGCACCCGATTGCCGAAGCGGTGCGCGGCATGGGCGTGAAATGGGTGCGCCAGATCGATCGTACCTACGACGTCACCAAGGTCCGCGACACCTTGAAGGAAGCCCTGACGACGCCGCAGACCGGCCCGAAGGTCATCATCGCGTCGTCGGAGTGCATGCTGAACAAGCAGCGCCGCGAAAAGCCGATCATTGCCAAGGCGATGAAGGGCGGCGAGCGCGTCGTCAAACCCCGCTTCGGTGTCGACGAGGACGTGTGCACCGGCGATCACGCCTGCATGCGGCTTTCCGGTTGCCCGTCGCTGTCTGTGAAGAAGCTCGACGACCCGCTGCGCGACGACCCCGTCGCGTCGATCGACCAGAGCTGTGTTGGCTGCGGCAATTGCGGCGAGGTCGCCGACGCGGCGGTGCTGTGCCCGTCCTTCTATCGCGCCGACGTCGTCCACAATCCGACCGGTCTGGACCGCTTCGCCAACCGCGTCCGTCGTGGCGTCATCGGCTGGATGCAGGCGCGCCGCGAAAAGCGCCGCCTCGTCTTCGAGAGCGTATGACCATGAACGTACACGCACTCCCCGATCTCCCGCGGCGCGGCGAGGACACGACGCGCTCCATCATCAAGATCGCGGTTCTGGCCGTGGGCGGCCAGGGCGGCGGCGTTCTGACGGACTGGATCACGGCGGTCGCCGAGGCGAACGGCTATCGCGCGCAGTCGACATCCGTCGCAGGCGTCGCGCAACGCACCGGCGCCACGATCTATTATGTCGAGATGGCACCGGACACCGGCCGCGCGCCCGTCTTCTCGCTCAGCCCGTCGCAGGGCGACGTGGATATCCTGATCGCGGCCGAACTGATGGAGGCCGGCCGCGCGATCGTGCGCGGCTTCGTTACGCCCGACCGGACCACGCTCATCGCATCGTCGCACCGCGTGCTTGCCGTATCGGAAAAGATCGTGCCGGGAGACGGCCGCGCCGATCGCGATTTCGTGGAGATCACGGCGGAAGGCGCATCGCACAAGCTCATCTGCTTCGACATGGAAAAGATCGCGCTCGATGCTGGAAGCGTCATCTCCTCCAGCCTGTTCGGCGCGCTCGCGGGGTCGGGCGCCCTGCCCTTCGCGCGTGAGACCTATGAGGCGACCATTCGGGATTCCGGGCGCGGCGTGGAGGCCAGCCTGCGCGCATTCCGCGCCGCCTGCGACCAGGCGGAAGCGGGTGGCCGCGATACCGCCCCGACGCCGGCCAAAGCAACGTATACGACAGCCCCTGTCGGGCCTGCAGCGCTTCTCGACGCATGGCGCGTGCTCACGTCACGCGTGGACGCGCTTCCGAAGGCGGTCCGGGATATGGCCGGCCGCGGTCTGCGCAAAGTCGTGGACTATCAGGACACCGCCTATGGCGCGGCCTACCTTGATCGCCTCGACGCTGCGATCGCGAAGGACAGCGCGGCGGCCGAATGGCGCTATGCGATCGAGGCGGCAAAATATCTCGCCAATGCGATGGTCTATGACGACATCATCCGCGTTGCCGATCTGAAGACGCGCAGCGCGCGCGACGACCGTCTCCGCCGCGAGCAGGACATCAAGGGCGATGTCGTGGTGCAGGTGACGGAATACTTCCATCCGCGTATCGAGGAAGTGTGCGGCACGCTGCCCCCCCCGATCGGCCGCTTCATCGAAAGCCGCCCGAAGCTCGCCGCCTGGCTCGACCGCCGCATCAACAAGGGCCGCCGCATACGCACCGACAGCCTCAGCGGCTACGTCATGCTATGGGTGATCGGCACGCTGCGCCCATGGCGGCGCAGCCTGTTGCGGCACAAGGTCGAGGAAGCGCATCTCGACACATGGTTCGCGACCGCGCAGACGACGGTGGTGTCCAATTACGACCTCGGCGTCGAGGTGTTGAAGTGCCGCCGCCTGATCAAGGGTTACTCGGACACCCACGCGCGCAGTCACTCGAAGTATGCCCGTGTCCTGTCGGGCCTGCCCGTCATCGCATCTCGCAGCGACGCCGCCGACTGGCTGCGCCGCCTGCGCGAGGCAGCCCTGATGGACGAAGACGGCAAGGCGCTGGATGGCGCGTTGAAGACGATCGCTACGCTGTAGGTCCGGCGGTCCGCTTCAATTCGGCAGCGGTTGAGCGTGTCGATCTACCCCCACCCCTAACCCCTCCCCACAAGGGGGAGGGGAACTTGGTGACGATCCCGCCAGACAGTGATCGTCGAGGGTTCGTGCGACATGGCGGCCAGCGAATCCCCCTCCCCCTTGTGGGGAGGGGTTAGGGGTGGGGGTTCTTCCAGCCAAACCCGAACTGGCTAAAGCCCCTTGGGGTGCGCCATGAATTCCTCGATGATCTCGAGCGGCGGCTTCACGTAGTCGGACGTGCGGCTGACGCCAAGCCCCGAAAGCCGCCTCAGGCGCACCTGCATTTCTGCCTGCTTGACCACGATCGGAATGCCGTTGATCACCGGCGCGCCATCGACCCGGTGCGCCTCTATCTGCGAGAACAGGAGCATCGGGATACCGCCGCCGGGGATCAGGACATCCACGCCGTCCGCCACCAGCGGTCTCGCCTGTTCCTCGAACAGGTTGCGCACCTCAGCCAGGCGCTCGTCGGAACCGAATGCGGCCAGGATCTGGCCCGGCTCGAACTGCATCGCATGAACGCCGGCGACGCGCTTTTCCAGCCCGTAGCGCCCGATCTGGTGATGGAACCAGGGAATGTAGCGCCGGTTGATCGTCACGATGCCGGAGCGCTGCCCAAGCTGGCAGGCATGCAGCATCGACGCCTCGCCCATCCCGAGAACGGGAATGTCCACCACCGAGCGCGCCTCGTAGAGCCCCGCATCCTGGAAATGGCCGATCACGAAAGCGTCGTAGCCCTCGCGCTCGGCCTTCACCGCATTGCAGATCACCTCGCGCGCGCAGCGGAACTCGACGATCGGATGCGCGTAGGAATCGTGCGGCGTGATGCCCTTGATGTCGATCGTCGTGCCCGGATCGACGATCGCGTCGAGGTGCTTTCGCAACTCGTCCCAATAGGTCGCGCCGTTCTCGTAGTCGACATAGCTCTGATACCAGATACGCATCGCCCGTTACCTCATCATGCTCGGCAGCCACAGCGCGATTTGCGGGAAGATCGCGATCACGACCGCCAGCAAAAGCGTGCAGCAGATGTAGGGGAACGACGCGCGCGCCGCGTCGCCGATCGTCGTGCCCTTGGGACTGACGCCCACCATGACGAACAGCAGCAGCCCGAACGGCGGCGTGACGAGGCTCAGTTCCAGCGCCAGCAGCATGATGACGCCGAACCACACCGGATCGAAGCTGTAGAGCGCGGCGATCGGCATGAAGATCGGCAGCGTCAGCATCATGATCGAAAGCTGGTCCATGAACATGCCCAGCAGGAGCAGGACCAGGAACATCATGAACAGCATCATGTAGGCGCTGACGTCGAAGTTGGTCGCGAACGCGATCAGCCCGGAGGATGCGCCGGAGAAGGCGAGGATTTGCGAAAACGTCGTCGAGCCGACGATAATGGTCATCATCATCACCGACACGGCCAGCGTTCCGCGCATCGCCTTGACGATCGCCTCCCACGTCAGGACGCGATAGCAGATCGCCAGGATCACCACGGAAAGCGCGCCGAAGGCGGCGGACTCGGTCGGCGTTGCCCAACCAAGCAGGATGAGGCCGATGACCGCGAAAATGACGAGCCCCATCGGCAGCACGTCCACGATCAGCCCTCTGATGATTTCACGGGCAGGCGCGCGCTCGGCGGCGTAGCCCGGCGCGGCATCGGGATCGATCGCGATCTGGATGCGGATCGTGATCGCGTACAGGACCGCAAGGATCAGACCCGGCAGAAGGCCGGCGATCAAAAGCGCGCCGACGTCGATACGCCCGAGCGATCCGAGCAGAACCGCCAGTGACGACGGCGGGATGATCATCGCCAGACCGCCCGTTGCAAGGATCGGCCCCATGATCATATGCGGCTTGTATCCGCGCTTGATCATGTCGGGCATGAGCGTGGTCCCGAGCATGGCCGTGTTCGCCATCGAAGAGCCCGACAGGGTCGCGAAGATCGTTCCACCGCCGACCGTCAGATAGGACAGCCTGCCCTTGATGCCGCCGAGACATTTGTCCAGCGCATCGAAGACGCGGAACGCCAGCCCCGTATGGAACAGCAGTTCGCCCATGATCAGGAACAGCGGCACCGGCACCAGCGCGAAGCTGGTCACGGACGTGGAGGCGTTCGCCACGAGCTGGTCGATGCCGACCATACCGCCCATGAAGATGTAGACGCCGACCACATTGATCGTGAGAAATGCGAATGCCACCGGCATGCCGGACAGCATCAGAACCAGAAGGCCACCCACCATCAGCAGCGTGGCTTCGTACCATTCCATCATCATCGGACGGCCCTCGGGCTAACGGTTGTCGTGCAGGCCATCAGTGTGCGGCTCCCGACCCTGAATAGGCGCGCCCGGCGATCAGAATCCGCAGGAATTCAAGCGCCATCAGGCCAAAGCCGCCGGTGAGCATGGCGTAGAGCACCCATGCGGGAATGTTGATCGACCGCATGTCGACCGAACGCGACGCGATCATCTCCAGCCCGACGACGCCGGAGCGCCAGGCCAGCAGCGCCAGAATGAAAATCGTCACCGACGTCAGGACACGGCCGACCCACATGCGCGCGGTGTCCGGGAGCTTCGCGACGAAGGAATCGATCGCGACGTGCCCCCCGGTCCGGACGAGCCACGGAGCCGCCGCCATCGTCGAGAACATCATGACGTACTCGACGATGGCGCTCGTGGACTGAAAGGGCCGAAACCCTGTATTGCGCAGGATCACGTCGATCACGATCATGATCGTCGCGATGGCAAGGGACGTTGCGCCCAGGACCGCCAATCCCAGGATCAGGCGGTCGTAAACTCGCACCAAATGCATCTCATCCACCTGTTCTGTGTGATTGTTGGCGATCCTGCGCTGCGTTTTGCTCAGCGGCCGTAATAGGCTTTGCGCAGCGCGTCGTAATGCTCGCTGCCTGCCGCCTTCATGCGGGCCCACGCGCTTTCGAACGCCTGCTCGCGGAACGTGTCGGCGGCCTCACCTTCCAGCGTGATCACCGTCATCCCCTTTTCCTTGACGCGCGCGTCGATCTCCGTCGCCATCGTCTGGAAATTCTCGTAGGAAATCTGCTCGTATTCCTCCGCGACGGCGGTGATAAGCGCGCGCGATTCTTCCGTCAGCGATTCCCATTTCGCGGGATTGATCACGACTGCAAGGTCGGTCTGGAAGACGCCCGGATCGATGCGGTAGCGCAGGAACTTGTCCCACGAGAGATCCTCGATGCCGATGATCGGCCATCCCGATCCGTCGAACGTGCTGCGCTCGAGACCGGTGTAGACGTCGGGAACCGGAACAGAGACCGGGATCGCGCCGATCTGCTCGAAGAACGCGTTGTAGATGGGCTGCGAACGGATACGCAGACCGGAAAGGTCCACGCCACCAGCTTCGGTGCGCTTCGGCTCACCGATCGTATAGACGTGGAATTCCACGCCCGTATCGAGATGCGCGAGCAGTTCGACGCCGAGCTTGGTCTTGAATGCCCCCTGCATCAGCGCGAAGCCGCCATTCTCGCGGGCCTCCGCTGCGGTCACGGTCGAGCCGACCCAGGCATCCGCCTCGGGCATCGTGCCCAGATAGTAGGAGGCCGGGCCATACTGCATGTCGATCACGCCGCGGCGAACGGCATCGACCTGCTGGTTGGGCGGAAACATTTCCGGTCCGCCGGCATAGGTGATCTGAACCACGCCCTGCCCGCGCTCGTTGACGAGGTCGACAAAGCCCTTGAAGCTCTCGGAAAACGCCAAAGTCTGCGGGAAGGCAGAAATGGCGCGGATGGTGTCCTGCGCGCTGGCAGGCACACTCAACGCGGCGATGCCGGCGGTGGCTGTAAGAAGCGAAACTGCGGTACGTCTGGTGAAGGTAAGCGTCATCTGTTCATTCCTCTGTCGGTTGATTGTCGGCTTTCCACCGATCTTGCGGGTTGATTGATCAGGCTACGGGTGGGCGAACGAGCCCTGCTCCTTTCAGAGCCACGAGAAACGCTGCCATGCGCTTCTCGCGGTAGGCGTCGACGTCGACGCCCGCATAGTCGAAGAAGCCGGCCCCGGACTTCAGTCCGATGCGGCCCTTTTCCATGTTCTCGGAGATGATATCCGGCGGCGCGAAGCGTTCGTCCTCGAACGCCTTGGCCAGATAATTGCTCGCGTAATAGAGGATGTCGCCGCCGCCCCAGTCGATGAATTCGAGCAGCCCCAGCACGCCGAAGCGAAGCCCGAAACCGTAGGTCACGGCCTTGTCGACGTCCTCGGCGCTTGCCACCCCTTCCTCGACCAGCCGCGCGGCCTCGTTCATCGCCAGCGCCTGAATGCGCGGCACGATGAAGCCCGGCGATGCCTTGCAGACGATCGGCACCTTGCCGATGCTCTCCAGAAACGTCTTGGTCGCGGACAGAGTCTCCGGCGAGGTCTCGTCGGCCGGGCTGAGTTCGACCAGCGGCATCAGGAACGCCGGGTTGAGCCAATGCGCGTTCAGGAAGCGCTCGGGGTGACGCGTCAACTTCGCCAGATGCGTCGACAGCATCGTGGACGTGGTCGATGCCAGGATCGCATCGTCGCCGGCATGGGCGTCGAACAGCGCGAACGCGTCCCGCTTCGCGTCCTCGACTTCCGGCACGCCCTCGAACACCAGCGTCACGTCGGTAAGTGCCGCCGCCGCGTCTTCGAGCGGCCAGACGGACACGCGCGAGAGGATCGTCGGCAGCACACCGGCGTCGAACGCACCAAGCGCCGCCATCGACGCCAGCGCCTGCTCGATCTCTTTCAGGGCATCCGCCTTGAACGTCTCGAAGGCCGCTGCATCGCGCGCCTTGGCATCCAGAAGGCGGATTTCATGCCCCGCATAGGCAACGCATTGCGCGATACCGCGCCCCATGCGTCCCGCACCGATGCAGCCTATGACGGCACTATTCATCACAGGCCGTCCTGCAACATCGCCTGAACGTCCGCCCTGCCCTTTTCGGCCAGGCCGAGGCTTTCCAGCGTGCGCCCGTCCTTGCGGAAATCGCGCTCGGCGACCGCGCCCGCGACGGACAGGAGACCGGTCGCGACCGGGCATGGCACGCCAGCCCATTCGCCGACCGAGACCAGAAAGGCGAGGCCGAGGCCGACATCTTCCAGCATGTAGCGATGGTTCTTGAGATCAAGCGTCTCGTGCCAGTCGCCCGAACCGACCAGCTTGTCGTGTGCGAGGTTGCCATACATCCAGTCGCTGGTTTCGTAATGGTCCGCGAGCGGGAAATGCGGCGCGCCGTAGCCGAGCGCTTCGCGGATCGCGATGCGTTCATTGTCGAGCGCGGTGTGCGTGCGGCGGATCGCCGGCTGCGTGCCCTCGTTGTGGATGTCCCATTTGTCGAAATGCTCGATCGCGCCGGCATTCATCAGGATCAGCGGCGGGTGGATGATCGGCCCCGCATTCATCAGTGCGCCCGACAGCGCGTCCTCGACCGGTTCGATCGCGCCGGGAAACGCCTGCGAGATGATGTCGATCGCATGATCGGTCAGCCGCGCCGGCAGCACGCCGGTCGGCAGGCGCGACGCGCGCGTCGTGATACGGACCTCGAGTGAATTCTGCTTCCGCGTCAGCCACGGCAGCGTGCCGGTCTCCGCTATCGCGATATCGGCAGTCGAGCCCGCATCGCGAATCCGCTTCAGCATGATGTAGGAGCCGAAGGTGCCCGGCGGCAGATAAATGACCTGCCCATCGACGAGATGGGCCGCCAGCGCCGTTGCCATGTCCTCCTGCGCAAAAGCCGGCGTCGGCGCGACGATCAGCGACGCGCCATCGATCGCGGCCTTGAGATCGTCGGTGGGCGATACGGCGACCTTGCGGCTGCCCTGGTGATCGGTGACGGTGATTGCGCCCGCTGCCGCGATGTCGGCGAAACTCGCGCGATCACGACGCCACCATGCAACGTCGTGGCCGGCTTCGGTGAAATCCGCCACCGCCGCGTAAGAACCGTTTCCGCCACCCAGAACAGCAATCTTCATATCAATCCCCCTTTGAATATTCCGGCCATCGTCACGCCGATGCAGGCAGCACTGCCGTCGCCTCGATTTCGAGGAGCGCGTCAGCCTCGACCAGCCGCACCACCTGCACGGTCGCCATCGCGGGGAAACTGCGCCCGAATACCTCGCGGTAGGCGCTCCCCAGCCCCTTCTGGTCGGCCATGTAGTCGTCGATGCTCGTGACGTACCAGGTGAGCCTAACGAGATGCTCGGGGCCAGCACCCGCCACCGCGAGCACGTCGCGAATGTTCAGGAATGTCTGGCGCGCCTGTGCCACAAAACCGTCCGCAAAGCGCCCGTCGCGATCCCACCCGACGAGACCACCGGTGAAAATCATCTGGCCTTGCGCGATCACGCCATTCGCATAGCCCTTCGGGACGGGCCAGCCTTCAGGCTGCAGGACACGATGCGTCAGGGATTGCGGCGCCTCCACGACGTCGTCGACAGGCTGGTTCATTCGCCACTCTCCTCGGTGTCGATAACTGCATGGGGAGGATGCCCGTGCAGGCTGTTGATGCGCTTGAGAACGCCGATCAGGATATCGGCCTCCCCACGTGTGATCTGGGCCACGATTCCGGCCTCGTGATCCTTCGCGGCCGTCACGAGTTCGACCGCGAGCTTTTTGCCCTTTCCGGTGAGATAGACCCGCACCCTGCGTCGATCGCGCGCGTCGGACCGTCGCGTCACGAGATCGCGGGCGACCATCTGGTCGATGATCTTGGTGAGCCGGGACTGCTCCATCAGGGCAAGCGTCGCCAGTTGGGTGACCATCTGCCCGTCGGCGTCGGAAAGGCAGGCAAGCACACGCCATTCCGGCACCCGCACGCCCCGATCCCGCACCACCGCATGGAACTCCTCGCTGATGGCGTTGCTGGCGGCGGCGAGCAGATAGAGAAGATAGTTCGAGACGAACCCATCCTCAGGAAGGTCGGGGCGCTTGTCTGGCGGAGGGTTCGTGCTCATGCCGGACACCTCACATCGAGTACGGGATAAGCAGCGCCATCGACGGAACCGCGATGAGCAACAGCAGGCGCAGGACGTCGACGATCACGAACGGCACGATGCCGACATACATGCGCTCGATCGGTATCTCCGGCGCGACCGAGCGCAGGACGAACAGGTTCATGCCGATCGGCGGCGTGATGTAGCTCAGTTCGGCTGCGACCACGACGAAGATGCCGAACCAGATCGGGTCGAAACCGAGCCCGGTCACGATCGGAAACAGGATCGGTACGGTAAGCGTGATCATCGACAGGCTTTCGAGCAGGCAGCCCAGAACCAGATAGATGACCACGATCGACAGAATGACCTGATACGGGCCGGCACCGAGCGCATTGACCCATCCACGCAGGTCCGTGGTGAGACCCGAGAAATTGACGTAGTTCAGGAAATACAGCGCACCGAACAGGATGAAGAACATCACCGCTGTGGTCTTCGCCGTATCGAACAACGTCGTCAGCGTCTCGCGCAGTGTCAGCTTTCCGCGTGCGGCCGTCAGCAGCATTGCGCCCGCGGCGCCGACGCCCGCGGCCTCTGTGGCCGTGAAGATGCCGACATAGATGCCGCCGAGCACGCATGTAAACAGAAGCAGCGCCCACACGACACCCTTGAGCGCGCGGAAGCGCTCGATCAGCGGCAGTTTTGGCAGGACCTGAAGGTCCTCCTTGTACATCACCAGCGACAGGCGAACGGCCAGCACATAGCCGATGATGCCGATCAGCCCGGGCAGCAATCCGGCGAGAAAGAGCATCCCGATATTCTGCTGCGTCAGGATGCCGTAGATGACGAGGATGACCGATGGCGGGATGAGAATGCCCAGCGTCCCCCCTGCCGCGACCGACGACGCCGCCAGCCGGTCGGAATAGCCGAAGCTGCGCATGGCGGGCAGCGAGATACGGGCCATCGTTGCGGCGGTTGCAAGCGACGAACCGCAGACCGATGAGAACCCACCGCATGCGACGATCGTCGCCATGGCGAGCCCGCCTTTGCGGTGCCTGAGCCAGGCATTCGCAGCCGTGTAAAGATCCTGCGCGACGCCGGACTGGACGACGAAATTGCCCATCAGCAGAAACAGCGGCACCACCGACAGCGTGTAGCTGCGCCCCGCGTCGAAATAGGTCTGCCCGATCAGCGACAGCGCCGGCTGCCAGCCGATGATCGAGGCAACACCGACGAGCCCGACGCCAGCCATCGCGAACGCGATCGGCATGCCGGCGAACATCAGAAGCATCATGAGTGTTATGCCGAGAGGCCAGGCCATCAGATGCCTCCCTCGCGTCCACGCGACAGGCGCAGGCAGGCCATGACAAACGTCGCGAGCGACGAGACCCCGGCGATCACCGCCGCGCCCTTGCAGAACGGCGCGAGCGGCATGCGCAGAAACACCGTCACCTCATTATAGGTCGCAAGCCGGACCGCGTGCTCCCACAACTGCCACGCAACGATCGCCAGGACGACCGACACGGCAAGCCTCGCCGAGGCAAGCTGGACGGCTGCGAGCCAGCCCGTGAACTTCGACGTGAACAGATCCACGCTGACGTGTCCGTCGTCTAGGCACACCGCCGGCAGTCCGGTGAAGATGATCGCCATCAGGAGCAGTTCCGTATATTCGGGCGCGCCGGGCAGAGGCCGCAAGAGAAGGTAGCGTCCGAACACATCGACTACGGTCACGAAGGTCAGGGCGATGAGCAGCGAACCGCACAGGAGCGCGGTCGCCAATCTCAGACCCTTCCGAACCCTCGTCGCGAGAGCTTCGGTCGGGGCGGGGGTCATTCCGCCTCGACTGCCTTCACTTCGGTGAGAAGCTTTTCATGAAGCGCCTCGAAGTCCAGGCCCTTGGCTTCGTATTTCGCCGCCACGTCGTCGAAGATCGGCTGGGCGGCTTCGCGCAGCGCGGTCATCTCCTCCTCGGTCGCGTCGTGATAGGTGACCGTGTCCTTGATGATTTCGGCGCCTGCAGCGTCCGCGCGATCCCAGGCCTGGCCGGCCATGCGCGAGAATGCCTCACCGGAAATCGAGTCGATCGCGGCCCTGTCTTCCTCGGACAGGCTGTCATATTTTGCCTGGTTCATGACGAAGAAGAACGAGGAATTGTAGAGACCGCCAGGAGCTCGCAGCGCGGTGTCGACGAGCGCTTCGATCTTGAAGAACGGCACGGATTCGATCGGGAAGAAGATGCCGTCGGCAACGCCGCTCGACAGAATTTCGTAGGATTGCGGCGACGGAGCCTGGATGGAAACCATGCCGAGCCGGTCTGCGAGCATCCCCATCACGCCATTGCCGATGCGGATTTTCGCCCCGGAAAGTTCATCGAGAGGGGTGACCGGCCGTCCCTTGGTGAAGAGCAGGCCGGGCCCGTGGGTGAACACGCCGATCACCTTCGTGCCGCGATGCTCTCCAGCCTCCGCAAGGTCGCTCTCGTAGAGGCGCTGGAAGGCCACCGAGAGAGTTTCCGCCGAATCCGCGAGGAACGGAAGTTCGGCGATTTCGGTCAGGCTGAAGCGGCCGGGCGTGTAGCCGTGCACGCTGAAGGTCAGGTCGGCGACACCGTTCGCGGCCAGATCGAAATGCGCCGGCGGCGGCCCAAGCGGCGCGTCGAGGATTTGCACGGTGACGCGTCCGTCGGTCGCCTCCTTGAGCTGTTCGGCCCAGGGCATCACCATATCCTTGACGATCGGATGCGAGGCAGGAAGCCAGTTGGACAGGCGCAGAACCGTCTCCTGCGCGGACGCAGAGACACTCATTGCCAGAAAGAAAATAGATGCATTCGCAATTTTCTTGAAAGCTGAGCTCACCGTGGTTCCCCTTTTTTGTCGGCAGCACTAACCAAATGCTGACACAGCTCAAATCACTCTTCAAGCTTAAAACGATGAAATTGCATCTAATGCCGTTCGAGCCATTGACACGTCAAAACATGATATTTCATATTCCTCGAATGGAGGAGGCTTGTGCGCCTCGACCCGGCAACCGCCAGAACAAGAGCGGAGGTAAAGCACATGTCGCATCTGCGGCTGAAGGTCCTCGAGGCCGAACCGATCACTGCGCGCATCCGCAGCGTGGTGCTTGTTGCGGAGGATGGATCGTCCCTGCCCGGCTACACCGCCGGTGCGCACATCCGCATCCAGCTACCGGCGGGCGGCGAGCGCCACTATTCGCTGATCAACACCGATTCAACGACGGATACGACCCGTGGCGTCCAGAGCTACAGGCTCGGAATTCTGCTCGAGGAGGCCGGCACCGGGGGCTCCCGCTACATGCATGATCTGGCGGTCGGCGATGTCATCACGGTAGCACCGCCAAAGAACGACTTCTCCGTCGCCACCCATGACGGCCCCGCCATCCTGATCGCCGGCGGCATAGGCGTCACGCCCATCGTCGCGATGGCCGCCGAGTTGAAGCGCGCGGACCGGCCATTCGAGTTCCACTACAGCGGCCGCTCCCGCACGCTCATGGCATTCGTGGAAGATATCAGCGAAGCCTGCGGTGACGCATTGCGCGTCTATTGCGACGACGAGGACGGCAACTGCATTGATCTGGAGCGCCTGACGAAATCCCTCGCCACGGACGCCCACATCTATGTCTGCGGGCCGCGCGGCATGATCGAGGCCGCGCGTGAGCGTGCGCTGGCGCAGGGTTTCGCCAAGGAGTGCATCCATTTCGAACTGTTCGAGCGCGTCGAAGAGCAGGCCGGCGACAAGCCCTTCGAGGTTGAAATCTCGTCCACCGGCCAAATCTTCACCGTGCCGCCCGGCAAGACCATCATCGAGATCCTCGAAGAAGGCGGCGTCGACCTGATCTACGACTGCCAGCGCGGCGATTGCGGCATCTGCCAGACCACGGTGATCAAGGGCATTCCCGACCACCGGGACGTCATCCTGACCGACGACGAACGCGCATCCAACGACGTGATGCAGATTTGCGTGTCGCGCGCGCTGTCGCCCAAACTCGTACTCGACCTGTAACCTCCAAGCACAGGGGAACGCCCGTCATGAGCCGTTATGCCAATGACACCGCCGCCATCGAGGCCCTTGTCCGGCCGACCGAGGTGCATCGCGACATCTACATCGACGAGGACGTGTTCAAGCTGGAGATGAAGCATCTCTTCGCCAACACCTGGGTGTTCGTCGGTCACGACAGCCAGACGCCGAACAAGGGCGACTACTTCACGACTGAGATCGGCACCCAACCCGTCATCATGGTGCGCCACTCCGACGACCAGATCTACGTGCTGCACAATCGCTGCCCCCACAAGGGCACCAAGATCGCGATCGACCGGGCGGGCAATACGGGCAAGTTCTTCCGCTGCCCCTATCATGCGTGGTCGTTCAAGACGAACGGGTGCCTGCTCGCGATCCCGCTGCGCAAAGGCTACAAGGATACCGGCCTCGAAGAGAGCCATTCCGTCAACGGCATGGCGCCCGTCGGGGCCGTGAAGAACTATCGCGGCTTCGTCTTCGCAAGGCTCGCAAAGGACGGCATCGACTTCGACACCTTCTTCGGCAACGCCCTGAGCTCGATCGACAACATGGTCGATCGCTCGCCGGCCGGGCGTCTCGAAGTCTCCGGCCCGCCGCTCCGCTACATGCATCGCTGCAACTGGAAGATGCTGGTCGAAAACCAGACCGACACCTGCCATCCGATGGTCGCGCATGAAAGCTCTGCCGGCACCGCGATCGATCTGTGGGAAAAAATGGACAAGCCGGAGGGCACGAAGACCCCTATGGCGATGGAAGTCATCGCGCCCTTCATGTCGTCCTACGAATTCTTCGAGAACATGGGCATCCGCACATGGCCGAACGGCCATGGCCACACCGGCGTGCATCACTCGATCCACTCCGACTACTCGGCCATCCCTGGCTATTTCGAACAGATGGTCGAAGCCTATGGCGAGGAAAAGGCGCGCGCGATCCTCGGCGAGAGCCGGCACAACACGATCTATTTCCCCAACATCATGATCAAGGGGCCGATCCAGCAGCTTCGTCTGTTCAAGCCGATCTCGGCCGGCAGGACGCTGGTCGAGAGCTACATCTACCGTCTGGTCGACGCCCCCGACATGCTGGTCGAGCGCACCGCCATGTACAACCGCCTGATCAACGCCCCGACCTCGATGGTCGGGCACGACGATCTCGAAATGTACGAGCGCGCGCAGGAGGGGCTTCATTCGGACGGCCTCGAATGGGTCAACGTCCAGCGCCTCTACGTTGAAGGCGAGGACTTCGAGGACGAGGCGATCGAGAACGGCACGACCGAACGCCAGATGCGCAACCAGTTCCATGCCTGGACAAAATACATGACGATGAGCATGGACGGAGGCGCACGATGACCTTCCCGTCGCGCGACGATCTGATCGACTTCGTCTACGACGAGGCCCGCATGCTCGATGACGGGCGCTTCGACGAGTGGCTTGCCCTGTGGAAGCCGGACGGCATGTACTGGATGCCGCTCGACTACAACCAGCAGGACGCGAAGCATGTGACCTCGCTGCTGCATGAGGATTTCTTCATGATCAAGCTGCGCGTCGAACGCTTCAAGGGCGAGCGTACTTTCTCGCAGAAGCCGAAAACCCGCTGCCATCACGTCATCCAGCGGCCGTTCATCGAGGAGGTCGATCACGAGGCGGGACGTTTCGTCACGCACACGCCGTTCCACTATGTCGAGACGCGCCTGGACGACCAGACATTGCTGGCGGCCAATGCGCGCCACGAACTGGAGCTGGTCGACGGTGCCTTGAAGATCAGGCTCAAGCGGGTCGATCTTCTCAACTGCGACGCCGCCTTCGGCAACATCCAGATGTTCCTGTGAGGGAGTTGGCAACCGTGGCAGGACAAATCCCGGATGACGCAACGGTCTACGGCGCGGTCAAGTCGGCGTCGGAGCGGTTCGGCGCGCGCGATTTCCTGAACGTCCTTCCGGAAACCGCGGCAGTCTACGGCATCGAGCCGCGCGCATGGACCTACGCGCAGGCATTCGCGGAGATCGAGCGTCTTCGTCTGGCCTATGAGGCGGCTGGCTACCGCGCTGGTGGCCGCGTAATGCTCCTGATGGAGAATCGCCCGGCCTTCTTCCTGCACTGGTTTGCGCTGAATGCGCTGGGCCTGTCGGTCGTGCCGGTCAACCCGGACCTGCAATCGTCCGAACTCGACTACATGGCGGGCCATGCCGAGCCCGTGCTCGCCGTAGCGATCGCCGCGCGCGTCTCCGACCTTGAAAAGGCGAGCGCGTCATCGGGCGTCGGATTTCCGGTGATCACGCCGGAGGATGCACCGCCTCCCCTCTCCGACCACCTGGCCGGTTTCTGCAAGGATGCATCTGCAACCCCGCTGCGCCGCGAGGCGGCGATGCTCTACACCTCCGGCACGACCGGGAAGCCCAAGGGCTGCGTCCTGTCGAACCTCTATTTCCTCGCGGCGGGCCGTTGGTATGCCGATGCCGGCGGCTATTGCAGCCTGACGGAAGATGGCGAGCGCATGATCACGCCGTTGCCGATCTTCCACATGAACGCCATGGCCTATTCACTGATGGCGATGGTCTCGGTCGGCGGATGCCTCACCGCGCTCGATCGTTTCCACCCGCGAAGCTGGTGGCAAAGTGTGCGTGACAGCAAAGCGACCTGCCTGCACTATCTCGGCGTCATGCCGTCCATGTTGATGAAAGCCGAACCCTCCGCCGCCGACCGCGACCATGCGGTGCGCTTCGGATTCGGCGCGGGCATCGATCCGAAGCTTCACGGCCCGTTCGAGGATCGTTTCGGCATTCCGCTCGTCGAAGCGTGGGCGATGACGGAGACCGGCGCCGGCGCGGTGATCGCGGCAAACCACGAGCCGCGCAAGCGCGGCACGAGCTGCCTTGGTCGCACGCGCGACGGCGTCGAGGCGCGGATCGTCACCGACGCCGGCGAGGATGCGGCTCCGGGCGAACCCGGCGAACTGCTCGTCCGCCATGCCGGCGAAGACCCGCGCTACGGCTTCTTCACCGAATACTACAAGAACGCGGACGCCACCGCCGAGGCATGGGACGGCGGCTGGTTCCACACCGGCGATATCGTCGCCCGCGACGCCGACGGCGACGTCTTTTTCGTCGACCGCAAGAAGAACGTCATCCGCCGCTCCGGCGAAAACATCGCGGCCGTCGAGGTCGAATCGATCCTGATGCAGCACCCCGACGTCCGGGCCGCCGGTGTCGCCGCACTGCCGGACGAACTGCGCGGCGACGAGGTCTTCGCCTGCCTCGTCGTCGATGGCGGCGGCGACGAGGCCAAGGCGCGCGCGATCGTCTCATGGTGCCTTGAGCGCGTCGCCTACTACAAGGCGCCCGGCTATATCGCCTTCGTCGACGCCCTGCCGCTGACCGCGACCCAGAAGATCCAGCGCAGCGAACTGAAAGGTCTCGCCGCACGTCTCGCGCTCGATCCCGCGACGGTGAACACCTGCGCGATGAAGAAGCGGCAGGCAGCCTAGATGGCATCTTGCTTTCAGCGACGAGGTTATGACGGCGTCGTGCTCGCGGCACCGGCGACCGTGCCTTACGAGCGCTTCTCGACGCAGACCGCGCATTGGTGGATCGCGCGCGCACTATCCGCATCTATAAGACAGGCCGGCCTGTCACCGCAGGAGATCGACGGATTCTCCGTATCGAGCTTCAGCCTGTTCCCCGACACCGCCGTCGGGTTGACCCAGCATCTCGGCCTGTCGCCGCGCTGGCTGGACCATATCCCGATGGGCGGCGCGAGCGGCATTGCAGCGATCAGGCGCGCGGCACGTGCCGTACAGGCGGGTGACGCGCGCGTCGTTGCCTGCGTCGCGGGCGACACCAACCACGTCGACAGTTTTCGCCGCATGCTGTCGAGCTTCTCGCGCTTTGCACAGGACGCGTCCTATCCCTACGGGGCCGGCGGTCCCAACGCCTGCTTCGCGCTCCTGACCGACCATTACATGACGGCCTACGGCGCGACCCGCGAGGATTTCGGCCGCATCTGTGTCGCCCAGCGCGCCAATGCGCTCAAAAATCCCCATGCGGTGATGAAATCTCCGCTCACGATGGATCAATATCTCTCGGCCCGCATGATCTCCGACCCGATCGCGCTGTTCGATTGCGTCATGCCGGTCGCAGGTTCCGAAGCGTTCCTTGTCATGCGCGAGGACGACGCGAAGGCCGCCGGCATCCCCTACGCCCATATCCGCTCGACGATCGAGCGCCACAACGCGTTTCCCGAGGACCCGATCCAGATGCGCGGCGGCTGGGCGATGGACATCGATGAACTCTATGCAATGGCCGACGCGAAGCCGGCCGACATGGACCTTTTGCAGACCTATGACGACTACCCGGTGATCTCGATGATGCAGGTCGAGGATCTGGGCTTCTGCGCGAAGGGAGAAGGCCCGGCCTTCCTGCGGGACCGCGATCTCACCGTCGACGGCGACCTGCCACACAACACCTCTGGCGGGCAGTTGTCCGCCGGACAGGCGGGCGCGGCCGGCGGTTTCATCGGCCTCGTGGAAGCGATCCGGCAGGTGACCGGGACCGCAGGCCCGACGCAGGTGAAGGACGCAACGACCGCGCTCGTATCCGGCTTCGGCATGATCAATTACGATCGTGGCGTCTGCTCCAACGCGGCGATCATCTCCGGGACGAACGCATGACGACACCCATCGCGCCGCCGCCGAAAAAGAACCCGCAGACGCGAGCCCGCTCGCCGTCCCAGCCCGAAAAGGCGCGCAGCCGCGCAGCCCTCGGCCTGACGGCCGCAGCCGCCGAAGGTCGGTTCATGCTGCAATGCTGTACCGAATGCGGCACGCTGCAATATCCGCCCCGCGATGCCTGCCAGCGCTGTCTGGGCATCGACCTGCAGTGGCAGGATGTGCCGCCGTCCGGCAAGCTGATCGCAGAGACGACGGTGCGCACCAGCACGAACGTCTATTTCCGTGAACGCACGCCATGGCGTGTCGGCACGGTCCTGCTCGATGCCGGGCCGTCGATCATGTGCCATCTCCATGGCGACGTCGAGCGCGGTGCGCGCGTGACACTCGTCAACCGCCTCGACCGTTCCGGTCGCGGCGTCATCCTTGCCATGCCGACGACGCCAACGCCCCATATGGAGGACGATCCGATCGTGCGCGAACTGAGCTGCGACCCGAAATTCCGGCGCATCCTGATCACGGATGCGCGCAATGAAAACACAGTCGCGCTTGCCCGCGCGCTGGCCGATGCCGGCGCCTCGGCGATCTTCGTCGGTGAATCGGAAAGCTGGCGGCCCTACCCGCACCGCGATCAGCTCGCCGACATGCCCAAGGTCTCCATCCTGCCGCTCGACGTGACCGACATTCGATCCGTGAACGAACTCTGCGGCGAGATCGGCGGCAAGGTCGATATCCTCGTCAACAATGCGCGCTTCATGCGACCGGGCGGCATCATGGATCGCGGCGACACGGTCTTTGCGCGCGAGGAGTTCGAGGTGAACGTGCTCGGCCTGATGCGCCTTGCGCAGACTTTCGGCCCGGCGATGCGCGGTCGCGGCGCGGACGGCACCAACAGTGCCGTGGCGTGGGTCAATCTCCTGTCGGTCTACGCCTATTCCAACATGCCCGCCTTCGGTTCGTTCTCCGCATCGAATGCGGCGGCCATGTCGGCCTCGCAATGCCTGCGCGCGGAATTCGCGCCCGGCTGCATACGTGTCATGAACGTCTATGCCGGGCCGACCGACGATGAGTGGCACCAGCCGCTTCCGCCACCCAAGGTCGCGCCCTCGGCGCTCGCCAAAGCCGTCGTCGCGGGTCTCCGGGACGGTCTCGAAGACGTCTATGTCGGCGACGTCGCGAAAGACTTCATCGAGCGCTGGCGGCAGGGGCCGAAAGTGCTCGAACTGGAAATGACGTCTGGAGGTGGAGCATGAACATGCCGAACGGAACCGAACTCCTCGGCCAGATGGGTGTTGCGATCGCCACTGGCGCGATCGAGGTCGTCGATCTCACGCACACGCTCGACCCGGATTTTCCTGTCATCGTCCTGCCGCCGGAATTCGGCCAGTGCGCGCGGTTCCGCATGGAGGAGATTTCCGCCTACGATCATCGCGGCCCCGCCTGGAAGTGGAACAACTTCACCTGCGGCGAGCATACGGGCACGCATTTCGACGCCCCGTCGCACTGGATTTCCGGCCGCGACGTGCCGAACGGCAGCGTCGATACGATCCCCGTCGAAAACTTCGTCGGACCGGTCTGCGTAATCGATTGCTCGCAGGGCGCCAGCACGGACGATGATTTCGAGCTGACGCCGGACATCATTCTTGGCTGGGAAAAGACCCATGGCCGCATCCCGGCGCAAAGCTGGGTTCTCATGCGCACCGACTGGTCGAAACGCCGCGGCGCGGCCTATCTCAACATGCGCGACGATGGCCCGCACTCGCCCGGCCCGACGCCTGAGGCGATGCGCCTGCTCGTCGATGAGCGCGGCGTGCGTGGTTTCGGTACGGAGACGGTCGGCACCGATGCGGGCCAGGGCGCGCACTACACCCCGCCCTACCCCGCGCATTTCTACCTGCACGGCGCGGGCCGCTACGGCCTGCAGTGCCTCAACAATCTCGACCGCCTCCCGCCGACCGGCGCGATGCTGATCGCGACACCGTTGAAGATCAAGCAGGGAACCGGCAGCCCGTTGCGCGTCATTGCGCTCGTTCCGGGACAAGGGAACTGAGATGAGCGAGACCTACACGGCCATCATCACCGGCGGCAACAAGGGCATCGGCGCGGATCTGGCGCAGCGCATGCTCGGCGAAGGCTACCACGTGATTTCGGTCGCGCGACGCCCGCCAGACTTCACGCATGACAGGCTCTCGTCGGTCGAGGCCGACCTTCTCGATCCTCAGGCGGTGAAGGAGGCGGCGTCGGAGATCGCGGCGAACCACGACGTGTCGCATCTGATCCACAATGCCGGACTGATCTGGCCGAACCTCGTGGAAGAAGCGAAACCCGAGGACATCACCGGCCTTGCCCAGCTTCATCTCGGATCGGCGCTCACCCTGCTTCAGGCCGTGCTGCCCGCCATGAAGGCGCGTCGTTTCGGGCGCGTGATGTTCAACGCGTCACGCGCGGCACTGGGTGCGCCCACGCGCACCGCCTACAGCGCCTCGAAAGCCGGCATGATCGGCATGGCGCGGACATGGGCGCTCGAACTCGCCAAACATCAGATCACGGTGAACGTCGTCGCACCCGGCCCGATCCTCACCGACAATTTCTGGGGCATCGTGCCGAAGGGCAGCGACGCCGAAAGCACGCTCGCCACCCGCATTCCGGTCGGTCGTCTCGGCACCGTCGAGGACGTCACCAACGCCTTCATGTTCTTCTCGGACCCGAGGAACGGCTTCGTCACCGGCCAGACGCTTTACGTCTGCGGCGGCGCGAGCGTCGGAACCCTCCAAATCTGAGCTATTCGGCCGCCATACGCTGCGCCTCGCTCAGCGAGCGATCGAGGGCTACCCGCAACTCGTGCTTGAGGGTCTCGAAATCCCCGGCATCGCGATCGCGCGGCCGCGCGATCCGCACGTCGAGGATCGCATCGATGCGGCCCGGCCTCGGCCGCAGGACGACCACCCGGTTGGCCACCACAAGGGCTTCCTCGATATCGTGCGTCACGAGAACCAGCGTCGGGCGGCTCTTTTCCCAGAGCTTGACCAGGTGATCCTGAAGGCCCGCGCGCGTCAGCGCGTCGAGCGCCGAGAACGGTTCGTCGAGCAGCAACACGCTCGGGCCTGTGACGAGCGCGCGGGCGAGTGCCACGCGCTGTGCCATCCCGCCGGACATTTCGCGCGGCCATTTGCCTGCCTGCTCCGCGAGGCCGACGCTCTTCAGCGCTTCGTGCACGCGGCTGCGGCGCTCCTCGGCCGCAACGCCATCGAGCCCGAAACCGACATTGTCGGCAACGCTCAGCCAGGGCAGCAGGCGCGGTTCCTGAAACACCAGACCGACGGCCGGATGCGGTTGCGAAATGCGCTCTCCATCGACCCGAACCTCTCCGCCGGTCGGCTGGTCGAGCCCCGCTATCAGGCGCAGCAACGTACTCTTGCCGCAGCCCGAGCCGCCGACGATCGCGACGGCTTCCCCGCTTTGCATCGACAGGGTGAAGTCGTGGAGAGCGGCGGTGCCGTTCGGATAGGTTTTTGAGAGATGTCTGAGTTCGAGCATGTCAGGTGCTGCTCTCGTAGGAATCCTGCCAGCGCAGGAATGGCGTGCTCGCAGCGACGATCAGCGCATCGGTGATCTTTCCGATGACCGCGAAGACGAGAATGGCCGCGACGATCTGGTCGGGCTTGCCGAGTTGCTGGCCGTCGACCAGCAGGTAGCCCAGCCCTTCGGCCGCGCCCATGATCTCGGCGGCCACCACGAACATCCAGCCAAGCCCCAGGCCCGTCCGCAGCGCGAGAACGACGTTCGGCAGGATCGCCGGCACGAGGATGCGCGTCACCAGCTTGTATCCCTTGAGCCGGAAGATGCGGCCGACCTCGACGATCTTGCGATCGACGCCGAGCACCGATCCGGTGACACCGAGATAGACGGGAAAGAACACGCCGACCGCGATCAGCGCCACCTTCGATTCCTCGAAAATGCCGAGCCAGAGGATGAACAGCGGAACCCATGCCAGCGATGGGATCGCCCGAAGGCCCTGAATGGTCGGATCGACGAGCGCTCTGAACAGGCGCGAATAACCCGCCACAGCCCCCACCGCGATGCCCAGTGCAGCACCCAGTAGGAACCCGACCGCCACCCTCCAGAGCGTCGCGCCGATATGGATCAGAAGCTCGCCGTCTTCGGTCAGCGACCACAACGTCGCGGCGATGCGGCTGGGTGGCGGCAAAAGCCGCCCTTCCGCCCAACCGGCCTGCACGGCGACTTCCCATCCTGCCGCGAGCGTGACGGGAAGGATGAGCCCCAGCATGGCCGATCGCCAGAAGCTTCCGGGCCGCCGGCCCGTCGAGGTCGTGGCCACATTCGCAGCCGTCGGCAGCACGATGTCGACGGTTGTCATGGCACGCCTCCTTAGTCTTCGGAGGGGTGGTAGCTTGGGTCGATGAGGTTGTCGACCACTGCCTTCACGTCGACGCCGTTCTCGACGACGCCTGCACTCTGCAAAGCGAGACCCGCCTGAAGGATGGTTTCCTTCTGGTCGTCGCCGATCCGGCTGTGTGTGATTTCGGTCCGCTCGATCTGGCGTGCGATCACCTCTTCGGGAAGCCGCGCGACCTCGACAAGCGCGGCGACGAGTTCAGCCGGGTTCTCGATGGAGTATTCACGCGCACGCTCATACGCCTCGATGACGCGCGTGACGAGTTCCGGGTTCTCCTGAGCGAAGGCCTCGCGCACATTGAGGACACCCCAGCTATTCAGCTCCGGCTTGCGATAAAACAGTTCGGCGCCGTCCTCGACTTCCGCGGCTGCCATCAGCGGGTCCAGTCCCGCCCACGCATCCACGTCGCCGCGCACCAGCGCGGCCTTGCCGTCCGGATGCTGCAGAAGCACGAACTGCACGTCCTTTTCGGTCAGTCCGTGGTCCGCCAGCGCACGGATGAGAAAGATGTGCGGATCGGTGCCGCGCGTGACAGCGACGCGCTTGCCTTTCAAATCCTCGACGGCACCGATGTCGCTGCCTTCCGGCTTCACGAGCGCGGTCCACTCGGGACGCGAATAGACATAGACGGATTTGATCGGATTGCCGTTGATCTTGCCGATGAGCGCGGCGGCCCCGGCCGTCGAGCCGAAATCGATCGAGCCCGCATTGAGGAATTCCAGCGCCTTGTTGGACCCGAGCGACTGAACCCAGCGCACGGAGATGCCGTCTTCCTTGAGGCTTTCCTCGAGCCATCCGTTCTTCTTGAGCAGCAGGCCGACCGGATTGTAGGTTGCGAAGTCGATCGTGACCTCCTTCACCTGCGCGAACGCCGGCGAAGCGAGGCCAACGGAAGCGAGCGTGGCAAGGGCCATGAATATACGTCGCGATATGCCGGATTTCGACATGAGTTCCTCCTCTTCAAAGTGAAGGCCCCGCCGACCTCTCGGCAGAGCCAGTCATTCAATCCGGCAACGATCCGAATTCCATCAATTCGGAGGTTAGGGTGCGGGCGACAGGGCTAGAAAGCACAGGGTGCTAATTTGCGATCGGAAATCGGAAAATTTGTCGCCGTTGCGCCGCAAGCCGTCGGCATGGCCGCCGATCAGTCTCCCCTGAACGCGCGCATCAGATAATCCGCGAGCGGCTTCACGAGATAGGACATGACCGTTCGATATCCGGTCTGGACGAAGGACTCCACCGGCATTCCGGGCGAGAGCGCCTTGCCCTCCAGCTTCGCGCTTTCCCCCGACATCAGCGAAATCCGGACCGGGTAATATTGCATCCCCGTCCGCGCATCCTCCACGAGGTCGGCCGCGACGACCTTGACCTCGCCCTTCAACTCCGGCGTCGTGCGTTGGTTGAATGCGGTCAGGCGCAGGATTGCCGGTTGGCCGACATAGATCTGGTCGCGATCCTGCGGCTCGATGCGTGCCTCGATCGAAAGATCGCCTGTATCCGGCACGATCAGCATCAGGGCAGCCCCCGCTTCGATCACGCCACCGACCGTATGGGCCGAGAGCTCGTGCACGATCCCGTCCGCCGGTGCGCGCAAATCGATGCGCTGGAGCTGATCCAGCGCCGCGGATTTCCGCTCGACGAGCTCCGTCGCCTTTTCGCGGACCTGCGCGAGTTCGCCCGCGACTTCGGCGCGAAGATCCTCGTCGATCTGAAGCTGCTGCAGCTTCACTTCCGCGATGCGCCCCTTGGCCTGCGCGATCTCGGCGATCGCCTGCCCATGCGAGCCGCGCATTTCGCTCTCGTCGCGCCGCAACTGCATGAGCCGTGTCACGGAAACGAGCTTCTTCGTATAAAGCTTCTCCAGTCCTTCCAGCTCCTCGCTGATGAGTTCGATGCCGTTCTCGAACGCGCTCACCTGAAGGTGCAACCCGCCGATCTGCTGCTCGGATTGAAGGATGCGCTCCTGAAGCTGGGCGCGCTGGCCATCACGAACGCTGCGTCGCGACCGGAAGAAGGACAGTTCGGTTTCCATCAGCGTTTCCAGTTCCGCTGCGTCGATCCGCGCGCTCAGTTCGCGCGGCAAATCGATGCCGTCGAGACCGTCCCGCTCCGCCTCGAGCCGCTCCTGCCGGACGGCGAGCGCGTCGAGGTTCTTGGTGATGACGCCGAGATTGGCGCGCGCCACCGTCGGGTCGAGGCTCATCAGGACATCGCCCTCGCGAACGCGCTCACCGTTCTTCACGTTGATGCGCGAAACGACGCCGCCGAACGGGTGCTGCACCTTCTTGACGTTCGCATCGACCACGACGTGCCCGCTGGCGAGGATCGCTCCGGACAGTTCGGTCGTGGCCGCCCATCCGCCGAAGCCGAGGACGAGAATGCTCGACGCCAGCATCGCGGTCCGCAAATGGCGATCGATCGATCGGTTCGCGGTCTTTTCCGGGGTCTTTTTCATGATGCTGCTCCCTTCAGACCGACGACCTCGAACGGCGCGGCGGTGGGCATCTTTGCCGGCGTCGCGACGGGCCGCACCAGCTTGCTCAATATCTCTTCCTTGGGCCCGAAAGCTTTCGAGCGCCCCTCGGCCATGACCAGAACCTGATCGACGCCGGCAAGCGCGCTCGGCCGGTGCGCGATGACCACGACGATGCCGCCTCGGTTGCGAATGCCGAACAGCGCGTCGGTCAGGGCCTGGTCGCCCTCATTGTCGAGATTGGAATTCGGCTCGTCGAGAACGACGAAGAACGGATCGCCGTAGAGCGCTCGTGCAAGCGCAACGCGCTGACGCTGGCCGCCTGAAAGTGCCGCACCCGCCTCGCCGATCTCGGTGTCGTAGCCTTCGGGAAACTGCAGGACCATTTCGTGGATGTTGGCCGACTTCGCGGCTGCGATGATCGCCTCTGGCTCGGGATTCTCCTCGAACCGGCAGATGTTCTCGGCAATCGTGCCGGCGAACAGTTCGACGTCCTGCGGCAAGTAGCCGATGTGCTTGCCCAGCGCCTCGGATGTCCAGTTGTCGATGGCCGCACCGTCCAGCCGCACCTTGCCGCGCCAGTTCGGCCAGATGCCGACCAGCATTCTGGCGAGCGACGATTTTCCCGATGCGCTCGGACCGATGATGCCGAGCCCGTCGCCGGCTGCAAGGCGCAGGCTGACACCATCCACCAGAAGCCGGTTCGATCCGGGCGCGCCGCCGCTCACCATATCGACCGACAGCGACAGCCGCGGCGCGGGAAGCGCCAGGGGCGGCTTCGCATTAGCACGGGCGGCGACGTGTTCCTTGATGCGCCGCCAGCTCTGCCGCGCGGAGGTAAAACTCTTCCAGTTGGCGATCGCCAGTTCGACAGGCGCCAGAGCGCGCGAGGCCAGGATGGAGCTTGCGATCATGACGCCCGGCGTCACCGCGCCGCCGATCACCAGATAGGCGCCGATGGCGAGCACGGCGGACTGGATCAGGAGCCTGACGACCTTCGACACGGACCCGAAGCCGCCGGTGATGTCCGACATGCGCTGCTGGTGCCCGACGAATTGCGTGTTGGCTTGCGACCATCGATCGCCGAGCCGGCCTGCCATCCCCATCGCGTGAACGACTTCGGCATTGCGCTGGCCGGCAGTGGTCACGCCGTTGCGGCGCTGCTGGGCCGCGCCGGATTCCCGGCTGGTGCGCCGGGACATCATTTCGGTCAGCAGCGTGACGATGACGAGCAGCAACGCGCCGCCAAGGGCGGTCAGGCCGATCATCGTGTGGAACGAGAAGCAGATGAACAAATAGAGCGGCATCCACGGCAGGTCGAACAGAGCCGACGGACCCGCGCCGGAGAGAAAGCTCTTCACCTGGTCGAGATCGCGCAGCGGCTGCTGTCCGTCGCCGTCGCGCTTGCCCGAAAGCGGCCGCGCCAGAACGCTCTTGAAGATTCCGACGCCGAGCGTCTCGTCGATCGCGACACCGATGCGCGAAAGGATGCGTCCCCTCAAAATATCGAACAACGCCTGAAACGCGTAGAGAAGAACGACGATCGCCGCCAACCCGATAAGGGTCGGGATGCTGCGGCTGGGAAGAACCCGGTCGTAGATTTCGAGCATGAACAACGAACCGGTCAGATGCAGCACGTTGACGATCGCGCTCAGGAGGGCGACGCCGATGAATGCCCGTTTGCGCGATGCGATCGCTGCCATTTCCTGTGAAGTCGACACGGTTTGCCCCCTGTGCCACTGGCCTGTCGAGCGGATCTCTCCAGGCGTTTCTGTGCTGAAAGGGTCGGGCCGGACTGTTGCCTGAACTGTCCGGCCCTCTCCATCGGCGTGGCGTTCCTCGATGCGGTACGGGAGTCCGACCGCATCGAGGCTGCCTAGGCCACGCCCATCCGTGCGATCGCGAGGCGCGCGACCGTCGAGACGCGACCTAGAGCAGGAAGTCCGCCGCCGTCAGGTTTCCGGTGCCCGTGATCACGAACGAGGCATCGACGTCATTGCTGCCGTCATTGTCGATCTCGACCACGGTGTTCCCACCTTCGAACCGGAACCGAACCTGATTGACGCCACTCGACGCGAACGCGGTCGTTCCGATGAAGGTGAACGTACCCGCGATTCCGCTGAGGTCGATCAGATCCCCGACCGCCGCGCCGCGTCCGTCAAACCCGGTGATGGTGTCTCGCGTGGCCGCTGTCGTCCCGGTGTCGGTCATCGCGTTGAAGTCGAAGACGTCGTTGCCGGCCCCGCCATTCAACGTATCGGCGCCCGCGCCGCCATTGAGCGTGTCGTTTCCGCCGCCACCATTGAGGGTGTCGTTGCCGGTATTGCCGGTCAGGGTATCGTTGCCCGTACCGCCGGTGATGACGTTGTTCAACGTATTGCCGTTTCCGACGAAGTTGCCGCCATTGGTCTTGGTCAGGTTCTCGACATTTCCGCCGAGCGTATAAGTGGCGAGCGTCGTCTGGACGCCATCCGTCCCGCCGCCGGCACCCTCGGTGACCGTATCCGCGGCGCTGTCGACGACGAATGTGTCGTTTCCGGTGCCGCCGATCATCGTGTCATTGCCGGTGCCGCCATCGAGAATGTCGTTGCCGCCAAGCCCGATCAGCGTGTCGTTGCCGCTGCCGCCACTGAGCGTGTTGTTTCCCGACCCGCCGGTGATGACGTTGTTCAACGTATTGCCGGTTCCCGAGAACGTTCCGCCATTGGTCTTGGTCAGGTTCTCGACGTTTCCGCCGAGCGTGTAGCTGGCAAGCGTCGTCTGAACGACATCCGTTCCGCCGCCGGCACCCTCGGTGACCGTATCCGTGGCGCTGTCGACGACGAATGTGTCGTTTCCGGTTCCACCGATCATCGTGTCATTGCCGGTGCCGCCATCGAGAATGTCGTTGCCGCCAAGCCCGATCAGCGTGTCGTTGCCGCTGCCGCCACTGAGCGTGTTGTTTCCCGACCCACCGGTGATGACGTTGTTCAACGTATTGCCGGTTCCCGAGAACGTTCCGCCATTGGTCTTGGTCAGGTTCTCGACATTTCCGCCGAGCGTGTAGCTGGCAAGCGTCGTCTGGACGATATCCGTTCCGCCGCCGGCACCCTCGGTGACCGTATCCGTGGCGCTGTCGACGACGAATGTGTCGTCGCCGGTTCCACCGATCATGCCGTCATTGCCGGTGCCGCCGTCGAGCGTGTCGTTCCCGTCGCCACCGATCAGCGTGTCGTTTCCGGCCCCGCCATTCAGCGTGTCATTGCCGGTCCCTCCGTCGAGAACATCGACGCCGCCCAGCCCGCTCAGCGTATCGTTGCCGCCAAGGCCACTCAGCGTGTTGTTGCCGTTGCCGCCGTCTATCACGTTGTTCAGCGCGTTGCCGGTACCGGAGAAATTACCCCCATTGATGAAGACCAGGTTCTCCACATTGGCACCGAGCAGATAGGACGCCAGCGTCGTTTCGACCGTGTCGGTTCCCTGACCGGCCAGTTCGGTGACGACGTCCAGAGCTGAATCGACGAGGTAGGTATCGTCACCGATGCCGCCGATCATCGTGTCGTTGCCCGTTCCGCCGTCCAGCGTGTCGTTGCCGGTGCCGCCGTCGAGCAGGTCGTTGCCCGCCATGCCGAGCAGCGTGTCGTTGCCGCCGAGACCGGACGCGTTGTCCTGCCCTGCCGTGCCGATGAAGGTGTTGACGCCTGCGGTGCCGACATAGAGGTCGCCGACCACCGTGGTCACGGCCGATATGCGCTGCTCCACATTGCCCAGCCCGTCCGTGAAGGTCGCCACGACGCGCAGCGGCCTGTTCACATGGGTCTGGTTGGGCGTGAAGTTCGCGTTGGTCGCGCCGGCGATGTTGACGAAACCTGCGCCGGTATCCTGCTGCCACTGATAGGTGACGCTTCCCGGCGTGATCCCGTTGCCGTCGGCAATCGTGCCGATCGACGCGGTAAGGACCTGCCCCTCCGTCGGCGTCATGTCGCTTATGGCAGGTGCGCCGGTCGCGGCTGCGTTGACGAGTGTAAGCGTCTGGTCGGCGAACCGCGCGGCCTCGATGTTCGTCAACGTATCGACGCCATCGGCCTGCGTTCCACCGGTATGCGTGATGACGAAGCGACCGGCTGCGTCCCGGCTGATCGTGTATTCGGCGCGATTGCCGGAGAACACGGCCGTATCGATGTCGCCTGCCCCGTTCGCCGTCAGGATTTCACGAGCGATCACGAGCTGTCCGGGATTGATCGTGCCCGCGAACATGGCGGCCGCAAGGGTCGTCATGCTGGTGTGGCTGGCGATTTCCGGCCCGGTGCCATCGGCGTTCTGGCGAACGCTGATGCGCACGTTGAGCCACTTGTCGCCGTCGATGATGTCGTTGCCGCCACCGCCGGTGATCGTGTCGTTGCCGTCGCCGCCCAGGATGATGTCGCCGGCGCCGAACGAGGTCACGCCCGCTCCCAGAACCGCCTGGAGGCCGTTGATGAGCGCGATACCGTCCGCATCGAGATAACTGCCGCGATAGCCGCCGCCGGTGCCGCCCTGCGCTGTCGGCAGCAAGCTCGTCGCGTCCTCATCCGTGCCGTGCAGGATATCGTCGAAGCGCGTTCCCGACAGACCCTCGACGGATTCGTACTCGTCGAGCGCTGCGTTTTCAGGCAGGACCGGGCTCTCGTCGAAGATGATCGGGATGGACAGGTCCGCGTTCACGCCGCGCGTGTTGTCCTTGTAGGTCGCCCAGTCGAAGCCGGACATGCCCACCATCTTTCCGCGCCCGGCACTGCCGACCATGATGTCGTCGCCGCCCTCGCCGATGAACTCGTCGAAGCCGCCGTCGCCCAGGAACACGTCGTGTCCGTCGATGCCGTCATGGGCGAAGACCTCGTCGAAATTGTCGCCGGGTGCGCCGTCGAACGTGCCGGTTTCGATCCAGTCATTGCCTTCATTGCCGAGAATGCGTTCGGCGTTCTTGTTGCCGTAGATGAAGTCGTCGCCCTCGCCGGCGAAGACTTCGGAGCCCTCGTCTGTGCCGAGGAAGACGAAGTCTTTGCCCGCGCCTGCAAGCACGAGATCGAGGCCGGGACCGGCATGGATGACGTCGTTGCCGGCGCCGCCCTTGATGTTGTCGTCACCGCCCTGGTCCACGATGATGTCGTCGCCATCGCCGCCATTGATGATGTCGTTGCCGAACCCGCCATCGAGCCGGTCATTGCCGCCATCGCCGTAGAGCGTGTCGTCGCCGATGCCCGCGATGAGGATGTCGTTGCCGTTGGTGCCACCCAGAACGACGTGGTCGCCGCCGGTATAGCGCAGGTAGTTGCTGTCCGGGCCGACGGTCGCGGGATTGTTGCGGATGACGAGCTGGGTGAGGATGCCCTCTCCAACCGGATCGCCGCTCTCCAGTGTCCCATTGCCGTCGAGATCGTTGAACTGACGCGTCTGGTCGACTTCGAGGATGAGGCCGGGGGTCGAGAACACGTCCGACGGCAGATGCGTGGCATCGGTGTTGCGCATGATCATCGCCGCGAAGGAGTTGTTCTCCATCTCCCCGAAGAGGTGCAGCCCGTCGAGGCGCTGCAGGTAGTAGAAGCGGTCGCCGCTCTGCAGCATTTCGAGCTGGATTTCGAAGACGTAGCCGAAGGTCGAGCCGAGCATGCCGCCGAACGGCATGATCTCTTCCGCAAGGCCGCCGATCCACAGATCGATATTCTCGAGGCCGCCGAGATCAGTGGCATACGCGCCCGTGCCGTTCAGGAAGTCCTCGGCATCGGCAGGTACGACCAAGCCACCGAACGACGTGCCGGTGATGATCGTCAGCGCAGCGTCGCGCTTGCCGTCGATCGTCGTCTGGCTGGTGATCAGCGCATGCGTGCCGTAGGCCGCGATGAAGTTGATGATCGATGCCTCGTTCTTCAGATGGCCCGCATAGTCGATCCAGCTCTCATAGGGCTTGAGCAGGACGTTCTGGTTGCTGGCTTCGTAGAACTGCCGCCGCACTTCGTTCAGCCCGGGAACGCCGGTATCGCGTCCGCGCGCCAGGTTGATGGTCGCGAGGTCGAGCGGCAGGCCGAGAAGGTTGTTGCGGAGCGCCGAGGTGACGAACTCGTCGATCTCGTTGCCGACCTGCCGCGTCATGCCCCGGATGATGGCACCGGCCGCGATGTCTGCATCGACGGTCGTGGTCCCGCCATTGTTCTCGAACTGGAGCGGATTGAGGAAGCCCTCGATCAGGCTGATGTGATCCGCCTGGAACGTCGGATCGAAGCGGTCGATCGATTCGGTCAGCATCGAGTGGCCGAAGCGATAGACCACATGCGCGAACTCGGCGACGATCGACGGGTTGAGCGTCGCGTCGAAGCCGTCCGGCACGAGGAAGGTGTTGATGCTCGGCGAAACCTTGCGGGCGAACTCCTCGAAGACCAGATGCTGGTACTGCATCTCGGTGCCGAACTTGGCCGCCTGGAACAGACGTTCCCCGTCCCACACCAGCCCGGCGCCGGAGCCGGGAACCGCCGCCACGTCGTCGACCAGCCATTCGTTGAGGAACGCAACGGCTTCGGCCTGCGTCGCGCCGTTTGCCAGCATGGCCGCCGCATCCGACAGGACGACGTCCTTGGTGTGCTGCACCAGCCGGTTGTGCTCCGAGTGGAAGACGTGATGGACCGCCGTCAGGCCGATATTCTCGTTGGCGCGGCCATCGCCGGCGACATAATGCGCGTCGAGAAGCTCGTCGTCATACTGGCCGTCGGCTGGAATGTTGCCGCCGATCTCGGTGTCGCCGTCTTCCAGGCCGTCCGGCACGGCATTGTGCGCGATGTCGGCCAGGAATGCATGACCGGTGCGGATCGCGGTATAAGGCGGCACATGGGCCGGATCGTCCACCAGAATGCCCAGCCCGCCATTCGCCGAGGGATCGCCCTCGATCAGGCCGGCGGTGGTGACGATCTGCGGATAGCCGTTCGGTCCGCGCAGGAAGTTGCCATACTGGTCGGTCGCAAGAAGCGGCACGTTGCCAACGTCGATGTCGCGCAATTGAATGCCGAGAAGATCGGCGGCTTGCGCTTTCATGTCGCCCCATGTCGCCATGCCGCCATTGCCGCCTTGGATCAAATTGCCCGTCGCGACTGGATCACCAGCGGCATTGAGAACGTACTCGCGCAGGAACACCTGATGCGAGGCGTGAGACGCATAGGTCTGGTTCTGATCCACGAAAGCCGTCGTCGTATTGATCGGGCGAACGTCGTCAGCCGTACCGAGAATGCCGTCTGCGCCGGGCGCGACCGTAGCGCGCGTCAGAACCATGAAGTTGGTGTTGCTGCCTTCGACATAGAGCGGATCGTCGGGCATCAGCGGAATGAACACGGTCCCGCTGCCGCCCTTGCCGACCAGGTCGAGACCGTGATCGAAGAACTGGCCGAACAAGGTGAACCATGAGTTGAACGAGGCCGACAGGCCTTCGTCCGGCGCGACGTTGGGTAGCGATATATTCGCGCCTTCCATCTCGATGCCGTTCGCCTCGAGCAGGGCGTCGAGCGCGCCGCTGGCGCTGGTGAGCGCCGCCTCGGCGTCTGCGAGCTGCTGAAGGGCCGCCGCCGCTGCGGCTGCCAGGTCCGGATCCTCGGGATTGGCCGCCGCGGCCGCAGTTGCGGCTGCCGACGCCACCTCGGCGGCCGTTACCGCCTCGAAAAGCGGCTCGATCGCGTCGTAGGCCGCGCTGATCGTGCCCATCACCGCCATCTGCTGAGCCGCTGGAACGATGCTCGCGCGCTGGAGCGCGACGAGGATGGCCGCCGGATTTCCAAGCGTCTGGTCGACGATCAGGTTCGAGATCGTGCGCACCGTCGGGTCGAAGACGTCACCGGTGCCGGCCGATCCGGGACCGTCATTGTCGGCGCCCGGATTGTAGCTGACGGGCATCGGGCCGAGCGGCCCCGCGCCGTCCGGGTCGACCATGATCGTTCGGAAATCGGTGCCCAGTCCTTCCGGGAAGGGCTGATCGGCGGAACCCCATTCCTCTTGCCCGGGCAGGAGGTGATTGTAGGTGCCGTCCACCGTGCGCAGGCCCCACGAGATGTTGTAGGAGGGGATCTGCCCCCCGGGCCCGTAAAGCGGCACGCCATCGGCATGCGCCTCCGCGATTCTGATCTGCGCGAGAATGAAATCGAGATCCGACCGAATATAGGAAACCATGACGCCCTCCGTTGGTGCCATTACACCGTTCAGTTTCAGCGTCGGACGATGCGCTTGGGAGGATTCTTTGCCTATACGGACAAAGGCCCGCGGCATCTGTGGACGAATGGCCGGCCGATATCGGACTAAGGTCTGGTCGAGACTGAGACGAAGGGCGGGAGTGCCGGCTGCCCCTCGTGAAGCCGCGACCATGCCGGAACGCTGATTGACCAAGCATCCCGCGAGGTGCCGCCGTCCGGAACGAGCGCATTGCATCTGCGAGGCCGCGCAGCCCTCAGCCGGGCCGAACCACTCGCGCCTCCCGCTTCTGCACGTCTGGAGGTGATACTGCAAAAGCCGTAGGCGGCCCTCTTTAGAACGCCACGCGCCCGATCGAGTATCACAACGGTGATGGATCACAGCAGCACGTTCATTTTGCTGGCCAATCACCGACCTGTTACCCAATCCAGGACAAGATTTGGCAGATCGCGACAGCATGTGCCTTCTGAAGTGTCGCCGCCGCTTTCTGTTTGGGTTTCGATTCAAATTATTACGGTCCGGGGGGTCCTTCCAGTGAACACCCGCATCCATGCGATGCAGCAACCGATGCATCTGTCAGTGCCCCGGCTCTGGCGCGACCTGACGCTTGCGAAGAAGTTCGCCATCCTCGCGCTCGCGCTGTCCTTCGTCAGCACGCTGACGCTCGGCAACTGGGTCTCCACCAAGATCGAACAGACGGCGGTGGCGCGCGAGGCGGGTGCCGCAGCGAACTACATCGGCCACTTCGTCTCCCCGGCCGTCCAGGAGATCGGAACGCGAGGGCGTCTCTCGCCCGCACGCCTCGATGAGCTGGACGTCATCCTGAACTCGGCCGCCGTGCGCCTGCGCGTGGTGGCGATGAAGGTATGGGGTCTGGACGGCCGCATCCTCTACAGCAGCGATCGCGCATCCATCGGCGACATCTTCCCGATCGACGATACGCTCGAGCGCGCATTGGAGGGCTCGATCGCCGCCGAGTTCAACGAACCGGGGCATGAGAGCGCGGCCGAAAACGAACCCGGGCATGAAAGCGCGGCGGAATACGCAGACCGTGGCATCCTTCTCGAAGTCTACGCCCCCGTGCATGCGGAATCGACCGGCAAGGTCATCGCCGTCGCAGAGTTCTACGAACAGGCGGACGATCTGTTCCTGCATCTGAGGAACGCGAAGATCCAGGGCTGGATGGTGACTGGCTTTGTGCTTGTCTCGATCTTCGTCGGCTTCTCGACGCTGGTCGGCGACGGCAGCCGCACGATCGAGCTGCAGCGCGACGAACTGACCCGGCATATCACCAGCCTGTCCCGTGCGATCGCCAACAACTCCGAACTGCGCGAGCGCATAGAGCGGGGCGCACGCAACGTGATCGAGGAGAATGAACGGTTCCTGAGCGGCATCGGCTCGGACCTTCACGACGGGCCCGCGCAGTTGATCAGCCTCGGCCTCCTGCGGCTCGACGCGATCGAAGCCGCCGAGGCCGACCCCGACCGCGCAGCCGTGCGCGCGGCGCTGACCGAAGCGATGGCGGAAATCCGCTCGATCTCCGCAGGACTTCTGCTGCCCAATTTCGAGAATATCGGGCTGAGCGAATGCCTCGCGATTACCATCAAGAGTCACGAAGACAAGACCGGAAAACCGGTCACGGCCAGCTTCGACAATCTGCCGGCGACCTGCCCGCCCTACATCAAGATCTGCCTGTGCCGCTTCATTCAGGAAGGCCTGTCGAACGCGTTCCGCCATGCGGGCCGGGCCGACCACCATGTTCTGGTGGTCGCGGACCATGCCGGCATCCGGGCCGAAGTGCGTGACAATGGTCCGGGCATCGCCCCCGGACAGGCATCCGATTTCTCCGGCCGGCTGGGTCTGATCGGCCTTCGCGGCCGGCTGGAAAGCATACGAGGAACATTCACGGTAACAAGCAGCGCGGCGGCGGGGACGACGCTGACGGCTTGGCTGCCTTTGGGAGCGAGCTAACGACATGGAACACCGGATCCGTATTGCCGTGGTCGACGATCACCCGCTTTTCCGCGACGGCGTCGTCCACACATTGAGCATGAATGATGGCTTCGAGGTCGTCGGCGAAGGCGCAAGTGCTGCCGACGCCATACGTCTGGCCCGCGATCTGCAACCGCATGTCATGCTGCTCGACATGAAGCTGCCCGGCGGCGGCCTGGAGGCCGTGGACGAGATCATGCTGGGTGCGTCACACCCCAACATTCTCATGCTGACGGTGGTGGACGAGGAGGAAAGCGTGGCTAACGCATTCCGCAGCGGTGTCCGGGGCTACCTGCTGAAAGGCGTCGGCCGGAACGAGCTCGTCGAGACGGTGAAGTCCGTCGCCCAGGGAGACCTCTACGTCTCGCCGCAACTGGCCGCCAAAATGCTCGGCCGCCTGTCCGCCCCAAGCGTCGCCCTCGACGGGCATGCCAATGAGGCGATCGAGCTGACCGAGCGCGAGGAACAGGTGCTCAAATTGCTGTCGCACGGCCTGAGCAACAAGGAGATCGCCTACCGCCTGCAACTCAGCGAGAAAACGGTGAAGTACTATCTCACCCATGTCCTGAAGAAACTCAGGCTGCGCAATCGCGTCGAGGCAGCCTTGTTTGCGTCGAGCCGCATCCCGTTCGCGGTGAACGGCAGCCGTCTCACACCGGCCTGATGCGTTAAAGCACGGACCGGAGAATCGCCGCGCAGTCGGCGGTGGTCAGGCTGCGCGGTTGGTCCGGTGGCTGTGGCGGCAAGCGCCCGCTCGCAGGTCCATGCGACGACCTCCTGCGTGACGCCCATGTCCGACAGCGTCTTCGGAATGCCGAGCCGGCGATGTCCGAATTTCACGTGGTGAGGTAGCCGCCGTCGATCGGCAGGATCGCGCCGGTGACGAAGGCGGCGGCAGGCGAGGCGAGGAAGAGCACGCCGCCGACGATGTCCTGCGGCTGGCCCCAGCGCTTCATCGGCGTGCGCGAGAGAATGGCCTCGCTGCGCTCCGGATCGGCCTGAAGCGCTTCCGTCAGCGGCGTCGCGATCCAGCCGGGCGCGACCGCGTTGACGCGAATGTTGTCGTCCGCATAGGCGATGGCCAGCGACTTGGTGAGCTGGACGATGCCGCCCTTGCTCGCGGAATAGGCCGGCACGAGCCCGCCACCCTGGAAGGAGAGCATGGAGGCGGTGTTGACGATCGCGCCCTGACCCGATTTCGCCAGGAGCGCACGCGCCGCGCTGCATGTCCGCATCGTGCCGTTGAGATTGATGTCGACCACCGACGCGAAGATGTCGGGGTCGAGTTCGTGGCCGCGCCGAATGATGCCGGCGCAGTTGACCAGAACGTCGAGCCGTTCGAACGAGCCGATCAGATCGGTGACGGCCTCGCCGTCGCGCACGTCGAGCTCATGAAACACGATGCCGGCATGACCCGGCTCGCTCTGTGCCCGCTCGACTTCGGCAAGCGTGGCGCCCGTCGCGACGACGCTCGCGCCCGAACTCACGAAGCCCGATGCGATCGCCGCGCCGATGCCCGACGTTCCGCCGGTGACGAGGACGCTCTTGCCTGCGAAGAAGACGCGCGCCCAGTCGGTCGCCAGCGTCTCCGCCTGTGTGACGGCAACGTTCATTGGTCCTCCTCCCGCGCTGTCATCGCGCGTGGTTCGCGTGGCGCGCCGGACGAACCCGGCGCGCGATCGCGGGCTTAACCCAGTGTCGAGTTGAACGCGCCGCCGTCGAGCAGCAGGTTCTGGCCGACGATGTAGCCGGCATAGGCGCTGCACAGGAATGCGCAGGCGGCGCCGAATTCCTCGGTCGTGCCGAAACGCCCCGTCGGGTTCGCGGCATGGGCTTCCGCCCTCGCCTCCTCGACCGAGATGCCCTTGCTGCCGGCGGTGTTCTTGATCAGCGATTCGATACGGTCAGTGTCGTGCTGGCCCGGCAGGAGGTTGTTGATCGTCACGCCATACTGCGCGACCTGGCGCGACGTGCCTGCGACGAAGCCGGTCAGGCCGCTTCGCGCGGCACCCGACAGACCGAGGGCTGCGATCGGCGACTTCACCGACCCCGACGTGATGTTGACGATGCGGCCCCAGCGGCGCTCGATCATGCCCGGCAGCACGGCCGTCATCAGATGGATCGGCGAGAGCATGTTGGCGCGGATCGCGGCCTGCCACTGATCCTCACCCCATTCATGCCACATGCCGGGGGGCGGGCCGCCCGCATTGTTGACGAGGATGTCGGGGGCGGGTGCTGCCTCGAGCAGCTTTGCGCGGCCCTCCGGCGTCGTGACGTCGGCGGCGACCGGCGTCACCTTGATCCCGTATTTTTCGGCGATCTTGCCTGCGGTTTCCTCGAGCGGGCCCTGCGTGCGTGCGGCGAGCACGATATCGACGCCGGCTTCTGCGAGTTTTTCAGCCGAGCCGCGGCCCAGCCCCTTCGATCCGCCGCAGACGATTGCGGTCTTGCCCTTGATTCCCAAATCCATGACGTGCTGCTTTCACTCCTTGGCCCATACGGACCCTGACTTCTGTGCGTATCCCGCCGCCTGGAGGCGACGGGACAACTTAGACCATCCCGCTCAGGGCTGGAACGTGTAGCCGACGCCAATCGCGGAATCGGCCGGAATGTTCGGCAGCTCGGAGAACAGCTCCGGGCGGCCGTTTGGACCCCGCCTGCCGAGATCCGCTATCTGATGAACTGGTCGATATAGTCCTCGCCCAGGCCGTTCCCGGCGTAGTGCGCGCGGCATTTGTCGATGCGCGTGAACACGTCGTCATAGCCGACAGTGTTGCCGTCGGGATCGACATAGATCATCGCGCCATTGACCTGGAACATCGTGATCATTTCCTCGACATGCGCGTCGACGACGAGCGTATGCGTCTCGCCGGGCGCCTCGTAGACATAAGAGCCTTCCTGCGCGACCCAGTCATGCTCCAGATAGCGCCACTCGCCCTTCAGCACATAGCCGTGCACGGGCAGCGGATGGCGGTGGCGCGACAGAACGCCGGACTTGCGAACCTTCAGAAGGTTCATCCAGTACCCGCGCGACACGCACATCAGGAGCGGCCGGAACCACACATTCTCCTCGACCGGCACCCAGATGCGTTCATCGGTCGGGATGGCGTTCGGCACGACGAGCTCGGGCGGCGATTCGCGCGGCTGCGCCTTGCGGTACGGCACCCACTTGTCGCTGCCCTTGCCGGCGGCCAAGTTCTGATCGTCTGGCATGGGCTCCTCGCAAAGTCCTTGTGTCGACCGGCTTTGTATCCGGCCTGGGTCAAATAGACCACACTGCGGCACCCGGCCTTGAACGACTTTCCACAATGTGGTCATTCGCCCACATTGGTGGCGGAATATTGCCGCGCTTTTCGCGCGCGTCAAGTGTCGTGGGGTGGTGAATGGTCGATACGAGGAACGAGCCGCCAGCCGACCAGTTCCTGGGTCAATCTGCTGAAAAGACGCATGTGCAGGGCACGGCGCAGACCCGGGATTCATGCCTCGCCGGCTCCGTTGCTCGGTGGTGCAGAACTTGGCACTCATGCGACCATTCGTGACCACCCCGCCCCTCACCAACCAACGAGGCATGGATTCCCGGGTCTCCCTCCGCTGCGCTCCAGTCGCCCGAGAATGACGAAGTGGGGTGGAGATCGCTAAGGTTGGGTGGCATCGATCGATGCCAGCTTTGAGACGCTGACGGGTGGCGATGCGCTTCACCTCCTCACTTCGTCATCCTCGGGCGGAGCGTCGAGCGAAGCTCGATGCCAAGACCCGGGGATCCATGCCTGTCCGGCTCAGTCGCTCGGTGGTGCAGAACTTGGCGCCTGCGACCATTCGGGACCACCCAGCCAGTCACCAACCGACGAGGCATGGATTCCCGAGTCTCCCTCCGCTGCGCTCCAGTCGCCCGAGAATGACGAAGTGGGGTGGAGACCGCTGAGGTGGGGTGGTTTCGATCGAGCCAGCTTTGAGACGCTGACGGGTGGCGATGCGCTTCACCTCCTCACTTCGTCATCCTCGGGCGGAGCATTGAGCGAAGCGAAATGCGCAGACCCGGGGATCCATGCCTCGCCGGTCCCGCCGCAGGATGGTGCAGAACCCGACGCCATCCAACCCTCGCCACGCTCCTCCGCCCTCACCACCCCCAGCCGCGCAGCAGTTCGTTCCAGTCAGGGTTGGTCTTCTCGATCAGGTCGATCTTCCATTGCCGCAAATAGCGCTTCAGCGACGTCTCCCGCTGGATCGCGTCACGAATGTCAAAGTGCTCCTCGTACCAGACGAGCCGCAGAGCACCGTGTTTCGCCGCGAATTTCGAGCCGGTTCCATCGCGATGCTCAGGGATGCGCCGGCCCAGATCATTCGTGACGCCGATATAGATCGTGCCACGTTTCTGGCTGGCGAGCATGTAGACATAGCCGGTCATGGCTCGATGGTAGCCGGCGAATTCCACAGCGCAAGATACCACCGCAATGCTTTATCCCCCACCGACGAGGCATGGATTCCCGGGTCTTCCTCCGCTTCGCTCCGGTCGCCCGAGAATGACGAAGTGGGGTGGAGATCGCCAAGGTTGGGAGGTTCGGCTGAGCCAGCTTTGAGACACTGACGGTTGTCGATGAGCATCCCCCACCCACTTCGTCATCCTCGGGCGGAGCATTGAGCGAAGCTCGAGGCGCAGACCCGGGGATCCATGCCTCGCCGGTTCCGTCGCTGGATGGGGCAGAACCCAGCACTTACCCGGGGCACCGGAGACTACGGACCATTCGTCACCACCCCGCCCGTCATCAACCGACGAGGCATGGATTCCCGGGTCTCCCTCCGCTGCGCTCCGGTCGCCCGAGAATGACGAAGTGGGGTGGAGATCGCTAAGGTGGGCTGGTTTCGGCTGAGCCAAGTTCGGAGGCGGTGACGGTTTTCGGTGAGCCTTCCCACGCCCACTTCGTCATCCTCGGGCGGAGCGTCGAGTAAAGCTCGATGCGCAGACCCGGGGATCCATGCCTCTCCGGTCCCGCCGCAGGATGGTCCAGAACCGGGACTTATCCGGGTCACCGGAGACCGTGAACCATCGGGACCACCCCACCCGTCACCCACCGGCGAGGCATGGATTCCCGGGTCTCCCTCCGCTGCGCTCCGATCGCCCGAGAATGACGAAATTGAGGTGGATCGCCGGTGGAAAGATTTCCGCATCGCCGAAATCGTTTCCCAAGCCCGATCAGCCACTTGCGAAATACCCCCTCCGAACTCCCCGCCATTTTATCCACCCCCCTCCCGACCCGCGCAATAATCCCGCCGCCCTGACCAAAGGGGCGCGGAGGATGCGATGGACTGGAAGGCCGCGATCGAGACGAACCGTCAGGCGCTGAAGCGCGTGCTGGTAACCCTTGTGGCGATGGCCGGCATCACCGGCGGCGCGGACCGCACCATGCCGCGCATGCTCCACCGGACCTTGCTCCGCCTGCTGCGGCCGGCCGAGGCGGCGGCGCGGCGGCTGGTCATCGTTGCCGCGCGTGGCCTTGTCGTCACGCTTACGCCGCCGCGCCTGCGCAGGCCGAAGGTTCTCGCCGGTCCCCAAGCGTCCCCGGCCCGCCACGGCTTTCAACTCTTCGACCCGCTGCCGCGCCAGCACCGCCCTCGGCGGTCGTCGCGGAGCAGCGTTCCGCGGATCTGTTTCCCCGGCTTGAGCGACCCGTTTCCGATCCGCCGCCCGTCCCCGCCGGGCGGCCCGGTCAATGCTGTCCGCCTCAATCGGCGCCTCACCGCGCTCGCCTTCGCGCTGGACGACCTCCCGCGACAGGCCCGGCGCTTCGCCCGCTGGCGTGCGGCCCGCGACGCCAGTGCGCAACGTATGGGCCGCGACGCCGCAAGCGCACAAAATATCGGACACGCAAGCGCGCGAAACAGCCGCCGTATCCGCCGCGTCTGGCCGTTGCGTCCCGGCCGCCCGCCAGGCTGGCAGAAGCGGCCAACCCACGAAGTCCACGACATTCTCGACACCGTGCACGGCCTCGCCGCCTGGGCAATGGAGCGGCCCGACACGTCATGATCGCGCGGGACGGCAGACGCATTCTCGAAATGGCCAGACCGGAAACGGGGCGTGGCATCGAGGAAGTGCGCACTTCCTTCTCCCCGCCTGCGGGGGTCCGAAGGACGGGCGAGACACGTGGCTCGCCCCAGTGCCCGAAGGGCGGATGAGGGGCAGCGCGAACAGTGAACGTCTCTGCGGACCTCAAAAGGACGTCAAAAGGATCGGAGCCATCACCTGACGCCTTCACGCCGCCCCTCATCCGGCACTGCGTGCCACCTTCTCCCCGTGAACGGGGAGAAGGAAGAACCCAGCCGGCCGAAAATCAGACCCTCGGATATAATCTGGAACGGCTGGGGATCAGTCCCGCCGCCAACCTTACCTACGATCCAGGTGCTGAGGCGCGATGACGCCGCGCGCCGTAGTCCGGAGGAGGACGCGACACGTGCGGCATCGGAGGAACCATCGCGCCGGCGCCCGCAGGGAGGGGTGACAGCATGAAGGTCAGGCTCGCGCTCGCGAGTAATCCGGTGCCGTTTCGGAGCCTTCCGGCTTCCGGGCGCCGTTGCCCTCATGCGCGCACCGAGCCGCGAGGAGTGCATTCAGCCTAGAGCTCAACTTCGCACTGCCGCCTTCGGGCGGTTTCATCAGGGAGGAAGTCAAGCATGAAACGCATACTCATAGGCTCCGTAGCCGCCATCGCCATCCTGGCGCCGACGGCGGCCATGTCGCAGGACGACACCATCAAGATCGGCCTGATGGCGCCTCAGGAAGGCGTCTTCACCGAACCGGGCAATGACGGCATCCGCGGCTTCAAGCTCGCGCTCAACAAGTTCAACGGCGAGATCAACGGCAAGAAGATCGAGTGGGTCCTCGGACCGACGGACGCGACGCCGGATACCGCCAGCCGCATCGCCCGCAAGCTCATCGAGCAGGACGGCGTCGACTTCATCATCGGCCCGCTGTCAGGCTCCGAAGGCATCGCGCTTCGCGACTACGCCAAGACGATCCCGAACAAGACCATCGTCAACTCCGCATCCGGCGCCATGGAAACGACCTATGTCGATCCGGCTCCGAACTTCTTCCGCTACCATCCCGATGGCGCGCAGTGGGGTTACGGCCTCGGCTCCTACGTCGTCAAAGAGAAGGGCTGGAAGAAGATCGCGACGATCGCTGCCGACTATTCCTTCGGCTACACCAACTTCATGGGCTTCGCGGTCGACTTCTGCAAGGCGGGCGGCGACATCGCCGAGCGCTTCTGGCTGCCGCTCGGCAGCGGCGATTTCGCCTCGATCATCGCGGCCCTGCCGGACGATGTCGACGCCATCTATCTCGGCGTCGGCGGCACGGACGCCATCAACTTCCTGAACCAGTACGAACAGGCAGGTGGCGACGCCAACATCATCGGCGGCACGATCATGGTCGACCAGACGGTTCTGGCCGCACGCGGTCGCGCCAAGGAAATGCTGGTTGGCACGCCGAGCTCCGGCGTTCAGGCTGACGATTGGGACGATCCGGCATGGCAGGCCTATGTGAAGGACTATCAGGACACGTTCCCCGAAAACGAGCGTTTCCCGAGCCCGTCGCTCTTCGCCACCAATTACTATGGCGCGACGATCGCAACGCTGACGGCGCTTGAGGCGATCGGCGGCGAACTGGACGCGGATCAGGCCAATTTCCACAAGGCCCTGTCCGAGGTCGAGTTCGATGCACCGAACGGCCATATCAAGCTGGACGAAAACCGCCAGGCGATCGGCTCGATCTTCATCACGGAAGTAGTCGAGGAACCCGATGGCGGGCTTCACAACACCTTCAAGGCGAAGGTCGACAATGTGAACCAGATGCTGGGCATGTCGAAGGAAGAGTTCGACGCCATCGGCCTGCCCTCACGCGATACGCCTGACTGCGCGGCGCTTCGCGGCGGCTGAGCCATGATCGAACCCGCGAGCCTCTCGCTCGCGGGTTCCGTCTCTCGCAATCTCCGAACATTGCCGGCGGCATGGCGGCAGTGATGGGATGGCTCACGATGTCGCTGATCAGCTACGTCACCCGTATCCACTTCGCAGAGCATGTGCTCGAGGACGCGTTCGAGGCGGAACTCGAGAGCCTTGCGATGCGCAGGCCTCTCATCATTTCGGATGATGGTCCGCAGCGCCGGATCGTGGTCGACCGGTTGCTGGCGGCAGTGCCGCGATCGATGTCGCCGCTGCTGTTCGAGATGAATTCGCACACCGCGACCCAGGCGTCGGCAGACGAAGCCGCGCGGATCTTCATCGAGCAGGAAGCCGACGGCCTGGTCGGGTTTGGCGGTGCGGCGGCACTCAATCTGGCGAAAGCGGTTGGGCTGCGCGTCAGCCATGACGGCCCGCTGCATCAGTATTCGGGCGAAGGCGGCCGCGCCCGCATCCGCGACACCATCCCGCGCGTCATTGCAATTCCAACCACGTCCGGTTCGTGCGCCGAGGCGATCGGCACCTCCGTCCTCTCGATGTCGGACGGCACGAGCGCGACCTTCGTCAGCGCCTGCCTGACGCCGCGCGTCGTTATCTGCGACCCCACGCTGACGCTCGACATGCCGGCGCGGCAATCGGCCGGCGCCGGCATGGACGCCCTGACCCATTGCCTGGAAACCTACATCGCCACCGCCTACAACCCGCCCGCCGACGGCATCGCGCGCGACGGGCTGCGCCGCGCGGTCCAGAGCATCGAGCGTGTCGTCTCGGACGGTCACGACATCGAAGCGCGCCGCGAAATGATGGCAGCGGCGCTGAACGGCGCGCTGGCCAACCAGAAAGGCCTGGGCGCCGTCCACGCGATGAGCCACGCGCTTGCCGCGGCGATCGGTCATGAACTCGATCATGGCGCGCTCAACGCCGTCCTGCTGCCTCATGCGCTCGCGTTCAACGCGCCAGCCGTCGCCCAGCGCTACCGCGACATCCGACGCGAGTTCGGTTTGAGGTCGAACGCCGACCTCGGCGAAGCGGTCATCAGGCTGCGCGAACGCATCGGCCTGCCGTCGACGCTGGGCGAAATGGGCATCGATGGTCAGGCCATCGCGCGCGCCGCGCCCTTCGCCGAGCTCGACTATTCAAACCGCACCAATCCGCGCAGGGCTACCGCCAATGATTACTGGGCGATGATGCAGGCAGCGATGTAGGTGCTTGGATATATCGCCGCTTTCACTCCGATTGTTTGAATCGCATCAGGACTAGACAGCAGAAAAGGCTTGGATAGACTGAGCTCAATAATCCGCGACAGCAAGAATTGCGGAAAGGGAGGAAGATGAGTACTGCCCTGGCGGTACACCATGGCCCGTTCGGCCGGGTGGCATTGTACAATCTGGACCGGTCTCTTGCGTTGCATGCGCACCGGGAAGGGCATCTCATTTTTCACGTGCACGGACCTGCCGCCTCGATCCGCGTGGATGAAGATGTCTTTCCGCTTTCCAAGGGACAGGCGATCGCCGTCAGCCCCTGGCAGCCGCACAACTACATCTCGGTTGACGAAAGCGCGCCGACGCTGTTCCTGACGCTCTACATCAAGCCGTTCTGGTTTCTCGAAGCAAGCCGGCAGGCCAATGCCTCGCTCCGCTTCGGGCGCAATCCCATCGACGTGACGGAGGCGGTCGGCCGGCTTGTGATGAAGATATCGTCCGGGATGCTTGAGGATGCGGACGACAGCTTCGTCGCCGGCTATCTCTACGAACTCACGCAGACCTGCTTCGACCAGTCGTGGCAGTGGGTTGCCGATGGCGCGAACTTTGCAAACCTGGCGCCTCCGGCGCGCGATTTCCGCGTCCGCAACTCCGTCAAGCTGATGAAGCAGAGCGTGACCGAGCGCATCGTTCTCGACAACATCGCGCGCGATTCCGGCCTGTCGCGCCCGCATTTCTACAAGCTCTTCCGCCAGCAGGTGGGCATCACGCCGAACATCTACCTCAACACCCTGCGCATGGAGAGCGCGATCGACCGCCTGACCACGACGGGCTCGCCGGTGACGGATATCGGCCTCGATCTCGGCTTTTCCTCGCAGGCCAGCTTCAGCCGGTTCTTCATCGCCAATGCCGGCATCGCTCCGAGCGATTATCGCCGCGTCGTCCATTTCGCTGAACTCGCCTGAGCGATGGCCTGACGATCGTTTTGCGCCTTTTGCGATAATCAGCGACGGCAAAAGACTGTCGGGTATGACCGATCCCACGCGATAGGCTTAGGTTGCTCTCGGAGAGACGGACGGCCGGATGGCTCATGAGCCACGGCACGCCCGCCTGGGAGGAGATGCTGGCATGATCGACTCGGGAGCGTACGCCCGGAGGACAGCGTGAGCGGTATCGTTCAGCGTCACCCGGTCTGGACAGTCATCGTCGCGCTTGTCGTCGCGATATGCCTGTGGGCTATGATCGCGCCGTGGCCGGCGGGGCTTGAGGCCGTCCTCGGTCGCAAGCGCATTTTTCTGAATGCCGTCTTCAACGGCATCACGCTCGGCGCTCTCTATTTTCTCGTCGCCAGCGGCTTCACGCTGATCTTCGGCCTGATGAAGAACGTCAACCTCGCGCACGGCTCGCTTTATCTGCTCGGCGGATATATCGGCTACGAGTTCGCCGAAGCGACCGGAATGTGGCTCCTGTCCTTCGTCGTCGTCTTCGTCGTGATCGGGCTTTTTGGCGTCGCGCTGCAGTTCCTCGTCTTCCGCCGGATGGAGGGCGAAGATTTGCGCCAGACGCTGGTGACCATCGGCATTTCGGTGGTGATGGCCGACATCATGCTCTGGATCTGGGGCGGCTCGTCCTACCAGATCCTCTCGCCCGACTGGCTGAGCGGACCCGTCACCCTGCCTTTGATCGCAGGCGTGCGCGGCGAAGGCGAAGTCGTCTACCTCACCTTCCCGGCCGTGCGCATCGCCATCCTCGTTGCAGCGATCGCCTTGGGTGTCCTGATGTGGCTGGCGCTCAACCGCACACGCATCGGCATGCTGGTGCGCGCCGGCGTCGATGATCGCGACATGCTCGCGGCATCGGGCGTGCGCGTCCAGTTCGTCTTCGTTCTCGTCTTCGCGTTCGGGGCGGGCCTTGCGGGTGTCGCCGGCATCGTCGGCGGCACCTTCCAGTCGATCGTCGCCGGCGAGGACATGCGCTTCCTGCTTGCCTCGCTCGTCGTCGTGATCGTCGGCGGCATGGGCTCGATCCTGGGCGCGGCGCTGGGCGCCACGATCATCGGCCTCGCCGAGCAGCTTGGCTCGGTATACGCCCCCACCTATTCGGTCGTGTTCACGTTCCTGATCATGGCGCTCGTGCTGGCGTTCCGCCCGCAGGGCCTTCTGGGGCGCTGATCGATGGCTCTTGCCGAACAGCCCCTCACGCGCAACACGGTGACGACGCCCGCCCGTGCGCGCGACGGGGTGATCGGTTGGCTGGAGCGCATTCCACCAGCCTATTGGGTTGTCGGCATCGCCCTGATCTGCATGCCGATCGTGGCCGGCGATTTCGTGCTGTTCCAGATTTTCGGATGGTCCTTCATCCTGGGCATGATCGCGCTCAGCCTGATGTTTCTCGGCGGCTATGGCGGCATGGTCAGCCTCGCGCAGATGTCGGTTGCGGCCCTTGCGGGCTACATGGTCGCGATCCTGGGGTCGAGCGGCGTCGTGGCGATCAGCCTCAACTGGCCGTGGTGGCTCTACGTCCCGGTCGCGATCATCGTCGCCTCGCTCTTCGCCACGATGATCGGCGCGCTCGCGGTTCGCACCGAGGGCATCTACACGATCATGATCACGCTCGCGATCGCGGCCGCCTTCTTCTACTTCACGCGCCAGAACTACACGATCTTCAACGGCTATAGCGGCTTCGCAAATGTGGTGCCGCCGGAGCTGTTCGGCATCAACTGGCGACGCGCGGTGCCGTTCTACTACCTGTCGCTGGGTTGCGCCGCGCTCGCCTATCTGGGCGTGCTCTATATCTCGCGCGCGCCTTTCGGCCTGGCTTTGCAAGGAGTCCGGGACAATCCGCGCCGCATGGCGGCACTCGGCTTCAACGTCTTCTTTCACCGCGTCGCCGCTTATGCGCTTGCCGGCGCGATCGCAGCGGTCGCCGGTATCCTGCTGGTCTGGCAGAACTCACAGATATCGCCCGGCACGGCCGGCCTGCCCGCCGTCATCGACGTGCTCGTGATCGCCATCGTCGGCGGTCTTGGCCGCCCGCTCGGGCCGTTCATCGGCGCGCTGATCTACGTCGTCCTGCGGACCTTCTCACCCGACATCCTGCAGGTTCTCGGCCTGCCGGGCGACCGCTTCAAGCTCTTGATCGGCATCGGCTTCCTTGCCGTCGTCTACTGGTCGCCGGATGGCGTGATGGGCTTGTGGGACCGTTGGCGCGATCGCAGGCGAAAACGATCCGACCCGCTTCTCGGCAGCAAGGAGGGCTCGACATGAGCCTTGCCGAAAACAGGAGCAGCGGCGAGCTTCTCGGCGCGGCCGGCACCGGCAATGCGCTGGAGCTTCGCGGCGTCACGCGCATGTTCGGCGCGCTCGCGGCGCTGACCGACGTGACGCTGACGGTGAAACCGGGGGAGCGGCGCGGCGTTCTCGGCTCGAACGGGGCTGGCAAGACCACGCTCTTCAACTGCGTCACCGGCGACTTCCTGCCGACATCGGGCACGATCCGCCTGTTCGGCGAGGACGTCACCCGCTTTCCGGCGCATGAGCGGATCCGGCGCGGGCTGCGCCGCACCTACCAGATATCGCTTCTGTTCGGCGGCCTCACCGTCCTCGACAACGTCTACCTCGCCTGCCGCGGCGTCTCGCGCGGCCGGTTCTCGCTGATCCGCCCGCGCCGCAGCGACGCGCTGATGCAGTCGGCGACCGAACTGATCGACGCCGTGCATCTGACCGATCACGCCGAGACCAAGGTTGCGGAACTCTCCTATGGCCAGCAGCGGCAGTTGGAGATCGCACTGGCGCTCGCCGGTGCGCCGCGCTTCATCCTGTTCGACGAGCCGGCGGCCGGTCTCTCGCCGACCGAGCGATCCGACCTGGTGACGATCCTCACCAGCCTGCCGCGCCATATCGGCTTCATCATCATCGAGCACGACATGGACGTGGCGCTTCGCGTCGCCGAAAGCGTCTCGATGATGCACAATGGCCGCATCTTCAAGGAGGGCCTGCCGAGCGAGATCGAGAACGATCCCGAAGTGCAGGAACTCTACCTCGGAGGCGGGCATGGTTGAGCGCCAAGGGGCTGAACGTCGCCGCATCGGAGCCCCTGCCCTCGAGGTCCGCAACCTCAACGTCTATTACGGCGCATCGCACGCGTTGCAGGGCGTCGACCTGACCCTCGGCAGCGGCGTTCTCGCCGTCGTCGGCCGGAACGGCATGGGCAAGACGACGCTGTGCAAGGCGATCATGGGCCTGGTCCCGGTATCCAGCGGTTCGATCGTCTTCAATGGCGAGCAACTGGTCGGCAAGACGCCGTCGCAGATTGCACAGCTCGGCATCGGGTATGTGCCGCAAGGCCGTCGCCTGTGGCGCTCGCTCAGCGTGGACGAGCATCTGCGCATGGTCGCGGGCTCCAACAAGGGCGCGTGGACCATCGACCGGGTTTACGCGACGTTCCCGCGCCTGGCAGAGCGCAAGAACAATGGCGGCGGCCAGCTCTCCGGCGGCGAGCAGCAGATGCTTGCGATCTCGCGCGCACTGCTGGTCAACCCCAAGCTGCTTGTCATGGACGAGCCGACGGAAGGACTGGCACCCGTCATCGTCAACCACGTCGAGGACGTCCTGCATTCGATCTCCGAGAACGAGGGCATCGACATCCTCGTGATCGAGCAGAATATCGGCGTAGCAACGGGCGTGGCCGAAACAGTCGGCATCATGGTCAATGGCCGGGTCAATCGGCTGATCAATGCTGGCGAACTTGCCGCCGACCGCGACCTGCAGCAGCGCCTTCTGGGCGTCGGACGGCACTCCGAAGATGACGGCCGCCGCCAGACCGGCAGCGCGGTGACCGAGGGCGAGCAAGCAGCGGCGACCCCGACAATCGCGACCAGCCAGAAAATCTACGTCTCGAATGCCACGCCGCCCACGCGGTGGAGCAAGCCTGCCCCTGTACGGCAGATCATCCAGTCGGCGCGCTCGGTTACCAGCACTGCCGCAGGGTCCGGCGCGCCCGCTCCGCAGGCCGAACTGCGCTCGCTCGCGTCTCCCGGCGAGCAGGTCGTGATCGTCGCCGGCACACTCGACACCAAGGGCGAAGAGCTTCTGTTCATGCGCGACCTGATCCGCAATGCGGGGCTCGCCGTGCGCATCGCGGACCTCTCCACGACCACCGGCCGACACTCAGGCGCGGAAATCCCCGCACACCAGATCGCAGCCTACCACCCACGCGGAGCCAGCGGCGTCTTCACAACGGATCGCGGTGAATCGGTCGCCGGCATGACGCTGGCCTTCGAGCGCTGGATATCGCGGCAGAGCGGCATCGCCGGCATCATTTCGGCCGGTGGATCGGGCGGAACGGCGATGGTCGCGCCGGCCATGCGCTCGCTCCCCGTCGGCGTGCCGAAAATCATCGTCTCGACGATCGCCTCGGGCGACGTCGGTTCCTATGTCGGCCCGTCCGACATCATGATGATGCACGCCGTCGCCGACGTTCAGGGCCTGAACTCGATCACCCGGCAGGTTCTTGCAAACGGTGCCAACGCGCTTGCCGGCATGGTGCGCGCGCGGCGCGACACGAAGCCGTCATCCGCACCTGGGCTGCCCTCGGTGGCGCTGACCATGTTCGGCGTCACGACCCAATGCGTGAAGCAGATCACGGCTGACCTCGAAAAGGATCACGACTGCCTCGTCTTCCATGCGACGGGCATCGGCGGACAGTCGATGGAAAAGCTGGTCGATTCCCGCCTTGTCGAAGGCGTGATCGACGTCACCACCACCGAGATCTGCGACATGCTGGTGGGCGGTATCTTCCCCGCCACCGAGGACCGGCTGGGCGCGATCATCCGCACGCGCATGCCCTATGTCGGTTCCTGCGGCGCGCTCGACATGGTCAATTTCGGCGCGTTCGAAACCGTCCCGGAAAAATTCCGGAGCCGCAACCTCTACCGCCACAATCCGCAGATCACGCTCATGCGCACGACGGCGGACGAGAACGCCGCGATGGGCCGCTGGATCGGCGAGCGCCTGAACAGGATGGAGGCGCCGGTGCGGTTTCTCCTTCCCGAGGGTGGCGTCTCCGCGCTCGACGCGCCGGGCAAGCCGTTCCACGACCCGGCCGCCAATGACGCGCTGTTCCGCGCGCTGGAAGCGACCGTGCGCCAGACATCGACGCGGCAGTTGATCCGGCTGCCGCACAACATCAACGATCCGGAATTCTCCGCCGCGCTGGCGAAGGCATACCGCGCGCTTCATGGCGACGGACGGCCGCAGCGGCGCGCGCGGGCAAGGTGAGGCAATGGCGATAGAACGAGCAAAACTCCTGGAGAAGTTTCGTGCGATGAAGGCGCGCGGCGAGCCCATCATCGGCGGCGGCGCGGGCACCGGCCTGTCCGCCAAATGCGAGGAAGCGGGCGGGATCGACCTGATCGTCATCTACAATTCCGGCCGCTACCGCATGGCCGGTCGCGGCTCGATGGCCGGCCTGCTCGCCTATGGCGACGCGAACCAGATCGTCGTGGACATGGCCCGCGAGGTGCTGCCGGTCGTGAAGCACACGCCGGTGCTTGCGGGCGTCAACGCGACCGATCCGTTCCGCATCATGGATGTCTTCCTCGACGAGTTGAAGCGGATCGGTTTCTCAGGCGTGCAGAACTTCCCCACCGTCGGCCTGATCGACGGGGTGTTCCGCGCCAACCTCGAAGAAACCGGCATGTCCTACGCGCTGGAGGTCGACATGATCGCCAAGGCGCACGGCAAGGACATGTTCACAACGCCCTACGTCTTCAACGAAGACGACGCTGCCGCGATGGCAAAAGCCGGCGCCGATATTATCGTGTGCCATCTTGGACTTACGACCGGCGGCTCGATCGGCGCGGAAACCGCGCTCAAGCTGGACGACTGCCCCGCCCTCGTCGAGGCATGGGCCGAGGCAGCACTGAAGGTGAGGCCGGACATCATGGTGCTCGTCCATGGCGGCCCGGTCGCCATGCCGGCCGATGCGAACTTCATCCTCAAGAACACCACCAACTGCCACGGCTTCTACGGCGCCTCCTCGATGGAGCGGCTGCCGACGGAAATCGCGCTCACCGAGCAGACGCGGCAGTTCAAACAAATCAGCGGGAAATGACATGCCGACCGTACCGACATTCGTGACGACGGCGCCTTCGTGGGAGGGATCGATATGACCGGACAGCTCATAGGTCAGCTCATTTTATGGCTCATCGCGGCCGTAATCGTCATCGCCATCGTCTTCTGGGTGATGACGTGGCTTTACCGCCGCTCGACCAAGGAGATCGCGTTCGTCCGAACCGGTTTCCTGGGCGAGAAGGTGGTGATCGACGGCGGCGCGTTCGTGTGGCCCATCGTGCACGACATAACGCCGGTCAACATGAACACGCTGGCGCTCGAAGTCGTGCGCAACAAGGATCAGGCGCTGATCACGCGTGACCGGATGCGCATCGACGTGGAGGCCGAGTTCTATGTCCGCGTTCGCCCCACCCGCGAGGCCGTCTCGGTCGCCGCATCGACGCTCGGCCGCCGGACTCTGGATGCGAAGAACCTGCACGAACTCCTTGTCGGCAAATTCGAATCCGCGATGCGCGCCGTCGCCGCCGAGATGTCGATGGGCGAGATGCACGAGCAGCGCGGCGTCTATGTCGCCCGCGTCCGCGAAGCGGCCCAGGAGGATTTGTCGCGCAACGGTCTGGAGCTGGAATCGGTCGCCATCGTCGACATCGACCAGACGGCGCTGGAATATTTCAACCCGTCGAACCGCTTCGATGCCGAAGGTCTCACCTCGCTGATCAAGGACATCGAGGAGCGCCGCACGCTGCGCAACGACATCGAACAGGGCGCGATGATCCAGATCCGCACCCGCAACCTCGAAGCCGAAAAGCAGTCGCTCGAAATCGAGCGCGCGAGCGAAGAAGCACGGCTTGAGCAGGAACGCGACGTCGAGTTCCGCCGCGCCCATCAGCGCGCGCAACTGGCACGCGAGCGCGCCGAGCGCGATACAGAAGCCGAGAGCGCGCAGATCACCGCCCGCGAGGCGATCGAGCGCGCCCGCATCGCCAACGAGCAGTCGATCGCCGAAACCCGCATCGCGTCGGAGCGTGACATTCGCCGCCTTGAGATCGAACGGCAGAAGACCATCGACGCCGTCGAGATTTCGAGCCGCGAGGAGATCGAAAAGGCGCGCATCGTGCAGGAACGCGCGATCAAGGAAGCGCGCATCGTCAACGAACAGGAGACGCAGACGCGCGAAATCACGCGCCAGCGCGATGTCGATTACGCCGAGATCGCGGCAAAGGAATCGACCGAGAAGGCCCGTATCGCGCAGGAGCGCGAAGTCGCCAGCGCCCGCATCGAAAACGAGGAAGGCATTCGCCGCCGCGAAATCGAACGCAGCCGCGCCATCGACGAAGCGGAAATCGCCGCACGCGAGGCGACCGAGAAACTGCGCATCCTCGAAGCCGCGAACACCAACGAGGAGCGCATCGAGACGGATCGGAAGATCCGCACCCTGGAGATCGAGCGCCAGCGCGTGCTCGAAGAGGCCGAGATCGCATCCAAGCAGGCGACGGAAGCCGCAAAGATCGCGCGCGAGAAGAAGTTGGCGGCCGAGCGGATTTCCTACGAGCAGGAAACCCGCGAGCGCGAGATCGCCCGCAACCGCGCCGTCGACGAGGCGGACATCGCGGCGCGCGAACGCGTCGAAACCGCGCGCATCGATCTGGAATCGCGCATCGACCAGGAACGCATCGCGCAGACGATGAAGGTGGACACCGAGCGTCTCGCCTCCGAGGTCGAAATCCGCAGCCGCGAGATCGACCGCAACAAGGTGCTGGACGAAGCACAGGTTGCAGCCGACGAGGCGGTCGAAGCCGCGCGGATCGCGCAGAAGAAGATGCTCGATTTCGAGCGCATCGCCGCCGAACAGGAAACGCGCCAGCGCGAGATCGACCGCGAGAAGGAAATCGAGACGATCGATATCCGCCGTCGCGACGCCGTCGAACGCCAGCGCATCGAGATGGAAACCGCGCTGGAACTGGAACGCATTTCATCCCAGCAGGAACGTGAAGTCTCCGACATCACGCGCCGCAGGGCCGTCGAGGATGCGGACCAGACCAGCGCCATCGAGCTTGCCGCCAAGAAGAGCGCGCGCGCCGAGGCGGACGCCAAGGTTCGACAGGCCGAGATCGCCGCACAGCGCGATGTCGAGAAGACCGACGTGTCGCGCATGCAGGCTGTCGACGCAGCGAAACTGGAACGCCAGCGTTCCATCGAGCAGCTTGAAATCGCACGGGTCCAGGCGCTGCGCGAAGCCGAGATCGCCTCGAAGGAGGAGATCGAACGCGCCCGGATCGCGTCGGAACGCGGTATCGACGAAGCCCGCATCAGCCACGAGACGGAGCGCAGGCGCCTCGAAGTCGAGCGCGAGCGCAATGTCGAGACGGCGCAGATGGAAAAGGCCATCGTCCTCTACAAGAAGTCGCTGGAGGAATCCGCGGCGCGCGCGGAAGCCGACGTCGCCCGTGCCCACGCTGCCGAGGCCGAGGAACGCGTCAAGACGACGCGCGAGACCGAGGAAGCCAATCGCCGCCGCAGCGTCGATGTGGTGATGGCGGAAAAGCGCGCACAGGAGGCGAAGATCGCCGCCGACGCGGAAAAGGTCCGGCGCGCAGTCGAGGCCGAGGCGCAGAAACTGCTCAACGAGGCGGAAAACGTGCTTACCGATCCGGCGCGTCACTCGCTCTTCCGTCGCAAGCTGCTCGAGCATGTCGAGGGCATCGTCTCCGCATCGGTCAAGCCGCTGGAGAAGATCAACGACATCCGCATCATGCAGTTGGACGGCTTCGGCGGCGGCAATGGCGGCGAGCGCGGGAACATGACCGACGAGGTGATCAACTCGGCCCTGCGCTACCGCGTGCAGGCGCCGCTGGTCGACAGCCTGTTGGCCGACATCGGCATCGAAGGGGGCAACCTCTCCAAGCAGGGCGGCCTGATCCGCGAAGCCTCCGACATGCAGCGCATCGCGAGCGAGGCGTCGAAACAATCGCGGCCGCAAGGCGGTTCCGGTGATGGCGGCGGCGGTTCGGGCGACGGCAACACGCCATCCGGCTCGAAGAAGAAATAGGGGCGTTTCATGCCGAGAGTGTTCATCTCCAGCGTCATCGACGCGCCGCCTGCCAAGGTCTGGGAGCGCATCCGCGACTTCAACGCCCTGCCCCGCTGGCATCCGCGCATCCGCGAAAGCCGCATCGAGAATGGCGAACCGTCCGACAAGGTCGGCTGCGTGCGCGACTTCAACCTTCAGAACGGCGACCGCATCCGCGAAAAGCTGCTCGGCCTGTCCGACTACGACATGTTCTGCACCTACGCGATCCTCGAGAGCCCGATGCCGCTGACCGACTACGTCGCCACGCTAAGGCTGACGCCCATCACCGACGGGAACCGCACATTCGGCGAATGGACGGCCGAGTTCGAGTGCGATGAGGACAAGGGGGATGATCTCGTCGCCGGCATCGGCGGCAACGTCTTCCAGGCCGGTTTCGACGCGCTCAAACGACATTTTGCGAGATAGACGGCACCATGGTGAAGATCGTCAAGAGCACGATCATGGAAGCGCCGGTCGAGGCCGTGTGGGAGGTCCTGCGCGACTTCAACGGCCACGACCGGTGGCATCCCGCCGTGGCGGACAGCCATATCGAACGCGGGCTCTCCTCCGACAAGGTGGGCTGCGTTCGCCGTTTCCATCTCGCGGACGGGTCCGAGTTGCGGGAACATTTGCTCGCGCTTTCGGACATCGACATGGCCTTCAGCTACTGCCTGCTCGATACGCCGATCCCGCTTCTGAACTACGTGGCCCACGTGCGGCTCATCCCCGTCACCGATGGCGACATGACCTTCTGGCACTGGGAATCGCGCTTCGACACACCGCCCGGCCGCGAAGCCGAACTGCAGCGCCAGGTCGGCGAGGACATCTACGAAGGCGGCTTCCGCGCCGTCCGCGAATTCATGGGGCTTGCGCCCGCGTCTAGTGGAGGGGTTTGATGCCGGTGAAAGTCGAGACCTACGACCGGACGGAGGACGCGGCGCGCGCGCTCTCCGCCAGCCGCTCCGCGCGGTTTCTCAGCGGGGGCACGCTCGTCATGCGCGCGGTCAACGAGGCCGACCAGTCCTTCGAGACGATCATCCGCCTGCGCGACGCGTCCTTCCGCGACATCCGCATCGAAGGAGAAAACCTGGTGCTCGGCGCGGGCGTCACGATGGCGGCGATCGTCGCGCATCGCGATCTGGCCTTCCTCGCACCGGTTGCGCGCGTGATCGGCGGTCCGGCGATCCGCAACATGGCGACCGTGGGCGGCAACCTCTTCGCCGCCTCCCCCTATGGCGATTTCACCGCCGCGCTCCTCGCGCTCGGCGCGACGCTCAACCTCGCCGGACAGTCCGGCCGCGGCATGCCGATCGACGAGTTCCTGCGCGATCGTGACCGCAACGCCGGCGTCCTTGTCCAGTCGATCTCGGTCGCCCGCCCGCGCGACGCCTCCGCGTTTCGCTTTGCAAAGGTCAGCCGCGTGAAGCCGAAGGGCGTGTCGGTCATGTCGATCGCGGCATTCCTGCCCCAGTCCGGCGGCCGGATCACCGGCGCGCGCGTCGCCTATGGCGCGATGGCGCCGACGCCGATCCGGGCGACCGCTGTGGAGCGCATCCTCGAGGGCCAGACCCTCGACGCCGCCACCATCGAACGCGCCGCGGCGGCCGCAACCGAGGGCTTCGATCCGCCGACGGATTCGCTCGCCTCGTCCTGGTATCGCCGCGAGGTCGCGGGCGTGCATCTGAAGCGGCTGCTGACAGCGGAGCGGAGATAGAGATGGCCAAGAAACCCCTCCATTTTCACCTCAACGGCGCCGAGAAGGCCGTGTTCGTCGAAGACGGCCAGAACCTGCTCGACGTGCTGCGGCGCGGCGTGGGCGACCTGACGCCCAAATATGGCTGCGGCCAGGGAACATGCGGCACCTGCACGGTCCTCATCGACGGGGACCCGCATCTGTCATGCTTGACGCTGGCCGAGAACGCCGAGGGTCGGACGGTCACGACCACGGCGGGGCTTGCCACGGGCAACCAGCTTCACCCGTTGCAGGCCGCTTTCATGGAAAATTTCGCGGCGCAGTGCGGCTACTGCACGCCCGGCATGCTGATGGCGGCGAAGTCGCTTCTCGACAAGAACCCCAGCCCGTCGCGGCAGGACGTGGTCGAGGCGATCTCGGGAAACATCTGCCGCTGCACCGGCTACGAGCCGATTATCAACGCGATCCTCGACGCCGCCAAGTCGCGCGGCGCGCACAGCTACGGGTGACAGCATGTCCATCGAGTTCCGCAAGGAATACTTCGCCGACGAGCGAGACGACAATCTCAACGAGATCGGCAAGCCGACCCAGCGGCAGGATGCGCTCGGCCATGTGACCGGCCGCTCGCCCTATTACGACGACCATCTGTTCGACGGGCTCCTGCACATTCGCTGCGTGCGAAGCCCGCATCACCACGCGCGCATCCGCAGGATCGACACGTCGGAGGCCGAGCGGATGCCGGGTGTCGTGCGCATCGTCACCGGCAAGGACGTGCCGCACAATCTGAACACGCTGCTCAGCCTGCTCGATTTCGGCCTCGACGACGAGCCGCTGCTCTCCGACAAGAAGGTCGCCTACAAGGGCGAGCCGGTGGCGGCCGTCATCGCCGACACCGAGCGGCAGGCGCGCGACGCCGTCGCCAAGGTGCGCGTGGAATGGGAAGAGCTCACGCCCGTCCTCGACGTCGAGGAGGCGATCAAGCCCGGCGCGCCGTCGGTCAACGAGACATATCCGAAGAACCTCTTCGTCTATCACGGCAAATACGACCACCAGAAGCTGCGCTTCGGCGATGTTGAGGCCGGCTTCGCGCAGGCCGACAAGATCATCGAAGGCCGATACCAGATGTCGCCGATCGAGCAGGCGCCGACGGAGACGTGCGGCGCGATCGCCGCGCCCGAGACCAACGACCGCTTCGTGGTCTATACCTCGACGCAGGCGCTGTTCTTCTCGCTCGACACGACGTCGAAGCTCCTGAAGACCCCGTCGAACCGCCTCCACTTCATCGGCGGCACGGTGGGCGGCGGCTTCGGCGGCAAGGTGGATTCGCTGCACGAACCGCTCGCGGTACTCGGCACGATGCTGACCGGACGGCCGTGCAAATATATGTTCGACCGCGCCGAGGAGATGCAGGTCGGCGCGCCGCGCGGCGCGGAACGCTGGTATCTCAAGGACGGCGTGATGAATGACGGGCGCATCGTCGCCCGCAAATTCACCGGCTACTTCGATTCCGGCGCATACACCCGCCTCTCCAGCTACGCGATCATCAAGGGCGTCGGCCACCTGCCCGGCCCCTACACGATCCCCAACGTCTATGCCGACGTCTACTGCGTCTTCACCAACCGCACGCCCGCGACCGCAATGCGCGGCTTCGGCATCACCGGCGTCGATTTCGCCATCGAGGCGCATATGGACAAGGTGGCGATCGCGGTCGGCATGGACCCGATCGAACTGCGCATCCTCAACGCCTATCGCGACGGCGACATGAAGGCGCATCGCAGGCTCGCCAAGAACACGGCGCTGATCGAGTGCTGCCACGTGGCCGCCGAGAAGTCCAAATGGCCGCTGAGCCAGCAGGCAAGGCAGGCATCGTCGCTGCGCGATGGCGGGGGCGAGCGGGCGAAGATGCCGGCGCACACGGTGCTCGACCAGAAGGGCATGGTCACCGGCTATTCCGCCGGCAGCTATGCGCAGGGCAACAAGAAATCGCAGTCGCCTGCGCAGCCGCAGCCCTCCATGCCGCGTCATGACCAGGCGCCTGTGACGCCGCGCTACGAGCAGCCACCTCGCCCGCAGCCGCAACCTGCTTCGACATACACCCCGCCGCCCAGTGCCTCGCCGCCGCCAGCCGCACCTGCCGAGCAGCGGCGAACGACGCGCTTTTCCTCCATCTCCGGCTTCAGGAGACGCTGACATGACGCTTCATCGCGGACGCGGCTTTGCCTCCATCAACTACCCGATCGGCATGAATCTCGGTGGCGACCCCAGCCAGGCGCTGGTTCATTCCAATCCCGGCGGCAAGTTCATGGTGGCGCTGTCCTCCATCGACCTCGGACAGGGCATGAAGTCCGTCACCCGTCAGATCGCGGCCGAAACGCTCGGCGTGCCGGTCGAGGACGTGTATGTCGACACCGCCGATTCCGACACCGGCCCGCACTGCATGGGTTCGTTCGCCTCGCGCGGCACCCACCGCGTCGGTAACGCCGTCATCCAGGCGGCGCAGGAAGCCCGCGCGGTCATGCTGGAAGCAGCCGCCGAGGAGCTGGAAGTCGATCCCGCCGACCTCGTCACCGACGGCAAGGGCAACATCCACGTGAAGGGCGCGCCGTCGAAGACGATCACCACCGCCGAAGCCTGCGGCGCGGCGCAGTTCAAGCAGGGGCGGACAGTCTCCGGCCGCGGCATCTTCCTGATCCCTCTGTCGGAGGTGGATGCGGACACCGGCGAGATGACGCCCGTGTCGTGCTTCGCCCACGCGGCCCTGATCGTCGATATCGACGTCGATGACGAGACCGGCGAGATCGCCGTCGTCGAGATGAACAGCGCTTACGAACTCGGCCGCGCGCTCAACCCGCGCCTTGTCGAGCAGCAGTTGATCGGCGGCGCCTGGATGGGCATGAGCCATGCCGCGTGGGAGACGACGGAGCCCTATTACCCGCAACGCGACCACGGCCCGCTCGATTTCAACCACTACCTGATGCCCGGCCCCGGTGACATCGCGCCCCACAACATCGCGATCCTCGAGCGCCCTGCACCCGATGGCCCCTACGGTGGCAAAGGTCCGGGCGAAATGTGCGCCAACCCGGTGCTGCCCGCCATGGCCAACGCCGTGTTCAACGCCGTCGGCGTGCGCATCGACGACCTGCCGATCACGCCGGAAAAAATCCTGCGCGGGATACGGGCGAATGGCGGCGCGCGGCCGCAGGCGAAGCGGAATTGAAGGATGTCGAAAAGGCGAGCACAGGCTGTGACGAGAGGTCCCCTCTCCCCGTTTACGGGGAGAGGGTGCCGGCAGGCAGGTGAGGGGCAGCGCGACCCTCGCAATGTCGGCGCTGCCCCTCACCCGCCCTTTGGGCACCTTCTCCCCGTAAACGGGGAGAAGGAAGGGAGCCCCCCATGCCGATAAGGCGCTCCATCGTCGGCATAGACAGCCCCGACAGGCTATCCATCGCGCTGCGCGACGCGCAGTACCTTGCCGACGACAGCCTTGCGACGACGGCCTATCTGGCGCTGGCGCTGGCCAAGCCGCTGTTGCTGGAAGGCGCGCCGGGCGTCGGCAAGACGGAGGGCGCGAAGGCGATCGCCTCGATCCTCGGGCGCCAGCTCGTGCGCCTGCAATGCTACGAGGGCATCGATTCCGCCCATGCGCTCTACGAGTGGAACTACCCGCGCCAGATGCTGGCGATCCGGCAGGCCGGCGCGGAATATGTGAACATCTACGGCGACGACTTCCTCATCGAGCGCCCGATGCTGGAGGCCTTGCGCCACCCGCGCGACACGGTGCTGCTGATCGACGAAATCGACCGCGCCGACCACGAGTTCGAAGCGTTCCTGCTCGAATTCCTGTCCGATTTTTCGATCTCGATTCCCGAGCGTGGCACGATCCGCGCCGAGGAGCATCCGGTCGTGGTGCTGACCTCCAACCGGACGCGAGAGCTTCACGAGGCGCTGCGCCGCCGCTGCGTCTACCACTGGATTTCTTACCCGGAGCCCGCCCGCGAGGCCGAGATCGTCATGATGCGGGCGAGCCAGGTCGCGCATGACACGGCGCGTCGCGTGGTCGAGGCGGTCGGCGCGCTGCGCCGCGAACCGCTCGCCAAGCCGCCCGGCGTGGCCGAAACGGTGGAATGGGCGGAGGCGGCGACGCTGCTCCACGAGCAGGGCGCGCCATGGCCAAGCGCCTTCCGCCGCGCCATCGGCGTCGCGCTGAAGGACCAGGACGACATGATGTTCATGGAGCCCCGGCTGGACGAAATCCTGCGCGGGGTCGCGGCATGAGGTGCTCGTCCGGCTGTCTATCGGTATCCGCAGATACCCCCACCCCTTACCCCTCCCCACAAAGGGGAGGGATATTCTGCATCGATTGCGCCAAGTGCGATGTCGGGACGCGGGGTGCTCACGCTGACGACTCCCTCCCCCTTGTGGGGAGGGGTAAGGGGTGGGGGTATGGAAAGATGCCGAACTTCCACTACGTTCGCGTCGCACAGGCAAGCCTGGCACGGACGGGGATCGATATCGTCCGGGAGCGCGTGGCATGACCGACGCCCTACCCCGCCCGCTCCTGCCCTTCATGCAGTTCTCAGCTCTCCTGCGCGCTAACGATTTTTCGGTGGCACCCGAACAGACGCAATCCTTCGTCGCCGCCGTGGGCCTGCTCGGTCCGCGCTCGATGGAGGACATCCACCGCGCGGCCCTCGCCACGATCGGCCCCGCGCCCGAGCGCCGCGAGGAATTCGACGCGATCTTCCGCCTCGTCTTCCTGGGCCAGACGGTCGCGGCGTCCACCACGAGCGACATGGATGATGAGGAGGAGTTGGAGGCCTTCGACGATCGCGACGGAGGCCAGGAGCCTCCCGAGACCGACGAAATGGAAGAATCCGGCGGCGCTCCCACCGGTGCGGAGCGGCTATTCGCACGGCAGTTCGGTGGCCTCTCCGAAAACGAAGCGCTTCGGCGCTTTCGTCGCCAGGCGCCCAATGCCCTTCCGCGGCGCAAGTCGCGCCGGCTCGCGCCGTCCAAGGGACGCGGCAGGCTCGATATGCGGCGCGCACTGCGCGAGGCGGTGCGGCGCGATGGCGAGCTGGTTCGCCTGCCGGTGCTTCAGCGCAGGGACCGGCGCAGGCGTATCCTGCTGCTGATCGATGTCTCCGGCTCCATGAAGAACCAGACCGATCTCTATCTCCGTTTTGCACACACGCTCGCGCAGGCGACCGACAGGCTGGAGGTCTTCACGCTCGGCACGCGGTTGACGCGCATCACGCGCGCGCTGCGCCGCCGCAGCCCCGATCAGGCGCTCGCTCTGGCGTCAACGCTGGTGGCGGACTGGGACGGCGGCACGCGCCTCGGCGATGCGTTGCAGGCGTTCCTGTCCGTGCCACGGTTCGCCGGCGCGGCACGCGGCGCGCTGTGCATCGTGATGTCCGACGGCCTGGAACGCGGCGACCACACGGCCATGACCGACGCCATGGAACGCCTCGATCGCCACGCCTGGGCGGTGCTGTGGTTGTCCCCCCTCGCCGGCGAGGACGGATACGCGGTGGAGACGGCCGCGCTCAAATCCGTGCTGCCGCATATCGATCGCCTGGGAGACGGATCGAGCGTTGCGAGCGTCTGCGGCGAGGTGCTTGGCTTTGAACGGAGACTGCGTGCATGAAGATCATCGATTCCCACCATCACATCTGGCGGCAGGCCGATCTTCCCTGGCTGCTCGGACCGACACAGCCGCGCATCTTCGGCGAGTATGACGCGATCAAGCGCGACTACCCGATCGAGGAATTCCTCCACGACATTTCGGGCTCGAATGTCGAGAAATCGGTCTATGTCCAGACCAACTGGGCACCGAACTGGGCGGCGGACGAAGTCGCGTGGGTGCAGGAGACCGCCGGGCGCACAGGCTGGCCGCACGCGATCGTCGGCTATTGCGACATGATGGTGCGCGATGCGCGCCCGGCCCTCGACCAGCTTGCGAAGCATCCGCTGATGCGCGGCATCCGCCAGCAACTGCACTATCACCAGAACCCGCAATACCGCTTCGCCAAGACGCACGACATCTGCCGCGACAAGGACCTTCAGCGCAATGTGGGCTACCTCGCCGACTATGGCTGGGCGTTCGACCTGCAGGTCTTCGCAAGCCAGATGGAAAGCGCCTGCGAACTGATCGATGCCTGCCCGAAAGTGACGTTCATCCTCCAGCATGCGGGCATGCCGGAGGATTTGTCCGACGACGGCCGCGCCTACTGGAAGAAGCAGATGAAGCTGCTGGCGAAGCGCGACAACGTGGTTTCCAAGCTGTCGGGCTTCGGCACGTTCATCCACCGCAACGATGCCGCGCACATCGAGCGCATCCTGCACGACACGGTCGCGATCTTCGGCGCGAAGCGCTGCCTGTTCGGCTCGAACTTCCCGATCGAGAAGCTCTGGACGACCTATGGCGAACTGACGAAGGCGTTTCTCCGGGCTGCGAACGATCTGAGCGCGGGCCGGCAAAAGGCGATTTTCTACGACACGGCAAAGCGGGTCTACCGGCTCTAGCAGCCAGTCGAAACGAACCGGGGAACACAGGAAGGAGACGCGAAATGGCTTTGGAGATCAAGGTTCTCGACTATGGCGACATCGAGCTGGAATCGAGTTTTCTCGTTCTCGGCCGCAATTGCGGGCGCACCGCGCGCGTCTACACCTACGGCTTCCTGATCCTCGGCGGGCAGTACCCGGTCGTGGTCGACACCGGCTTCCGCGACAACGCGATCATGGAAATCCTTGGCATGCGCGGACTGCAATTCCACGAGCAGATGATCGAGAACCAGCTTGCGCGCCACGGCGTGAAGCCCGGCGACGTCCGCTACATCTGCCACACGCATCTGCACATCGATCATGCCGGAAAGGACGATCACTTCCCGATGAACACGACGGTCGTGGTCAATCGCCGCGAGATGGAATGTTCGGTCTCCGGCCTGATGCATCCGCAATACCCCAAGCCCGACATCATGCACCTGATCGAGCGGCTGCATACGCCGAACGCGCTGCAATTCGAGGATCTCGAATTGTCCGGTCCGGTCGAACTCATTCCCGGCGTCGTGTTGGAGGCCGCCAACGCACACACGGAAGGCTCGATGAACGTGCATGTCGAGACGGCCGAGGGCCGCGCCACCATCTGCGGCGACGTCATCTACGATATCCAGAACCAGATCGTGGACCCATTTCACCAGATTTCGCTGAACGAACCGCAGGTGACCGGCAACCATTCCGGCTCCAAACGGGCCGAAAAGGCCGCGATCAAGAAGCTGCTCAACGGGTCGAAATTCCTGCTGCCGGTGCATGACAAGCCTGCCAAGGTCGAGAACGGCCGCATCGTCGGGCGTCTCGACATGGCGGTGCCGGGGCCGATCAGCCAGACCGTGCCGCAGCGCAACTGGTTTCCGGTTTAGGACACGGCCATGGCGCATGAGGCGGTGAGGCCTGAGTTTCGCAAGCTGGTCGACGAGCATGCTCCGGTCAGGCAGGTCGGATCGGGCTTTGGGTTCACCGAAGGCCCGATCTGGCATCCGGTCGAGAAGCACCTGCTGTTCTCCGACATGCCGGGCGACGTGCGCCGGCGTTGGGACAAAAGCGGCGTGCGCGAGGCTCTGCGGCCGACCAACAAGGCCAACGGCCTGACCTACGATGCCGAGCTGAACCTGCTCGCCTGCGAACACGCGACGTCCTGCGTGGTGCTTTTCCGGCCGGATGGCAGCCGTGAGGTGCTGGCTTCGCATTTTGAGGGCCGCGAGCTCAACAGCCCGAACGATCTGTGCGTGCGTTCCGACGGCTCGATCTACTTTTCCGACCCGTGGTACGGGCGCATGCCGCGTTTCGGCGTCGAGCGGCCGCGGCAACTCGGCTTTCAGGGCGTCTATCGCATCGCGCCGGGCAGCCGCGATGCGGAGCCTCAGCTTCTCGTGGACCGCTATCTGTTCACGCAGCCGAACGGCCTCTGCTTCTCGCCCGACGAGACATTGCTCTACGTAAACGACACCGACCAGTGCAACATCCGCGTCTTCGACGTGAAGGCAGACGGCAGTCTTGCAAACCCGCGCATGTTCGCGTCCGGCCTGCGCGACAGCATGCGGCCGGGCGTGCCCGACGGCATGAAATGCGATGCCGAGGGCAATGTCTGGGTCACCGCACCCGGCGGTGTCTGGGTCTATACGCCTGCGGGCGAGCTGATGGGCAAGGTTTCCATCCCGGAACTGCCAGCGAACCTGCATTGGGGCGGCGACGACTGGCGCACGCTCTTCGTCTGCGCGTCGACCTCGGTCTATGCCGTTGACGTGAAGATCGGTCCGCGGAATGAACCCTTCATGCGCACCCGCGCGCAGGCGTCCTCGGCGCGCGCACCCTCAAACCACTCAAGCGGAGACGGTTCGATGCCGCTCGACCCCAGCCGATGCGTGCTTGTCATCCAGGACATGCAAAACGACGTGGTGATGGAAAACGGCGCATTCGCCAGTTCCGGTTCGCCGCAACATTGCCGCGAGCAGAACGCGATCGAGAACATCAGGAAGCTTGCCGAAGGCTGTCGCGCAGCGGGCGTTCCCATCATCCATGTCTGGTTCGAGGTGCCGAACGGCGCGAAAGGCCTGACGCTCAACGCCCCCCTCTTCGAGGGCGTGATCGATTCCAACGCGCTGATGAAAGGCACGTGGGGTGCCGAACCCGTGCCCGGACTGGAGGCGAAACCCGGCGATCACGTCGTCTCCAAGATGCGCATGAGCGCGTGGGAAGGCACGACGCTGGAGACGATCCTCAAGGCGGAAGGCCGCGACATCATCATCGAGACCGGCGCCTGGACGAACATGTCGATCGAGCACACCGCGCGCACCGGCGCGGACAAGGGCTACATCATGATCATCCCGGAGGATTGCTGCTCGACCATGAATGCCGACTGGCACCGCGCCTCGATCGACTACGCGATGCAGAATGTCGCGGCCGTGACGACGTGCGACGAGGTCCTGAAAGCCATCGGCGGGACCGGATCGGGCAGCGACTACGGCGATACCCGGTCCGGGTGATATCCCAACATCATCACGAAACGTGACGATCCCCACCATGAAAGTTGACATTGATTATCTTCTTTAATGGTGCAATCTATCCGGCTTAGATGTGGACGATCCGGAGCCGCGAAGCGGCGGCCCGCGACCCACGATAGGCCGAGGATACTCCCATGAAAGTCGCATCAGCCGGCATGCTTGCCGGCTTTATCGTCGCTGGCTTCGTCTCCCACGCGCAAGCCGCGGAGCCTGCTTCCATCCTCGAGACCTATGCGGATATCGCGCTTGCCGGCTATGAGGACAGCCTCACGACCGCCAAGGCGCTGGATACTGCGATCGATGCTCTTATCGCCGGCCCGACCGACGCCACGCTCAAGGCGGCGCGCGATGCATGGCTTGCGGCCCGCGTTCCCTATCAGCAGACGGAAGCGTTCCGCTTCGGCAATCCGATCGTCGACGAATGGGAAGGCCGCGTGAACGCCTGGCCGCTCGACGAGGGCCTGATCGACTATGTCGATGCCAGCTATGGCACCGAGTCCGACACCAACGGTTTCTACGTCGTCAACGTCATCGCCAATGCCAGCATCAGCGCCGGCGGCGAGACGATCGACGCCTCCACCATCACGCCCGAGACCATTCAGTCCCTTCAGGAAGTGGGCGGCATCGAGGCCAATGTCGCGACCGGTTATCACGCGATCGAGTTCCTGCTCTGGGGACAGGACCTGAACGGCACCGACGCAGGCGCCGGCAACCGGCCGGCAACCGACTTCAGCGTCGACGCCTGCACGGGCGGCAATTGCGATCGCAGGGCGCAATATCTCGCGGCGGCCTCCGAACTGCTCGTCACAGACCTCGAGGAAATGGTCGCCAACTGGCAGGACGACGGCGCGGCGCGCAAGGCACTCACCGATGGCGAGCCAGCGGCGGGCCTGTCGGCCATCCTCACCGGCCTCGGCTCTCTCTCCTATGGCGAGCTTGCGGGCGAACGCATGAAGCTCGGCCTCATGCTTCACGACCCGGAGGAAGAGCACGACTGCTTCTCCGACAACACGCACAATTCGCACTATTACGACGTTCTCGGCATCCGGAACGTCTACAACGCCAGCTACACGCGCATTGACGGATCGAAAGTCGAAGGCGACAGCGTGGCCAGCCTGGTTCGCGAGAAGGACGCGGCACTCGCCGACGAGATGGAAGCGAAGCTTGCAGAGACCGTCAAGGCTGCCGAGGCGTTGAAGGCGCGTGCCGAAGGCGGCGAGGCCTACGACCAGATGATCGGCGAAGGCAATACCGAGGGCAATGCAGTCGTCCAGGCAGTCATCGACGGGCTGGTCGCGCAGACGCGCTCGCTGGAACGGGTGATCGCGGCCCTGAGCGTCAGCGACGTCACGATCGAGGGTTCGGACAGTCTCGACAACCCCGACGAAGTCTTCAAGTAAGGGATGGGCGGGCGCCTCGGCGGATCGATCTGGCGAGCGCACTGACGAATGCAGCCAAGACTGGCCCTACTGGCTCTCTGCATTGTCGCGACCGGTGCTGTCGCGATGGTCGCTCCTGCGCGCGACGATCTCTCGCCTGAGGATAGCGCGCGCGTTGAGAAGGTCACGCACCCGACGGACGATTTCACCGCGCCCGAGCGCTTCGAGGCAAAGCAGGGCGGGGCCGCGACCACTGGAAAGGTGGGCGATGCCAACGCCCTGTCCCACCCCTCGCAGAATCTGAGCTTCGACGACCAGCAGCGTTTTCTGGTCGGCAACGGCCTGTTTCGCAAGGACTGGGTGACGGCACCCTCTTCGACCCAGGCATCGGACGGGCTCGGGCCGCTCTTCAACGCGCGCTCCTGCCAGGGCTGCCACATCAAGGATGGAAGGGGCCACGCGCCGCTCGCGACGGGTGCTGACGCGACCTCGCTCCTCGTCCGGTTGTCCGTTCCGTCCAACGACGAACAGGCTGCCGCGATCGCCGCCGGCCGCCTCCCCGCCGCGCCGCACCCGGTCTATGGGCTGCAATTGCAGGACAACGCGGCCGCCGGCCTTAAACCGGAAGGCAAGGTCCACATCACCTATGAGGACATTCCCGTCACGCTGGCCGGCGGCGAGGTCTTCACCTTGCGCAAGCCGACGCTCCAGATCGCCAATCCGGGCTACGGCGCATTGCCGCCCGAGTTGATGACCTCGGCGCGCGTCGCTCCCGCGATGGCCGGCATGGGCTTGCTCGAAGCGATTCACGAGGCGGACATTCTTGCGCTTTCCGACCCGAAGGATTCCGACGGCGACGGAATATCTGGCCGGCCCAACATGGTCGGTGACGGCAAGGGCGGGTTGACCATCGGCCGCTTCGGCTGGAAGGCGGTCGAACCCAACGTCGAGCAACAGACCGCGCATGCCTTTTCCGGCGACATGGGCCTGTCGAGCCCGGTAGCGCCGGACCATTGGGGCGAGTGCACGCAGGCGCAGACGGAATGCCGGGCGATGCCGCACGGCGCGCAAGCCGCGATGGGCGACGAGGAAGTGCCGCGCGACCTGCTCGACTTCGTGGTCTTCTATTCGCGCAACCTCGCGCCGCCTGCACGCAGGAATCATGACGACGCGGAAGTGCTCGCGGGCAAGCAGGTCTTCTACGAAAGCGGCTGTGTTGCCTGCCACATCCCGAAATTCGTCACCAGCCGCGCGGCCGGCCACGAAGCACAGCGTTTCCAGTTGATCTGGCCATACACCGACCTGTTGCTTCACGACATGGGCGACGGGTTGAGCGACGGACGACCCGAAGGCCTGGCCGACGGAAACGAGTGGCGGACGCCGCCTCTCTGGGGGATCGGCCTCGCGTCCCGGGTCAGCGCGGAAGCGGGCTTCCTGCATGACGGCAGAGCGCGTAGCCTGACCGAAGCCATTTTGTGGCACGGCGGCGAGGCACAGCGCGCCCGCGATATTTTCGCGGCGTCGCCGAAGGCCGAGCGCGACGCCCTTCTTCGATTTCTGGAGTCGCTCTGATGGTTCGACTGACCGTGTTTCTGATCGCGGCGATCACCGCCCTTCCCGCCTTCGCTCAAGTTGGGCCCGGCACGGCCGTTGCCGAAACATTCGCCCGTCCAGCTCTTGAGGCCTTGGCGACGACGGCTCAGGAGACAGCCTCCAGCGTCGAAGCGCTGTGCGTCGCACCGGCACAGACGAATCTCGATGAGACGCGCGCCGAATTTGGAGACCTCGTTCGCGCATTCGGTCGCGCAAGCGTGCTGCGGTTCGGGCCGCTGGCCGCCGACAACCGCTTCGAACGGCTGTTCTTCTGGCCGGATCCGCGCGGCACCGCGCTGAAGCAAGTGCAGGCAGCGCTGGCAGCGGATGATGGCGGAACGACGCCTGAAGACATCGCCGGCAAAAGCGTCGCGCTTCAGGGGTTGCCCGCGCTGGAGTTCGTGCTTTTCGGCACTAGTTCCGATGACCTTGCGCGCACCGGGCATGACGTCCGCTGCACCTTCGCTCATGCGATCGCGGTCAACATCGCGACGATGAGCACGGATGCAATGCAGGGCTGGGCTGCCGACACCGCGTTCAGCCGCGCCTTCGAGATGCCATCCGCCGACACCGAGCCCTATCGCACCGCAGGCGAAGTCGATGGCGAGATCGTCAAGGCACTCGCGACCATCTTCCAGTTCGTCCGCGCGGCCGAACTCCAGCCCGCACTCGGAAAAGATGTGGATGCCGCCAATGGCCGCCGCGCGCCCTTGTGGCGCAGCGATCTGAGTTTCGGCCTCGTCGCCGCGCAACTTGAGGGCGCGCGCGACCTGCTCGCGGCCGCCAATTACGCGCAGACATTGCCCCAGGACACGCGCTTCATCGCGGATTCCATCCGCTTCGAACTCGACAGCACGATCCGGGTTCTGGGGGAGATCGCGGAACCTGCGGAAACCGCCTTCGGCAGCGAGCGCGCGCGCATCGGATTTGCGGACATCGCGATCGATCATGCGGGCCATCTCGTATCCGAGGAACTCGCCGCCGCACTGGGTCTGACAATGGGGTTCAACGCGCTCGATGGAGATTGATCGCCGAACCTTCCTGACGCTTGCCGGCGCCGCCGCACTCGCACCCGGCGCTGCCTTTGCCGACGACGCCCTGTTCCTCGGCGCGCGAATGAACGGGGGCGGCTACGAGGTCGCAGTCATCGACGCAGCGGGACAGGACCGGCTGGTTCTCCCGGTCGAGGAGCGCGGCCATTCCTTCGCCATCGACGCGCCCCGGCGCCGCGCAGTCGCGTTCGCCCGATCGCCGGGCCGCTACGCCGTCGCGTTCGACATCGACGGCAAAAGCAAACCCGTGCCGATTATTGCTGCGGAAGGCCGCCACTTCTTCGGCCATGGCATATTCTCGCCGGACGGCCGCCTGATGTTCGCAAGCGAAAGCGCCTACGAGGCAGGCCACGGCGTGACCGGCGTCTATGTCGTCGGCGACGGCTATCGCCGCATCGGCGAGTTCGAGACGGGCGGCATCGGCCCGCACGAGATCGTCCTGATGCCCGATGGCCGCACCGCCTGCGTCGCGAATGGCGGCATCCTGACCCACCCGGACTACGACCGCGTGAAACTCAATCTCGGCACGATGAAGCCGAGCCTGACCTACATCGACCTTGCGAGCGACGAAATCGCGGAAACTGTGACGCTCGCCCCGGAGCTGCACCAGCTTTCCATCCGCCACCTGACGATCGACGCAGCCGGCGCGGTGTGGTTCGGCTGCCAGTTCGAGGGTGATCCGTCCGATCGGCCGCCGCTTGTGGGCCGGCATCGGCGCGGCGCGCCGCCCGAGCTGTTCCCCGGCCCGCGCGAGACGCTGCGGGCACTCGAGAACTATGTCGGGTCGCTGGCAATCGACCACGCCGGCGAGATCATCGCAACCTCATCGCCGCGCGGCGGCATCATCGCGTTCTGGGATGCCGCCACCGGGCGCCACCTCGGCGACCGTCATCTCGCCGATGGCTGCGGCGTTGCGCCGCTCGCCCCAAGTCACGTACTGGCAACGAGCGGACGCGGCGCGATCAGCGATCTCGAAGCGACCGCCGAACGACAGATCAGGCCGGAAAGCGCGTCGGCCCCCGCATGGGACAACCATCTGCGCCGCATCTGACGGGCAAACGCCTATCCGAACGTCAGAAGCAGGACGTACGCGACGACGGTAGCCAGCAATCCGCGAAACGCCAGGGCGACGAAGCGGAATTTCTTGCGGGCGATGGCAGCCAGCGCATCGACATTGCCGAGATATTCGCGTGTCAGAAACTCGGGATCGCCGGTTCGGTCGGCTTCGATGAAGCGCGCGCGGTTCGCGGGCCATGCGCCCCAATAGAGCGACGTTCCAGCGGACGCCTTTCGCGGAAGCACGACCAGCACCGCGGCGATGAGCGAACAGAGCACGGCGATCGCCATCAGGCCGGACATGAAAACGGGCAGCCATGCCTCGTTCATATAGCGCTTGATGCTGAAGACGCCCCTGCCTTCCGCTGAAGAGATCAAAAACGCAAGCATGAAGGTGAATATATAGGCCGCCTTCTGATCGGCGATCTTGATCTGGTCGTAGTAGACGTCGTTCACCTTCTTGAGGTGATCCAGATAGTGACCCCTCTCCACAATGGCTTCGAGAGAGCCATCTGAAACGCTTGCCGAAATAAGATGATCAACTGCTTTTTCTGTCACGGATATAGGAGTCCCGAGCGGTATTTTATGATCGGCGTGCAACAGTAATGATACAACGCAGACCCTCTATCAAGTGCATCTTGACTCGCGATATTGCTTCGCTCTAGTTCCGTTTCCGGCTTTTCTTTCTGGGCATTGTAATGCGTGTGCCACTCGCGGCCCTTCTTGCGGTACTCGTGCCTTTTGGGACGTCGATGGCGTTCGCCGATATCCTGCCGCGCGGTACGCAGGCGGCCGGCTCCGTCATCGCGCGCAAATCCGGCGAGGAAGTGCGCTTCATCGATGTCGGGGACTGGCGCACCGTCGATGTCTCGCAGGACCTGCTGGCCGGCGATGTGCTGCGCACCAACGCGATCGGCCATCTTGCGGTGTTGTTCTCCGACCGAACCCAATTGCGGCTGGGTCGCAACACCACACTTCTGGTCAAGAGGGTCGGCGACACGTCGGACAGCGTCTTCGGCCTGGAAGGCGGCTCGGTCTGGGGCCGGGCCGAAACCGGCGGCATCGGCCTGACGGTCGAGACCCCCGCCGCTGCGGCTGCCATTCGCGGCACCGATTTTTCGCTCAACGTTGACGGCGACCGCACGTCTTTGATCGTGCTGGACGGCAATGTGGACCTTGCAAACGAATTCGGCTCGGTCAGTGTGTCCGCCGGCGAGTCCGCCGTCGCCCGCATCGGACAGGCACCGACGAAGGTGGTGATCGTCAATCCCGACGACCGCGAGCAGATGCTCTACTACCTGACGCTACGCAACGCTTTCACCTTCCTGCCCGCCTCCACGCTTCGCATCGGCGACATGCGCGGCGCGCAAACGCGTGTCGAGACACTGGATGAATCCGCGCGCAGCGCCGAGGACTGGGTCTCGCTGGCGGAAACGTCGCTGTCGATCAAGGGATGGCAAGAGGCGCAAATCGCCGTGACGGCAGCGCGCCGGCAGCGCCTGTCGGAGACCCAAAGCGCACGCCTCGATCTGGTCGAAGCGATGATCGCGGGAAGCCAGCAGCGCTATCGGGACGCGGCGGCGTTGTTCGCCCGCGCCCTTCCCGCGCTCGATTCGCAACGTCGCTCGATCGCGACCTATGGCGGATATTTCGCGCGCGCGCTGGCTGACCCAAAGCACGCCGAAGACCCGCCTGCCGCCGTGGACGGCCCCTATGGCGCGCTGGCCGATGCCTACGCGGCAGGGTTTCTGCGCGACATCACTGCCGCCATCGATGTGCTGATACGCGCCGAGGCACGATATCCGGACGATCCGTCCCTTCCCGCCGTCCGGGCGCAGTTCGCGCTTCTCATGGACGATCGCGCTCAGGTCCGCGAAGCGATCGAGCGCGCATTGCGGCTCGATCCCGAAAATCCGACCGCGCTTGAGGCGCGCGCGAATTACCGCGCGGACGTCGAAGGCGATCTGGACGGCGCGCTCGACGACCTGAACCGCGCGGCGGCTCTCGCGCCCGGCTCCACCTCGATCTGGAATGCGCTTGGGCTCCTGCAAAGCGCGCGCGACGCGAACCGGGAAGCCGAAGCGGCTCTGAAACGCTCCATCGCGCTCGACCCCGCCGATCCGGTTTCCTATGCGAATCTGGCGATTCTCTACCTCGATCAGGATCGCATAAAGGAAGCCAAGGCGATGATCGATCGCGCGATGGAGGTCGACCCGACCTTCGACCTCGCGCTGATCGCGCGCGGCCGCTATCATCTGCAGACCAGCGAGATGGACAAGGCACGCGCCGACCTCCTTGCCGGAACGACGGCGAACCCCGCTTATGCGCAGGGCGTCCTGCTCCTCGGGTCAGCCCACTACGAATCCGGCGATCGCGAGCCCGCCGATCAGGCGATCCGCAACGCGGAACGGCTCGATCCGAACGATCCCGTCACCGCGTCGATGCGGGCTGCGATCGCGATCGACGACTACGACGCGGAAGCGGCGATCGACAACGCCCAGGAGACGGTGCGGCGCTCGCGTGCGCGCGGCGGCGATTATGCGGGGCTCAGCGCCAACCGCGAAGCCGGCTCGCTCCTTGGCAGCGCGTTTCGTCTGCAAGGGCTGGACGCGTGGGGCCGCTTCTATGGCGACGTGGTCTTCAGCCCGTTCTCGGGGTCGGCACTCGTGGACCAGGCCGTTTCGGGAAGCCCGGATCCGTTCGCGACGAGCCTTGAACCCGGCGTGCAGCCGGTGGACCCCGGCACGACCTCGAACGGCTTTTCCTCGCTCTTCCAGGGTTTGATGTTCTCGCCGGAGCTGATTTCCGGCCGCGCGCGCAGCGCAAATCTCTTCAGCCGGCCCTTCGTCGAGGGCGCGCTCGGCGGCGGCTTCATCAGCTCCGACAATGGCAAGGGATGGACTGCAAACGCCGAGGTTCAGGCCTTTGCGACGAGCCCGATACCGTGGAGCCTGTATGGCAATCTGACCACGCGCCGAAGCGACGAATTCCGCGAGCGCATCGAGCCGGGCACCCCCATTCCCTACACCGCCTTCGACCTGTCGTCCGATCTCGTCAGCGGTATCGGCTATCTCACGGCGCGTCCGACGCCCAACGATCGTGTCGTTGCCTATGCCGACATCGACCGGGCGAAACCGTCGCTGTCAAACGGCGTGGAACTCTCCATCCTTCCCGTCAGCTACAACCGCGATATCGCCGGACAAAGCATCCGCGGCGGTCTTGGATGGAGCCACACCTTCGGCCACGAGAACGTCCTCAACGCGGCCGTCTTCGCGTCCGATGTCGATCAGTCCAGTGCCGAGCGCCGCATCCTCTTCAACCTGGCTTCCGTGCCGATTGCCCTTCTGGATACGGATCGCGAATTCACGCAAAGCACCTATCTGGCGGCACTGAACCACACGGTTTCGACCGGCGACATGGCATGGCGCTACGGTGTCGAGGCGGGTTCGCTCACGCAGACCCAGGCCACCACCGAACTCGTGATCACCGGCGGAGGCATAACGACGACCACGGACGCGCAGGCCGTCGATGCACGCTTCGCGCGCGCCTACCTCGACGGCATATGGGAGATCCGCCCCGATCTCCGGGCGGAGGCCGCACTTTTCGGCACATACCTTGCGGGCGACCTCGACATCCAGCGCCTGGAGCCGCGTGTGGGCCTCTCATGGTCTCCGCTCGACGGCCATTGGCTGACCACCGGCTTCATGCGCGAAACCAACGGCATCAACGAGACGACGCTGTCGCCCATAGGCATTGCAGGTCTGCAACCCAACCAGGCGCCGATGGATATCGGCGGCCTGACCGACACCTTCGCCGCGCGCTGGAATGCCGAGTGGACGGACCGCATCTTCACCTCGCTCGACTACCAGCATCAGGAACTCGACGGCCTCTCGATATCCACGCCGGCCGGGCTTGCATCCTATTCCCTGTCGGAGGGCCGGATCGACCGGGTCAGCGCCACGGCCAACGTTCGGCTGGGCTACGGCCTTGGGGTCTTCGGCACGATCGCAATCGCGCAATCGCGCAATCTCGATCCGACGAGCGCCGGCTTTGGCCTCGCATTGCCGTTCGTTCCCGAAACCTCGGCACGCATCGGCGCCACCTTCGTCCACCCGTCGAACGTGAAACTGACGCTAGCCGGAACCTATATCGGCGAGCGGCTTGGATCGGAAACGGAGGCATTGCCGTCCTACTGGACCGTCGATGCCTTCGCGACCTGGGAACCCTTCGACAAGCGGTTCGCCCTGGAACTCGGCGCATACAATCTGCTCGATGAAACCTTCGAGGTCGAGACGCAGATCCCCGGCTGGGGCCGCACCTTCACGGGATCGCTCAAGGTTCGTTTCTAATGCCGGTTCCCGTGCCGTGGCGGCGCAGCTTCGGCAATCGCCGGGTTGTGATGGCCTTCCTCTGCTGTGTTGCGATGCTTGTGCTGCTACCTCTCACCCGGACGCCTCCGTGGCGGATGGTGGAGGCCCAGGCCTTCGACATTCTCTCCACGCTCCGCATGCCCGCTCTGCCCGATGACGCGCCGATCATCGTCGCCATCGACGAATCCTCGCTGGCGGAAATCGGGCTGCAATGGCCGTGGCCGCGCGAGCTTCACGCGCGCCTGATCGAAAGCCTGCGGGCGGCTGGCGCGCGCGCGATCGGCATGGACATCATCTTCGCCGACCCGACGCGGCCGCAGGCCGATGCCGCCCTCGCAGCAGTCATGGGACCAGAAATCGTTCTGGCCGCCGACGAGACCTTCGTGGAGACCCCGCAATCCTCGCAACTCATCCGCGTGGAACCGCTGGCGGCCCTCACGGACGCCGGCGCCGTCCCCGGCATCGCGTCGATCTCGCTCGACGGCGACGGCACGCTGCGCCGCATGCCGGCCTATCCCGACAGCTTTGCGCGCCGGTTGCGCGGCATTGCAAGCGGAGAAGCGGGCGAAGCGGCGTCCGGCCTGGTTCAGGTCTACGGCCCGGCCCGGACATACCAAACCGTCAGCTATTATCAGGCGCTCGATCCCCCGGAATTCCTGCCGCCCGACACCTTTCGCGACCGGATCGTGATTGTCGGGTTGAGCCTCCAGAACGCACCGACGATCGCGGCAGGTGGCGCGGACGCCTATGCGACGTCCCACACCTGGAGCACCGGCAGGCTCGTCGCCGGCGCGGAAATCCAAGCGACGCTTTATGACAATCTGCGTCCCGGGGTGCTGATCCAGCCGGCGCCTGAGCCGATCCGCCTGTTGGGCGTAGTCGTCGCAATTGCGCTCGCCGCATTCGCAGTCTGGCGGGGCAGCGGCAGAAAGACCCTCGTCATCGGGCTCGGCGCTCTCGCCCTGCTCGTCACCGGCAGCTTTCTGCTCCTGCACGGCGCGCGCTTCTACATGCCGCCGGTCGCCCCTGCCCTCGCCTTCATTCTGGTCGCATCGGCGCAAAGCGCCTGGGACTACGCCGCGGAAAGCAGGCAACGGCGCGAAATCGTGCGTGCCTTCTCGCAATATCTGTCGCCGATCCTTGTCGATCGCCTCGCAAGCGATCCGACACAGCTCAAGCTGGGCGGCGAGCGGCGGACGCTCTCGGTTCTGTTTGCCGATGTGCGCGGCTTCACCACACTCGCCGAGCGCATGAAGGACGATCCCGAACGGCTGACGAACATCGTCAACCGGCTTCTGGACCCGCTGTCGCGCATCGTTCTCGAAGAAGGCGGTACGATCGACAAATATATCGGCGACTGCATCATGGCGTTCTGGAACGCGCCCCTGGACGAACCCGATCATGCCGCGAAGGCCGTGGCGGCGGGGCTGCGCATGGAAGGCGTGCTTGTGGCGCTCAACGAGGAACTGGCCGCCGAAGCGCAGCCCGGCGACGACGTGATCCGCCTCGGTATCGGCGTCGGGATCAACACCGGCGACTGCATCGTCGGCAATATGGGCTCAAGACTGCGCTTCGACTATTCCGCGCTGGGAGACGCCGTCAATCTCGCGGCACGTCTCGAAAGCAAGACCCGTGACTATGGCGTACCGGTCATCGTCGGCCCGGAAACAGCCGGCCTCGTTGCGGGGCGGTTTGCCCTGACCGAGCTCGATCGCATCGCCGTCAAGGGCCGATCGGAGGCCACGCCGATCTATGCGGTCGGCGCGCTGTCTCCTGATGGGGCCGCCGGCTGAGTGCTTGTGCCCGTATTTTCCGGCGGCCAGCCGATCTGCCACCGACACCGTCCCGAAAGGGCTGCTTCCACAGGCATCACGCGTGACGCATTGCCATGCGTCAGAAGGCAAGCATACCCTTTCGCATGTAGAACCCTTCCGCGTAACGGTCGGGCGCCCGGCATTCCATGCCGCGGATTCGTGCGAGGCCACGGAAAAGCTCGTCGTCGAACCAGTCCTTGGACCGTTGCGAGCCGAAATGCGTCTCCAGGAGATCGATCTTGCGGTCCATGTGCTCGCGGCTGATCGGCGAATACATGTTCGGACGCCCGACATCGCCGTCCCATTTGGGAATCTCGTATTCGAGGATCAACTGGTCGCGAAACACGTTCCAGGTAAGCTCGCAGACCTCGCGGTGATCCTGATGCGCATCGTCGCGTGTATGGGTGAAGACCACGTCCGGCGTCGTACGCGCACGGATGTCGACCATCCACTGCTTGATCTGCGGGCTCTGCGACGGGAAATAGCTGTCCTCGAAATTGCCGAATTCGAGATGCTGCCGCGCGCCATTGCCGATGAAGGCATTCGCGGACGCTTCGGCTTCGTCGGCACGCTTGCCGCTGGCGCTGCACACGCACCAATACACCTCGAGATCGGCATTGGTCTCGATCAGCGTCAGGATGGTGCCGCCGAGACCGATTTCGATGTCGTCGGAATGCGCGCCGAAGCAGAGGATAGAGAGTGGCCGGTTTCCGCCCGCGAACTGCAACCCTTTCATGGCATCGCCATTGTCAGGTTCAGCGCCGAGGATCGCGTGCCCGCGTGCGGCTTCCACGGCATCTCGCCGCGCTCGACCATCTCCTCCAGCGCCTGCCAGTCGCGCAGCGTGTCCATTGACCGCCAGAAGCCCTCATGCTTGTAGGCCATCAGTCTGTCCTCGGCGATCAGCCGCGTGAACGGCTCGATGACCAACTCCTCGCCGTCGCGCATGTAGTCGAAGATTTCGCTGCGGAAGAGGAAATAGCCGCCATTGATCCAGATGTCCGAACGGTCCGACGTGCGGAATTCGCGCACGCGACCATCCTCGGCGATGTCGGCGAGATGATAGGTCAGCGGCGGGCGCACCGCGAGGAAGCAACCCACCTTTCCGCTCTTCTCGAAGCGCTCGATCATGTCGTCGAGGTCGACGTCGGTCAGGCCGTCGCTGTAGTTGGCCAGAAAAACCTTCTCGCCACGCACCTGGTCGCGAACGGCCCAGAGGCGCTGGCCGATATTGCGCCAGACGCCGGTGTCGATCAGCGTGATGCGCCAGTCGTGGCCGATCTCGCCCAGAATCTGCACTTGCCGGCCGCCTTCCGAGACGACGCAATCGGCGAAGCTCTGCGGCCGGAAATTCAGGAAGAAATCCTTGATGACGTTGGCCTTGTAACCGAGGCACAGCACGAAATCGTCGTGACCGTGATCGGAATAGTACTGCATCACATGGTGCAGGATCGGCTGATGGCCGAGCGGGATCATCGGCTTGGGAACGCCTTCCTTGTACTCGCGGATGCGCGTTCCAAGACCCCCGCAGAACAGGACGACTTTCATGACGGCGTCTCCCCGGGTTCGAACACCTCGACATGCGGGATCGGAACGACCAGCTTCGCGCCCCATGCGGATACGAAGTGGAGTTGTGCCGCAATCTCATGCCGCAGGTTCCATGGCAGGATGAGGATATAGTCCGGCCGCGCGCGCGCGATCGCCTCCGGTCCGTGGATCGGAATGTGCATGCCCGGCGTGTAGCGGCCATGCTTGTAAGGATTGCGATCGACCGTGAAGTCGATGAGATCCGTGCCGATGCCGCAATAGTTGAGCATCGTGTTGCCCTTGCCCGGCGCGCCATACCCGCAGACGCGCTTGCCGTCGTTCTTTGCCGCTATCAGGAACGCGAGCAGATCGCGCTTGACCTTCGTCGCCCGCTCGCCAAACGCGCCATAGGTCTCGATCCGGTCGAAACCCAACGCACGCTCATGATCGAGCAGCGTCCCGACGGCGTCCGCGACCGAATGGCTGGACGCCACGTGGGCGAGATAGACCCGCAGCGAGCCGCCATGCGTCGGCAACTCCTCGACATCGATGACCTTGAGCGCATGGCGCTTCGCCATGGTCATGATGGTCATGAGCGAGAAATACGAAAAGTGCTCGTGATAGATCGTGTCGAACTGGTTCTCGGCCATCAACCGTTCGAGATGCGGGAACTCCAGCGTGATGATGCCGTCCGGCTTGAGGATGATCGCCATGCCCGCGACGAAATCGTTCAGGTCCGGAACCTGCGCGAGCACGTTGTTGCCGATGATCAGGTCCGGGCGAACGCCCTCGGACACCAATTGCTCGGCAAGTGCGACACCAAAGAACTCGACCCGCGTCTCGATCCCCTTGTCGATCGCCACCTGCGCGACATTGGCCGCCGGTTCGATGCCGAGCACCGGCACGCCGAGCGGCCCGAAATGCTGCAGCAAATAGCCGTCATTGCTGGCGAGCTCGATCGCAAGACTGTCGCTGCTTATACCAAGCCGTTTGGTGATCGCCTCGCAATAGGCCTTCGCGTGAGCGACCCAGCTCGTGGAGTAGGACGAGAAATACGCGTACTCGGTGAAGATACTGTCCGGGCTGACATATTCCTTGAGCTGCACGAGGAAACACGTCTCGCAGACCAGCGCATGCAGCGGATAATAGACCTCCGGCATGTCGAGCTGCTGCGGCGTCCGAAAGTCCTCGCATGGCGGCGACATGCCGAGGTCCACGAATGTGTGCGTGAGCGGCGACGCGCAGAGGCGGCACGTGCCCGTGGATCGCGGCGACACAAGATCGCGCGCGATTTCGACTGCCTGGAAATTCATTCACCCGCTCCTGAAAGATGGTCCACGGCCGCCGCCACGGGGGTGACACACGCAACACACTCAAACCCGAACTGAAACATTGCGAACCCCCGCAGGTCGGCACGATACGCCGAGGCAAACGGCGGCAGTCGTGGTATTGCAACGATACGACCCGTGTCGTGGCGAGCCGATATGGCAGAACGGGCAACATGGTCACCCGAACGGTTGAGGCTACGTCGAAGCGACGCATCGGTGCCCGCACAGCACCGTGGCTGCCTGCCTACGCCCTTCGATGCAGGCCATCGCAGGGTCTACGCCTAAGGCAGGTTTTGCATCCGCGAGCATCAGGGCAGCATCATGCTTGCCAGGGCTCGGGAGTGTGTCGCCTTGCGTTTTGTGGAAGCCGGACTTGATGGGGCGTGGCTGATCGAACCGGAGCCGGTCGCGGATGAACGCGGCTCGTTCGCCAGAACCTTCTGCACGCGCGAATTCGCCGATCATGGGCTGGAGAGCAATTTCGTCCAGCACAGCGTCTCGCATTCGGTAAACCGCGGCACGCTGCGCGGCCTGCATTTCCAGCACGAGCCGCATGCGGAGGTGAAGGTGGTCAGTTGCATCCGGGGCGCGATCCTCGACGTCATCGTCGACATGCGCCCAGGCTCGCCCACGCGACGGCGATGGATATCGGTCGAGCTCACGCCGCAGAACCGCCGCCAGATTTATATCCCCAAAGGCTTCGCGCACGGCTTCATCACGCTCGATGACGACAGCGTGGTGTCCTACCTGATCTCGGAGTTCTACACGCCCGGTGCCGCGAGCGGCCTGCGCTACGACGACCCCACGCTTGGTATCGACTGGCGCGAGACGCCCACCGTGATCTCCGAACGCGATCAAGGCTGGACCTGGCTCGAAGCGTCACTCGCCTGAACTCAGCAGGCCTTCCGCTTCCAGCACATCGGCAGCATCAAGGATCAGCCGGTAGTGCAACCCCGAACGCTCCGCCATGTCGAGCAGCGAATGCGCACCGTCGGAAAGATTGAGCACCCAGAGCATCGGCATCGCCGCACCCGGCCCCGATCCGCCGAGCTTTGAATAAAGCCCGCGCCTGCCAAGCTGGGGTTCCCCCTTCGGCAGGAGGTTGACCGGTCGGCGGTCGGTTTCCACGATCTCGATCGCATCCATGATCAGGCGGTAGCTGCGCTCAAGATGTTCCGGCCTGATGAAGTCCAGATCGTCGGCCGACGTATGATATTCGGGAAACGTGCCGAAGGCGCTGTTCTGCAACAGGCCGACCGGCATATCGAACCCCGGCGAGCAGAACTGCCGCTCGTCGTAACCGTAGGGCGAGAACGGTATCGCCTTGCCGTTCGGTGGCAGGTGCGACACCAGATGCGCCATCGCGCGGTCGATGAGCGCGTTCCCCCGCCTGCTCTGCTTGTAGGTCGGCCCGCCCGCGTCGCCGACGCAGGAGACGACGAGGCCGTGATCGACGAGCGGCACGCGCTCTTCATTGGCGGCCAGCCAAGCGAGCGACCCGATCGTGCCCGGCGCGAACAGGAACCTGTAGGTGTGACGCGTCCGGCGGGCGACCAGATTGCGCGCCAGGAGCGTGAGGAGCGCCAAGCCCGAACAATTGTCGTTGGCAAGCGACGGGTGGCAGATATGCGCCGTCAGCAGGAACTCGCGTTCGGTCTCTCCTGCATGGACATACTCGCCATAGGTCAGGTGCCCGTCTGCCAGTTCGGAATCGATGCAGATCTCGTAGGTATCGTCCGTCATCGCATCGAGCGCACGCTGGCTCATGCAGAAACCCCAGTCCGGCTCGTAGTATGATGTGCGATACGGGATCAAATCCGGCTGATCCGGCAGCGTGAAGACGTGGCGCTTGAGATCGACCGTCGAGATATAGCGGCGGATCGGCATGGAATAGTTCACGACATGCAGGTTCGACGCCTTGAAATCGAGCACGCGGCGACCATCCGCCGAGCGGATAAATGCGTCCCGGATCGTCCATTCGCGCGGTATCCTCCAGTCGAACACCCGCGTCCCGGTCGGCACCGCGTGCTGCTCCAGATCGATGTGGCGGCCAAGCAGCCGCAGCGTCTCCCGCACGCCGGCGCCGGTGATGCTGCGGCAGATCGGATAGATTTCCGCCGCAAGCGCGTGGATTTCATCTCCAATCCGAACCGCGGCGACCGATGGGACTGGATAGACGCTCGCATCCATGAAAACTATCGACCTAGACAGCCATCGACATTTCGCGAGAGTAACGCGTCACGCTGGTATGGCGCAGATCGTCGGACAGGATGCCGCTGGCGATCAACTGCCTGATATGCGCGATACGCTGATAGCGTGTGCCCTCGAACTCGGCCTTGGACAGACCCGACGCCTTGAACGCGCCGTAGAGCTGCTTCGCACCCGCCAGCGCATCCCATTGCGGCCGCGCGTCGGGCAGGACCCGGGCGAGCTTCTCGAAGCTGACGCGGTAGGAGCGCGGGTCTGGACCGGCATCGCTGGCGAACTCGACGCGGCATCCCGGCACCACGCCCGCAACGATCTCGGCGATCTCGCTGATGCGGTAATTGTGCGCCGTCGTGCCGACATTGAACGCCTCGTTCCAGACCTTGTCGGTCGGCGCGGAAAGCCCCGCGATGAAGGCCCGCGCGATATCCTGGGCGTGCACGATCGGACGCCATGGCGTGCCGTCGGATTTCATGAAGATCAGCCCTTCCGCCACGCCCCAGGCGACGAGATTGTTGAGAACGATGTCGAACCGGATGCGCGGCGACAGCCCGTAAGCCGTGGCAGGCCGGAAGTAGACCGGGCAGAAATCGTCATCCGCCAGCGGTACGATATCGCGCTCGGCCATGACCTTGGACCAGCCATAGGGCGTGAGCGGTTTGAGCTCGCCCGTCTCGTCGATCAGGCCGGCGCTCGATATGCCGTAATTGCTGCACGACGACGCAAACAGGAAGCGCTTCACGCCGGCCGCCTTCGCCGCTTTCGCCATGCGGACGCTGCCGCGATGGTTGATGTCGTAGGTGATCTCGGGATTGAGATTGCTCAGCGGGTCGTTCGACAGCGCCGCGAGGTGGATGACCACATCCTGGCCGTCCAGATCCTCCGGCTCCACGTCGCGGACGTCCTTGCGCAACGACGGCACCAGAATTTGCGCGCCGCCCCGATCGTAGGTGCAGCGCTCATAGAGGTCGCAATCATATCCGGTGACCTGATGCCCCGCATTGAGAAGCATCGGCACCATCACCGAACCGAGATAGCCCTTGTGGCCCGTAACCAGTACCCGCATGCCCATGATCCCCGTGAGTGTTGGCAGAGCCTATCCATAGCGACCCGCGCCTGCGAGCCGACCGATGGGGTGACACGGCGGTGGCAATCTCGCTGCGCCCTCATCCGATTGGGGTAGAAGGTGACCATCGGTCGACGCAAGCGTGTGCCGAAACCGTCGAAATGCAGGTTCGCCTCAAGGTGGCCTGATCATCTAGGCTCCGGTCTACCGCTTCCACGGAGGACCCTGGATGAGTCTCGTCACGCCGATCGCGCAGCAGCGCGAGTTCTGGAACCGCTGGAACACGGAAACGCGCGAGAAGGGTATCGAGGAGATTTCCCGCAGGCAGGCGCAAACCGTCCGGCGCTGGCTGGAAGCGTCCGGCAGGACAGACCTCGACATTCTGGAAGTCGGCTGCGGCGCAGGGTGGTTCTGCGACGAACTCTCGGCCTACGGTTCGGTCACCGGCACGGATCTCTCAGACGAAGTGCTTGAACGCGCGCGCCAGCGGACCCCTGCCGCGCGCTTTCTCGCCGGCGACTTCATGACGCTCGACCTTGAGGGGGGCGGCTACGATGTCGTGGTCACGCTCGAAGTGCTGTCGCACATGGCAAACCAGCGACACTTCATCCGGAAGATCGCGGACCTGCTCCGGCCCGGCGGCACGCTCATGATGGCGACGCAGAACCGCACCGTGCTCGAGCGTCACAACCGGATCGATCCGCCGCAACCCGGCCAGTTGCGACGCTGGGTCGACAGGGACGAACTCACCGAACTGCTCAGCGATGCGTTCGACATCATCGAGATCGGCTCGGTGACCCCGCGCGCCAACAAGGGCATCATGCGGTACGTCAACTCACGCAAGCTGAATGCGCCGGTGCGTGCCGTCTTCGGCAATCAGGTCGAGCGGCTGAAGGAGAGGCTCGGCCTCGGCTGGACGTTGATGGCGCTGGCGCGCAAGCGCGATCACGCCTGAGCGATCTCGTCGTCGCGCTATGCGTCAGCTTTGAGGACCAGCACCCAATCGTGAAACCCGCTGCCGTTGAGACGTGCGGGCGGCGTCATGCGAACCGCGCCGCTATCGTCAACCTGCAAGACGCCGGCGTCCGTCAGCACACCGGTCGACGGATCGAACCACTGGGCGCTGGCCCCGGCAACGGCCAAACTTGCGTGATGAACGACGACTGCCTGAGCATCGAGCAGATAGGACACCGACAGCGACCCATCCGAAGACGCCGCGGTAAAAATGCGCTGCACGCCGATTCCGTGGACGGGCCTGTCCGCAGGAGCAGGCTTGAGCAGCCACCAGTCGATTGTGTCGAACAACGTCTTGAGATGCGTCATGCTCTGCGTGCCACGGCTTGCAAGCGCCTCCCGCCAACCGATCCCGCCGGTATCGTAGATGCCGGGGCCGCTGAAATGCCAGATCGGATTGTTGCCGAACAGGTGGCCGGCAGCACCGCCCAGAAGCGCGCCATAGGCTGCTATGCGCAGTGTCTCCTCGGTCGAGCCATGCTCGTTTTCATAAGCGGTCTCGAGCATCAGGACAGGCATGGCGGATTGCTGATATCGCTCCAGAACCTGCCCATGCACGTCGCCATAGGTATAGACGGTATCCATCGCCAGCCAGGGTTCGCCCTTCCAGACTTGCCCGGTGATCGAGTCAGGCGCGCAGTGCGCCGTCGCGATGCCGGCAGCCCCGGCATCCGCCAGTCCGTCGGCCACGGCGCGGACGAGCCCGCGATCCGGCGGATCGTAGTCGCCGCCATGCAGCCACATGATGTTCGGCAGATGCGCAAAGCGCCGGCCGACAAACCCGCCATAGGCCCTCATAACCTCCGGCCCCGCGGTAACCATCTCCTGATACCAGCCTTCGTCGCCGCCACCGAACCCCAGATAGACGGGCGTCAGAAGCACCAGCAGGCCGCGTTGCAGCGCCTGGTTGATGACCCATTCGGCCTGGTCGAAATAGAGCGGGTTCGGCTGCGAGAAATCCCCCCGCGCCAGAAACGGATCTTCGCCATACGCGTTGCGCGGCGCGTCCGTCGTGAACTTGCGCTCGATCAGCGAGACGAGGATCGTGTTGAAGCCGCGCTTGCTGCGGTCGTCGAGATAAAGCAGCGTCTCCTCGCGCGTCAGGTCCGCGATCAACGACCACGCGGTGTCCCCATGGATCATGAACGGCGTTCCGGTTCCGTCGATGACATGGCGCTTGTCCGGCGAGACCGCGAGCGGAAACCGGCCGCTCGGCAGGTGCTGCGCGGTAAGCGGTCTCACCGCCATCAGCAGCGGCACGCCGACCAGCAAGGCGCGCCGGTTGATCACCGCACGACCGCGAGCCTCGCGCTCGCCTCGCTCGCATCGGCATGGTTGAAGCGCCGGAACACGACCTGCGACGGACGCCCCACCAGATGCCGCTCCACGCCATCTTCCAGCGCGCGCGCATAGACGCCCAGCGCGCCGTCCATCGCCTCGATCGTGAGGTTCACATCCTCGTCGCTGTGAGCGTAGCTCACCACCAGCGACGGCATGAGGATGCCCCGCTTTATCGTCTCTTGCAGGAACAGCGTGCGGAATGGCTGCGAGGCCTGCCCTTCCCGATCGAGCGTCGCGAAGGCAAGACAGCAGTCGCGTCCCGCCACCTTGAAGACGCCTTCCAGTCCACGCGCCCGAACCGCCGCCTCGATGCCGGCTCGAAGGTTCGATCCCTGCCGGTAAAGGTGCTCGATCACCGGCTCATTTCTGTAGACGCGCATCGTGGCGATGGCGGCCGCAAGCGCGTGCGTCTCCGCGCCATGCGTCGTGGAAAGCAGGAACACGCGCGGGCGGTCGGTGTGATCGAGCCCGCCGAGCCGCATGATCTCGCGTCTGCCGGCCAGCGCGGACACCGAGAAGCCATTGCCGAGCGCCTTGCCGAAACAGGACAAATCCGGCGTCACGCCATAGAGCTGCTGCGCCCCGCCGACATGCCAGCGAAACCCAGTGATCATTTCGTCGAAGATCAGGAGCGCGCCGTTCTCGTGGCAGATGCGCTGCACGCTTTGCAGATAGTTCGCAGGCGGATCGTCGCCACGCGACGCCTCCATGATCACGGCGGCGATCTTGCCGTGGTGCTGCGAGAAGAGGTCGCGCAGGCTGTCCGGATCGCTGTAGCGAAACGTAGTCGTCAGGCGACGCGTCGCTTCGGGAATGCCCGAATTCATCGGCGTCGTCCCGATGAACCAGTCGTCGGTCGAGAAGAACGGATGGTCGGCGCAACACGCGATCATATCGCGCCCTGTATAGGCCCGCGCCAGCCTGACCGCGCCGGACGTCGCATCCGACCCATCCTTGCAGAACTTCACCATCTCGGCGCACGGAATGGTTTCGAGAAACGCCTCCGCGCAGGCCGGTTCGAGCATATGCGGGCGCGTGAAGTTGCTTCCGTCCTGCATCGCCCGCATCGCGGCCTCGACGATCTCGGGATAGGCGTGACCCAGTCCGACGGCGCGGTTGCCCATGCCGTATTCGATGTACTCGTTGCCATCGACATCCCAGACGTGCGAGCCGCTGCCGCGCGCGATGAACCCTGGCGAAAGAACCGGATACTGGTCGTCGCCCTTGGCGTAGGTGTGCGCACCGCCTGGAATCATCGCATGAGCGCGCGCGCGCAGCGCGTCCGATTTGCCAAAGCCATGGTCGATCATGCCCGCCTCCTGGTTTCGTCGCTGCGGGGCTGCACGCGCTCACGCGCACCCCGGAGCCAGTTCTTGACGTTTTGCGGCAGATAGGTGCGCAAACCCGTGCGCAAGCCTGACGGATAGGCCCACTGCGATAGCGGCAGCGCGGCCGGCACGGGCGGTTTGCGCGTCACGACGTCCCGCATCAGCGCTGCATAGGAATCCGCCATCTGCTCAAGGCCGAAACAGCGGCGCGCGCGCTCCCTGCTGCGCACCGACATCGCGTCCAGAAGCGCCGGGTCGCGCGCGAGCTCGTCGATGCACGCCGCCGCGATGCCCCGTTCGCCGATCGGGAAAAGCAGCCCCGTGACGCCGTTCTGCACGATCGTATCGGTCACGCCCGCGAGGTGCGAGACGACGGGAACGCATCCTGCCGCCATGGCCTCGACGATCGTCAACCCGAACCCTTCGAACCGGGATGGCATGATCATAACGTCGTGGGCGAGAAGAAGATCGGGCACGTCCGCCTGCGCGACGGAGCCCGCAAAGCGCGCGCGATCGCCGAAGCGCGTCATGCGCGCCTTCAGCTTCGTCAGATCAGGCCCGTCGCCCGCCACCGTCAGGGTCATGGGTTCGGCAGTCTTCGACAGGATGTCGGGGAGCCAGAACACGCCCTTGGATGCGTCCTCGATGCGCCCGAGATACAGGAGGCGCAGTCCGTCGTCGCGGCTTCGCGGCGGTCGCGCGCGCATCGCCACCGCCTCGACATCGACCGCATTCGGTATCGCCACCGTCCGCTTCGCATCGAATCCGTATGCGCTGACGAGGTCGCGGCGACACCGCTCCGACACGCCGACCGTGGCGTGAACATGCTCGCGGATCGCGCGCGCCGCCCCATAGGTGCCGGGCGTGATGTTGTGGACGATCATGATGCGCGTCATGCTGGCCGGAAGATACCGCGCGAGGTTCATGTCGACCCGGTCTGCGAGCACGTTGACGAACACCCCGTCATACCTGCGCTGCGCAAGCGCATCCATCATCGCGGCCGCGCGAAACCCGTCGTTCGTAGAGGCACAAGCGACGAAGGCTCCCGCCCGCGCATCATCGTCCGGCAACAGGCCGGGCCTGGCGCCAGCATCCTCGAGCGCGATCCATTCGACCTCGATTCCATGCGCCGCCAGCCCCTTTCGCAGATGGCTGAAGAGGGTGAACGTCCCGCCCATATGCGGTTTGACGAAATAGGCAAATCTCAAAGTGGACCTGCTTCGTTGCCGAGTGCCGGGCACGATCCCGGCAATAACCCTGAGCCATGCTATGTCGGCCCGTTCGCGCTGTAAGACCTGCAATGGAGCGGTGGGGTAAGCCTTTCGGGTGAACGCGCCGCGCGCGCTAATGCCTCCGAATTTCCGGACCACTCCCCTTCGGAGGCGAGGTCGCTTCCAAGCAGCCAAAGGTCAGCCTTGCTCGCCCCCTCACGGCAGGCGGATACGGATGGGCGATCATCGGCGAGGCGAAACATGCGACTTGGTCTCTTCGGACAATTCGGCACCGGCAATTCTGGAAATGACTCGTCGCTCGAAGCGATGATCCGCCTCCTTCGCACGCACCGCCCGGACGCGGAGCTCATCTGCATCTGTCCGAATCCCGCGCAGGTAACAGCCGATTTCGGGATCAAGGCCATTTCAAGCGGCCGCGCCGATCCCAAGGGCAGACTTTCCACGGGAGCGATCGCCCGCTTGGTCGGTCGCATGCGCAATCTCGTCTATCCGTTTGCTGCGGCCGGCCTCCTGGATGCACTCATCGTTCCGGGAACGGGCTTCCTGGACGACTTTCAGGAGGTGCCGTTCGGATGGCCGTTCATGATCATGCGCTGGAGCCTGGCGGCTCGTCTTCGTGGCGCGAAACTCGCCTTCGTCAGCATCGGCGCGGGCCCCATTCGCCACGCGATGAGCAGGCGGTTCATGGTCGCGGCGGCCCGCCTCTGTCACTATCGATCGTATCGCGACCAGATCTCGAAGGATTTCATGATCGCGCTGGGCTGCGGCAGCGACGCCGATCGCGTCTATCCCGACCTTGCCTTTTCGTTGATCGCCCCGAATGGCAGAGCGCCCGGCGGCGAGAGGGTGACGGTGGGCGTGGGCGTCATGGCCTATGCAGGCTGGGTCAGGCAGCACGCCGACAGCGAAGCGATCTACGATCGCTACACGGGTCGGATCGTCGCCTTCATTGCCTGGCTTCTCGGGCAGGGCCACGATGTTCGTTTGCTGACGGGCGACAAGCAGGACAAGCAGGCCGTGTCGGATGTGCTCGAACGACTGAAGGCGCATACGCCCCCTGACATTTCGGCAACCGTGACGCTTCAGCCGACCCGCACGCTGCAGGAACTCATGGAGCAGATCGCCCTCACTGACATCGTAGTTGCGACACGGTTTCACAATGTTATCGGCGCCTTGAAGATGGCCCGACCCGTCGTCTCGCTGGGCTATGCCAGGAAGAACGAAGTTCTGCTGGAGGATATGGGCCTGCACGATATGTCCCAGCCCATCGAGAATCTGGACCTCGATCTCCTGAAGACGCAGTTCGCCCGTGTGCTTCGAGACAGGACGATCATCTCCGACCAGATCAGAGGGTGCACGACGCTCTACGCGTCCAGGCTCGCCGAGCAGGAGCGCGCGCTGCTGCGCATTCTCTCGCCGCGGCGATCAGGCGAGCGCTCGGGCGATACCCAGCCCTCCGGCTTCCCGACCTGAAGGCAATCAGGCTTCGCGCACGTTCAGGCGTGCGCGCATCGCCGAAAGCGTTGCCGCGACCCGCTTCGAAACATCGTCGCGCTTCAACAGCGAAACGAGCGGTGGAAACACAGCCAGAGATGGCCGGCGTGAAATCGCGAATTTCAGGAGATCGAGAACACCCGGCTCGCCCCGAACCGCGTGCGACAGCGCGCACCAATATGCTCGGTTCGCCAAGCTGTGCCGCGCGATGCGATGCAACTGCTCGGGATCCGGTACGTTGGGATCGCAGCTCTTGAAGAATGCGTCGAACGCCTTTTCCATCTCCAGATTCCACTTGTGCACATTGCTGACCACGGCGGACTGGTTGACGGGATGGATGCGTGCCTGCACCTGCACCGCGTCTATCCTGGCCGCGTCTCCAAGCGCGCAGAACCGCATCCACATCTCAACATCGTCGGTGTGGGCGAGTTCGCGCCGATAATGCCCCGCCTGTTTCTGGACGCGCGTCCGCACCACCGCCGTCGGTCCTCCGATCGGGCTGCGGCCCGTTGCACAAAATTCATTCAGGAGATCGAGCCCGGCAATGATCTGCGGATGCAGGAACACGGAAGACCTTTCCTCGACCGGCTGCCGCTCGCCGGCAAGAAATTGGGTCCTGCCGAATGCCAGATGCACGTTGCCATTCGCCTCCATCGCACGCATTGCGCGGCGCAGAGCCTTGGGTGCAAGCAGGTCGTCGGCACACAGGATTGCGAAGTAGTCCGACGCCGCCCAGTCCACGCCCTCGTTGAACGAGGCATGCGGGCCGAGATTGACGTCGCGCAATCGCAGTTCGATCCGCCTGTCCATGGCGGCAAGCCGCCGTGCAACCTCGCGGCTGTCATCGGTCGACGCATTGTCGATGATCAGGATGCGAAGATCGTCGATCCCCTGCGCGCGCACGCTCTCGACGCAGTCGGCGAGATAGCGACCGTAATTGTAGCTTGGAATGACGATGTCGATACCCGGCAAGTCATGCTCCCTCAACGTTGTGGAATGGCTGGCGCACATCGCTCATTCCGCCGGTTCCGTCCGTGGCGCGGCGGAGAACCGAAGACGATCGCCGACTTTTGCGACGAGCGGCCCGAGGACCGGCAGCCGGACCAATTCGTGGCACACGGGGTGCCGCGTGAGATGGATGCCAGCCAGCCAACCCATGCCCGCCAGAGCGACGATCGACAGAGCCTCCAGCGGCGTGAATTCGAAGTGCCAGCCGGACAGCGCGGCGACAGCCAGCGGCCCCGCCATCGTTCCAAGCGTGACCGTTCCACTTTGCATGAGCATCCCACCAAATGCGCGCCACTCGAACGGCACGGCCTTGCGGACGAAGTACAGCGCGATCAGCATCTCGACCGGAATCGCAACGAACTGCCCGAGCGCCATCGCCTTGATGCCGCCGAGGCTCGCCAGGCACAGCACGATGGCGGCAAAGGCGCGGGAGAAGAGGTTCGAGAGGAACGCCGCCTTGTTGTGTCCCGTCGCCATCAGGATCGGATGCGTCAGGATGACGGGAAAGAAGAACAGGCTCGCGACGGCCACGATGCGCACCAGAGGGACGATCTCCATCCAGGCCTGGCCGAGCAGGACGCGCACCACGCTGTCGGCCAGCAACGCCATCATGAGAAGTGCCGGCCAGTAGATCACGGTGATCAGCCCGAGCGCGCGCAGATAGGTATCGCCGATATCCCTGCCTTCGCGGGCGCGCTCCGCGAGTACCGGGAACGCAATCGCGAAGATCGCGCCGAGCAGCATGCGATCGGGTATCGCGCACACGGCGCTGGTTCGGTTGTAGAGACCGACATCCGACATCGGCATCACGCGCCCGAGCACCAATTGCGGGATCGCGTCGTAGACCCGGTCGACCAGTCCCACCGCGCCGCGATACCGCCCGAACTCGTAGACGAAACGCCAGGATTTGAGCGACGGCTTGAAGCCGAATGCGTCGGGGGTGGCGACCGCGGCCACCGCCAGCATGACGCATGACGACGCGAGGCTTCCCCATGCGTAGCTCATGAAGCCATGCCCGAATGCGGCAAGTCCGATCGTGACGGTGGCCGAGGCGCAGAGACTTGCGGTGCGCAACCGCGCAAGCGCACCGAAGCGCATGTCGCGGCGCAGCAGCGCGACGGCCGGAAAGGCGAGCGCCTCCACGATCGACGCCGCGATCAGCACCCAGATGAACGGTATCAGTCCGGCCTGGCCGTAGAATCCAGCGAGGAGCGGTGCGCCCAGAAACACGAGAATGGCCAGGATCAGCGTCACGCCGAGAAGGATCGTCGCCGATGTGCGGATGTCGATCGCCTCGACCGTGGGTCGCTGGATCAGAAATTCGGCGGTGGCGAATTCACGGAACGAGAAGACGATGACGCAGATGCCGAGCCCCACCACGGCGGTCCCGATTTCCGCGGGCGACAGGATGCGCGCCAGCGCGGCCACCATGCCGAAATTGACGAGAAGGGCGAGATATTGCTCGACCGACGCCATCATGAATGCGCGACGTACACGGCTCATGCGTCCAGCCGCTCCCCTGCAAGCAGGCGGCGAAACGTCGCCGCGAATACTGTCTGGCCCATTCGCCAGCATAGGTTGAATGCGGGCAGGCAAAACGTGCGCTTTCGGTCATCGCCCGGCTTCGAAAGTGGTAGATGGCCTCAGAACGTCAGTCGTTCGTGGTTGACCCTGATCGCCTCGACGATCCGGCTCGCAACCTCGGTATCCGAAATGCGGCTGAACCCGCTTGATTGACTGAGAGTTTTGAGTGCGTCGTTCAACAGCCCCTGCACATCTTTGTCGGTCATCTTGCCACGCGCCTCGAGCTCGAGGAGCATCGACTGGCTGATATACAAGGCCGCAAGCGCAACAGCTTTCGAACTGGCGTTTCGAATGATGGTTTCCATGGTGTCCACGTGCTCCGAGCCGCTCACGGTGCGTCGCGGGCGTACAGTGAGATCGTCGTCATCAATATGGAAGCGAGACATGTCTTCCTCGTTTCTGAACAGACATCCAGCAATCGCGCAGGGACCATGCCGGACACGCATCACGTCCGTCCCTTGAATCGCAAAGCTCGTTCCACCGCTGGGTCCAACGGATCGAGTCTCGCACTTTCGCGGAGGGAATTCGCGCTGACATATCAGTGGAGGCCTAGTCCTTCCTTGCCCGCCACACCTCCAATCGCGTGAATGGCGAATACGCACGCCGCATGTCGATCACAGGCGGCAAGCGGCGGTCATCGAGACAGCCATGGGGAGAAGCCCGGGATACGCAATCGGCATTGCCGTCATTCACCCCTACGCCAGCGGGAGGTGTCGAAGCGCGATAGCGCAGCCCATTCCTCCTTAGGCGTAGGAGCCACCCCCTCTTTTCCCAAGTCGAACACGCCATGCGCGAACCGTAGCATGCAGTCGGATCGCGGGCGGTGCAGCGGATTCGAGGCGCTGGCCATGTATGTCGGGGGTGGAATTGTCGAATTTGTACGCGCATCTGTTGAACGCATTCCTGCTGACCATCGTCTTCATCATGTTCTTGCGCCGGGTCGCGCCCGAGCTTCGGCTCGTGGATTTGCCCGATCCGCGCAAGCAGCACGAAGGAGCGGTGCCGCTGTGCGGCGGGCTTTCGATCTTCACCGCCTTCATGCTGACCGCGATCGGGTTCAGCGACGAGATGCGCATACCCTGGAATATGGAAGTGGGTCTCGTCCTGCTGGTGCTCGTCGGCGCGGCCGATGACCGGTGGCGGCTGTCGGCGCGGTCGAGGCTGTGCGCGGAACTCGCCGCCGCCATCATCCTGGTGGCGTTCGCCAGCAACTCCCAAATCAATCTGGGAACGATCATCACCGAAAATCCCTGGCTCCTCTCGTCGCTCGCGGGCGCGATCCTGTCCGTCTTCTTCCTTGTCGGCACCGTCAACGCCTTCAACATGCTCGACGGCATCGACGGTCTGGCGGGTGCGAGTGCCGCCGCCGCTTTGTTCTGGCTGGCGCTCTTCTCTGTCCATTCGGGAGACGGCGCGTTGGCGCTCCAGGAACTCACCGTCCTGGCCGCCGTGATCGGGTTCCTCGTCTTCAACATGCGCCATCCATGGCGCCCCCGCGCCAGCGTCTTCATGGGCGATGCCGGCAGCGTCATGCTCGGCGCGGTTCTTGCCATTGCGGTCATTCGTCTCGCGAACGGCGAGAACGGAATACCCTTCGCCACATTGCTCTGGGTGCTCGCAGTGCCGATCGTCGATACGCTCAGCCTGATCGCACGTCGGACGATGGCGCGGCGCAGCCCCTTTTCCGCCGATCGCCAGCATCTGCATCATTTGCTCGTGGATATGGGCGTGTCTCACGCGCGTGCGGCCGGCGTGCTCACCGCGGCGACGGTGGTCTGCGGCGGCGTCGGCTATATCGGCCTGATCGCCGGCGTCCGGGATGGGGTCATGGCGTTCGGACTTCTGGTTCCCTTCTTCGCGCACACGGCTTTCGTGATCTTCGCCAACGGACACATCGTACCGGCCACGCGCGGCCGTGTCGGACAGCAGCCGCAAACGTTTCCGTCGATCCTCGGTGAAAAGCGATGACCACGATGACGCTACCGCAGACGCGGGACCGCGAGCGCCAGGCTGGATCCCGCACCCGGTGTGGCGTCTCGGTTCTCATCATGACGAAGAACGAAGAAGCGAACATCGCGGCCTGCCTCGCATCGGTCGCCTGGAGCGACGACGTGGTCGTGCTGGATTCCTACAGCACCGACCGCACCGTCGAGATCGCGCGCACTGCAGGTGCCCGCATCGTCCAGCACGCATACGAGACCGAGAACGGCCAGCGCATGTTCGGCCTGACGCAGATCCCGTTCGTGAATGCGTGGGTCTACACGCCGGATGCCGACGAGATCACGCCGGACGATCTGCGTGACGAGATGCTCGCCATCGCCGCCGATCCGACGCGCACGGAAGCGTTCTTCAAGGCCCGCTTCAAGAACATGTTCATGGGCAGGTGGATTCGCCATGCGAGCCTCTATCCAACCTGGATAACGCGGCTCGTCAGGCCGGATCGCGTCCGCTTCGAGCGCGAAGTCCACTCCGTCTGCGTGGCCGAAGGCGGTGCCGGCGAACTCGACGCGCACTTCATCCACTACAGCTTCAACAACGGCATGGACGCCTGGTACGCCAAGCACAACCGCTACTCCACGGTGGAAGCCCAGCTCGCCGCCGAGCGCCCGCGCAGCAAGGTGCGCATCGCGGATTTGTTGAGCGCGAAGGGCGACATCAGGCGACGCGCACTCAAGTCCCTGTCGGCCGGAATGCCGTTTCGCTCGACCCTTCGCTTCCTCTACATGTACGTCCTTCGCCGCGGGTTTCTCGATGGCTGGCCCGGCTACGCCTATTGCAAGCTCATCGCGAATTACGAATTCATGATAGTGCTGAAGACCGAGGAGCTTCGGCGGCGCGCGAACGGCGAACGCATATGAATGTCCATCTGCCGCGCCAAAAACCCCAAGGGCTCGACCATTCGCTGAACCGCATTCCCGCGTCGGGCGCCAATCGATCACCCCTCGTGGGCGGCGCGACCTTCCCGCTGTCGCATCGCCTGACGCGCGCGGTCTGGCAGGTTGCGTGGTTCACGCTGGCGCGGTGGAGCCCCTCACCTCTCCATCCATTGCGGCGCGGCCTTCTTCGCCTGTTCGGCGCCTCGATCCACAAAACGGCGATCGTGCGCAGCAGCGCGACGATCTGGTGGCCGGCCAACCTCACCATGGGCGCACATGCGTCGCTGGGGCCCGGCGCCATCTGCTACAACGTCGCGCCGGTCACGATCGACGACCACGCGATCGTCTCGCAGCGCGCGCATCTGTGCACCGCGTCGCATGACATCGACGATCCCGAGTTCCCGCTGCGGGCACGCCCGATCCAAATCGGGAAGAAGGCGTGGGTTGCTGCGGAAAGCTTCGTCGGCCCCGGCGTGGCTGTCGGCGAAGGCGCGGTTCTCGGCGCGCGCGGCGTCGCCTCGCGCAATCTCGATCCATGGACAGTGTACGCCGGCAATCCGGCAAAGCCCGTTCGAAACCGGAAACCGCAGCAAATAGTTCAGTCGAGTTCCCGATAGAGCTTCACGAACTGCTCGGCCACCACACCCCAGTCGAAGCGCTGCGAGGCAAGCCGGCCGGCGTGTTGCCCCATCGCCGCGAGTTCCGCATCCTTCAGCGAGAACAGCCGCGTCAAACCCACCGTGATCGCCGAGGGGTCGGTCCCGATCCGAAGTGCTGCACCCGCATCGAAACTCTCCGGCAGATTGCAATGCTGTGTCAGAAGCGCGGGAAGCGAGTGAGAAAATGCCTCCAGCGCCGCCATCGGCAGGCCCTCGCTCAGCGACGGCAAAATGAACGCATCCGAAGCCGCATATGCCGCGCTCCGCGCATCGCCATAGGCCGGACCTGTGAGGTGAATGTTGTCAGCACAACCAGACATCTCGATCGCCCGACGCAACTGCTCCTCATAACCGCGCTCGACCGGCCCGACGATCACGAGTTGCCATGGGCCGCGCCCGCGCGCACCCGACCAGGCCTGGATGAGTTCCAGTGCCTGTTTTTTCGGGGTGACGCGGCCGAGGAACAGGAGCACCTTTGCATTTCGTCGCATCCGCGTGCGCCAGGCAGGCTGCTCCACATGGTCGACAGGCCGGCCGACGCCGTTGGGCACGATCGCAAGGCGTCCGGTCAGCCCGGCGCTGCGCATCGCCCTCGCCTCCTCGGCGCACAGCGCATGGATGCGCGCGGCCCCGCGAAGATGCGCGTCCTCGAAAAGCTTTCGCGCGACCCATTTCTTGGCGGCGCTGTTCTTGAGCGCCCACGGATCGAGCATGCCATGCGGGCTGACGATATAGGGCCTGCCGGTTCTCTGCGCCCAACGCATCGCCGCGACCGAGATGTACATCCACAGACCGTGCACGTGGACGACGTCGAAATCGCCCCGGACGAGCTCGCCGACGAGGCCGGGCGCATAACCGAACGCTGCCGGGCCTACCCGCCTGGAAAGCTTCAAGCGCAGATCGCCCGCCTCGCGCAGGATTGCGGGATCGTCCTCGATGCTGAGGATGTCCACGGATACGCCCCGCCGCGCCTGCAAAGCCTTGGTCAGCGACAGGACTGCCTCGCTGACGCCACCCCCGTTGACCGACACGCTGCCCACCAGCATCGCGACGCGCAGTTGGCGGTTGGTGTTGCAGGCCACGCGCAACCCGGTGTGCAGAACTTCGGTCATGCCGCGATGACCCCGGCTTGCGGCAACATCCCTGTCTCCGGCCGATCGATCGCGGCAAGCAGCCGCTCCCCGTAGAACGCGACGGTGTGCCGTGCCGCCTGCTGCAACGCCTGCGCCGACATCGCGTGGAGAAGCGCGTCGTCGCCAGCCAGATCGTTCAGATAATCGCAGATCGCCTCGACGTCGCCGAGCGGAACGATGAACCCGTCAATGCCGTGCCGCACCACGCTGCCGGCATTCTCGGTCGTCACCACGGGCACGCCGGCGGCGAGCGCCTCGTAGACGACCGTCGCCGATCCCTCGCATACGGACGGCAACAGGAACACGTCCGCCCAGGCATAGTGCGCCGCGATCTCGGATCGCGGGACGGGTCCGGTCAGTTGGACGAACGCCTCGATCTCGCGCCGTCTGCCATCCGAAATCGCGATCGGCCCGACCATCCTGAACTCCGCGCGGTCGCCGAGCGTTTCTGCAGCCGCGGCCACATAGGGCGTGCCCTTGCGCAGGCCGAGCGCGCCGACCGTCAACACACGAAGCGGCCCCGGCGCACGGATGCGTCCGCCTCCCGATGGCCCCCTCGCGTCGACGCCATACGGAACCACGACGCAGCGCTCGGAAGGTCCTCCGGCAGCCGCAACACCGTCTCGCACGAATTGCGACGGACAGACGATAACGTCTGCGGACGCCCACTCCGCGTGTTCGTTTTCGATCAACATCGAGGCAAGCGGATCGTCACCGACCGGCGGTTCCCATCCGCGATGCTTGTCGGCCTCCTCGGTGACGAGCCTGTCGAGGATCGAGCGCGGCGCGACGATCTGCTCGACGACGGTGCGCAGGCCGCGACGCCGCGCTTCGCGCAGTTGATCGAGGCATTCGCCCGCAATGCCGTAGAAGCCGGTCGCGGAGCCGAAGCCGCTGGCGATGACCGCGCGCGAAAACTGCTTCGCAGCCTCCAGCGAAACGCGGGTGTCCTGCGCGCGCGTCGGCACCATCATGCGCTTCACCGTGGCGTTGATGCCGATCCCCTCGAAGCAGGTCAGCTTCTCGGGCGGGATGCCGTGCGGGATGCGTCCCGACAGCCGCCGAAGCGGGCGCGGCAAGGCGGCATTCGGTACCAATTCCAGAATGCGCGGCCAGCCCTTCGCGCCGCATATGTCGGTGTAGAGCCGCTCGAGGCGGCCCGCCTGGTTGAAGATGCGCGGCACGGCATAATGCATCCGCGCGCCGAGTTGGCTCACGACGAAACTGTCTGTCATGTCGTGACCTTGTCACCGATCGCGATTGCCGCGGATGGCGCTCTCGCTGGAATGAGCGGCGAGATGGCCGAAAGCCACGCCGCGACGCCGATCTGCCGCGCATAGCCGCTCTCCATCAGCCTGCGCGCATTCGCGCCCATCGACATGCGCAGGGCCGTGTCGGAGGACAGGCGCAGGATCGCGGTCACCAGACCGTCCACGTCTCCCGGCACGACGGCCTCGCCGCATGCATGGCTGCGCACCGCCATGGCGACCTCGCCATCCGTCGCACCGACGAAGAGCGTCGGGCGGCCTGCGGCGAGCACGCCATAAAACTTGCTCGGCACGATGCAGTGCTCGAGCGAAGGCAGGAGGGAAACGAGGTGGACGTCGGAGGCGCCAAGGCTTTCGGACAGCACCGCGCTCGGCTGGAACGGCTTGAAGAGCACGTTGGTCAGTTGCCGTCGCTTGACCTCCGCCTCGACCGCCGCCCGCCGCTGCCCGTCGCCGATCAGCAGGAAGCGCACATCGTCTTCCTCGCGAAGCCGCTCCGCCGCGGCAAGCAGCGTATCGAACTCGTGCGCCCGTCCGAAATTACCCGAATAGCCGACGACGAAGACATCGTTCAGCCCCCATTCGCGGCGCAGCGGATTGTCCTCGCGTGCGACAGGATGGATTTCATCGCCGTCCGACCAGTGATTGACCACGGCAATCCGCTCCGCACCTGTTCCCTGACGTGCCAGAAAGCGGGCCATCGAGGATGTCGGGCAGATCGTCAGCGACGCCCTGCGATGCGACCAGTTGCGGATGCCCACGGCGATGGGCCGGATCGGCCACACATCGGGCACGACGCCCAGTTCGAGCGCGGTTTCGGGAAAGAGATCCATCACCCAGTTGACCGGATGCGCGCCGCGCAACGCCAGCGGCAGGGAAGCCGTCGCCGACAGGAAGGGCGGATCGGTGCACAGCACGCAGATGTCGTCGCGCCGCGTGTTCTTCAGCCACCACGCCGCAGCGCGCACATGGAACGAGGCATAGTCGAGCATGCGGCCGATGAGCCGCTTGCGCCCGAACCCTGTCGTAGCGAGACGGTGCACCGAGACGCCGTTGATCGTCTCCTGTTGCGGCAGGATTTCGTCTCCCTTGTTGTGGTAGTGACGGCTGGCCAGAGCCGTCACCTGGAAGCCCTGTCTGGCAAGGGAGAATGCCAGGCTGGAAACCATCCTGCTCGTCGCCGACTGGTCAGGATAGAAATACCGATTCGCCAGAACGATCTTCATGCGCACCCCCGTGTTCATTGTTCGCCCGTGTCGGGAGAGCTTCGCCGGTATGCGTGTGACCCATCAATTTGGGCAAACGGCGTAAGGGCTCGCGCCGTGCACGAACCCTCTAAGCCTTCCGGTGTGGAACGAGCCTGCATGCCGCCGTCCACGCATCAGCCCGGATGCTGGCTACCCCTTTGGAGGACGCCTTACCCCCTCGGAGGGCTGGTCCATTTGCCGTCTTCCCTTCGCATGCGTGCCGGCGAAAACTGGCCCAGAAGTGAAGTCGGAGGCGGGAACGGCATGGCGATCGAAGAGACTGCGCGGACGGCGACGCTCGATTTGCGTGGCAAGCGCGTGTGGGTGGCTGGCCATCGCGGGATGGTGGGTTCGGCCGTGGTCCGCCGATTGCAGCGGGAAGAGTGCACGATCCTCACGGCACGGCGCGATGAACTCGATCTGCGCGAACAGGCTGCGACGACACGCTGGATACGGCGCAATCGGCCAGACGTGGCGATCATCGCCGCGGCACGCGTCGGCGGCATCATGGCGAACGCGCAATACCCCGTCGATTTTCTCTACGACAATCTGATGATCGGCCTCAACACGATGAAGGCCTGTCACGATGTCGGCGTCGAGCGCCTGCTCTGGCTCGCATCGAGCTGCATCTATCCGCGCGAGGCGGCCCAGCCCATCACCGAGGACGCGCTGCTGACCGGCCCGCTTGAGCCCACGAACGAAGCCTATGCGATCGCCAAGATCGCCGGCCTCAAGCTCGCGGAAGCCTATTCGCGCCAGCACGGAAAATCCTTCATCACGGCCATGCCGACCAATCTCTATGGCCCGAACGACAATTTCGACCTCAACACGTCGCACGTCATGCCGGCATTGATCCGCAAGATTCACGACGCGAAAATGTCCGGTTCAAGCACCGTGACAATCTGGGGCACCGGTCGCCCCATCCGCGAATTCCTGCACGTGGACGATCTCGCCGACGCGGCCGTGTTCCTGACGCGCAACTACGATGGCCGCGAACACGTCAATATCGGCTCCGGCCGGGAGGTCTCGATCGGAGAGCTCGCGGCACTGGTCGCACGTGCCGTCGGCTTCGAGGGCAACTTCGTGTTCGACACGTCGAAGCCGGACGGCACGCCGCGCAAGGGGCTGGAGACGAGCAAGATGGAACGGCTTGGCTGGAAACCATCGATCCGCCTCGAAGACGGCATCGCGCAGCTTTATGCCCTGTGGCGGCAGCAGTTGGACGTCGCCGAACGTCCGCTCGCGCGCGCAAGCTGAAACACCATTCTCTGGAAGCCGTCGCGATCAGTCCAGCGTGGCGGCGCTCGTCAGCGCATCAACGGCCAGTTCCGCGCGCAGGATGTCGCCCGGCAGGATGGTTTCCTGCTCGCTCGCCGCAATCTGACGGGATTCGCCGTCGACAGTCCGCGTGATCGTGAAGGACAGTTTCCGCTGGACTTGGCGACCGGCGGCCGCCCCGGCGCTCAGGGCAAGTTCGCTCATCGTGTCCATCACGGCTTCCTGCCTCGACCGTTTCCGCGCCAGCTCGATTTCGGCGGCTTGGAGGGCTGACGCAGCCTCGCTGCGCCTCGTCGGCAAGAGTGCATCGTGCTTCTGCTGCAGGGCGAGCAGCGCCTGTTGCGCACGCGCCAGATAGGAGCCGAGTTCGAGGGCATCCCGCCGTGTCGATGACAGGCGGCGTTCCGCCTCGCGCAGATTCGACTTCGACGTCAGCCCGCGCTCGACCAGTTGCGTGGTCGCCGCGACATCCTCGTTCAACAGCCCGATCTCCTCGTTGTGAAGCCGTATGCTCTCGGTGATGCTGTCGATCTCATCCGCATAGGTCTTTTCCTGAGCCGTCAACGCCGCCTGCTCTCCTTCGAGGGCAGCCTTGCGTGTCGCAAACAGCGTCGCCTCGCCGTCGATGATCGATTGCCGCAAACCGCGCAGCGACGGATCGGGCTCTTCGATGGCCGGAGGCACGAAGTCCGTGCCGCCATACTCTGCCTGCAAGCGCGCGCGTCCCGCCTCGAGCGCGATCAGTTGCAGCGAGATATCCGCATATTCCTGCCGCGCCCCGATGAGCTGGATCTGCGTGCTCTCGACCGTCGCCTGCACGCGGCTCAGCCCGCCACCCAGCACCATCAGTTCGAGCGCGGTCATGCCGGGCCGGTACTCGTACTTGCCCGGCGTCTGGACGTCGCCGAACACGAACACCGGCGCATATCGAATGATCGTCGCCGACACCGCCAGCCCCGCGACATGCTCTGCCAGATCGGTTTCGAGCCTGGTTCCGAGTTCGCCGACCGTCATGCCCGCCACGTCGATCTGCCCGATGATGGGATATCCGATCGTCCCGTCGGGGGAGACGACGAATTCGCCGGACAGCCCGGCGTCGCCGTAGGTGGTGACCCCGATGACATCTCCGGCGCCGATCCGGTAGGGGCCCGGTGTCTGCGCCGCTGCCGGCAGGAGCGATAGCGAGAGGGTGCTTGCAAGAAGCGCCGCCAACTTTACCCGATGAACCAAGACACGCATGTTTTCTTCCAACTCTTGAGCATCGGACCGAAAAGTGGAATCCGGTTTTCGGATAACTCCGATGCGCGTTCAAAAAGATAGATCGTCCTCTGGGCGTCCGACTGGACGCCCGGCGATCTAGCGTACGACCTGTACCGGCCCCGTCATCCGCCCCGGATCATCGACACTGTGAAGCGTGCGCTGCGGCTTCATGGCGGATCGAATATCCGGCAGTATCTCGGCTGCGAGAGCGTCGTCGCGGCGGTTGAGGATGAGTCCATCCGGGCGACAGCCGGCAGCAGACAAACGCCGGATCGCCCCCGCGACGGCATCGACCCTGTCGGCGTCTCCGCTCACCACGAAGAGATTGCGGTTGCAAAGACCGCCGACGATGGCCGCGTCGAGCGCCTGTTCGACACCCGGCGTATCGATGATCACGAGATCGAAGCTTGATTTGAGATCAGCGATCAGCGTCTGGAATCCAGCACTGTCGAGCACCCGTTCCGACCCCGACGCGCCGGCACGCGCCGCAACGATGCGGACGTCCGAGGCAGAATCCTTCTGCAGAACGGCATCGATGCGCCGCTCTCCATCGAGAACCTCCTGCATGAAGCCTGACGGATAGAACCCCGCCAGCTTCGCGATCGCGGGGTCGCGCAGATTGGCATCGACCAGCACCGTTCGAAGGCCGGCCGCCGACGCCGAGCGCGCCAGCCCCAACGCGATCGTGGACTTGCCCTGCCCCTTCGACGCCGACGTGATGGAAACGACCGCCTTCTTGCTGGACCGCAGCATCATGCGCAATGTCGAGAGCGCCTTCCCGAACGGCGTTGCGGTGTTGCCGGCATCGGCGGTCAGTCGCGCAAGCCCGCGTGTGACCACGGGAACGGCACCGATGACCGGAATTCCCGTCGCGGCTTCGAGCTGGCCCGGAAGACGCATGCGCCTGTCGGTCAGCTCCCGAAGGACCGTCCCCGCCATGGCAAGTCCGAACCCGCCGACAAGGCCGAGCAGCAGCCAGCTCGACAGGCGCGGCGCGGCGCGCGCGCCGGCCGGCTCCGCCTTCGAGATCATCTGCGCCTCGGGAAGGACGAAGCCGTCCTGCTCGATGGTCTGCTTGTAGCGCACGAGATAGCTTTCGTAGATCGTGCGGTTCGCATTCGCCTCGCGCTCCAGTTGCGCGGCGGTCAGTTGCGACTCGTTTGCCTGCGCCAGATCGGCCTGTGCGGCCTGGAGCGTTTCCTCCAGCTTCTGCATTTTCTGCCGCGTGATCTCGGTCTCGTTGGCAAGGCTTTGCAGGATCTGGTCCACCTCGCTGGCGATCTGCTCACGCAGGGACGCGAGTTCCGACGTGAGCACGCCGACCTGCCGGTTCTTGACCGCACCGCTGCGCGTCAGCGCGTCGAGTTCGCGTTCGAGCTTCGCCTGCTCGGCGCGCAACGCCTGGATAGAAGGCGAAGCCAGGAATTCGGCAAGCGCCGGCGTGTCTTTTTCGGATGCCAGCCGCCGCACGGTCTCGAGCCGCGCCTGTGCACCCGCGAGAGCCGCACGCACCGCGATCAGTTCCGAGTTGCCGTCGGCGACAGCCTGCGCCTGCAGCGACACGCCGTTGGTCTCGACCAGCCCGGCCTTCTGGCGGAAAGCCTCCAGCGCCTTCTCGGATTGCTGGAGTTGCCCGTGAAGGCTCACGATCGTTTCACCGAGCCAGTCGTTCACGCTGCGGCCGGCTGACCGCTGCACCTCGATCTGATGATCGAGGTAAGTCTGCGCGAAGGTGTTGGCGACGAGCGCCGCCAGTTCCGGGTCGGCCGCGCGATAGGAAATGAAGATCGTATAGGACCGGCCGTCATTGCTCACGGTCAGGTTGGACAGAAGGATATTGATGTCCGAGGCCTGGTCGGCACTGCTCGGGCCGGGCATTCCGCCCGTGTCGCCGGACACGGGTTCCGTGCGCCCGATGACGCGGGACGCCTGCTTGACGATGGTCGTCATCGCACTGTCGCTGGGCCGGTGGGCGTGAAGGACCACGCCGTCGTCCTGCAATCTGGACAGCACCTGCGCCGCCATCATGCGCGAGCTGATGATGTCCAGTTGGGTGCGCAGGACGGGACTGTCCTGCGGCATTGGCGTAACGACGGCATCGTTGATCTGTACGCGTCTCACATCGAGCACAAGCACCGCCTCCGACACGAATGTCGGTGGCGTCTGCATGTAACCCAGAAGTGAGGTCCCCACCCCGAGAACCATCGCCAGCGCTATCGTGTAGCGCCGGCGCTTGGCGACTTCCAGCAGGTTAGGCATCGCCGGGGTGGCGATGTCTCCCCTTGCATCATTGACGATCATGGCGACACGCTCCCGTTTGTCGCGGACGGTATGTCAGAGGGTGGTTTGCTTACCCGCTGACGCCCATGTCGCCAGGAAACATCTCGTTGATCTTGTAGGCCACCTCTGTGCGGTTGGTTGCCTTCAGCTTCTTCATGATGTTCCGGATGTGCACCTTCACGGTGCTTTCGCGCAGATTGAGCTCATAGGCGATGATCTTGTTCGCCTTGCCCCTGCGCAGCGCATGCACCACTTCTTCCTGGCGCTGCGTGAACATGCTTGCCATCGGCCGCGTCACGTCTCCGCCGGTGTCCATCGCCTTGCGCATCGCCACGACGCTGCTCGCAGGGAGAAAGACGCCGCCGGCGAGAGCGAGATTGATCGCCTCGACGCAGACGTCGATGTGCACCGATGTCGGGATGTAGCCCTTGGCGCCGAGTTCGAGCGCCTTCAGGATCTGGACCAGATCGTCGGTATCCGCCAGGATCACCACCGGAATGCCGTCGAATTCGGAGACCAGACGGCTGATTTCGACGCCGACGCCCGGATCGGTCGGACGCTGGCCGCCGATGCTGTAGAGAATAGCTGCAAGAGGTGGATAGCGATCTTTCATGATCCGCCATTCCGCTATGGAAGCGCAGGAAACGACGTCCATCTCCATGTCGCGTGAGCTAAGACCATGAGCAAGACATTCACGGTCGAGGACACGAGAATCGACGACGATTAGTGTCGTCTCATTATTCTGGATAGAGTTTCTTTCGTCATTTATAGGTTTCGTGAAACCGTCGGCCCCATTGAGGACGATCATTCCACGTCTTTCCACTTCACCAAAGCCGGCACGCATAGACTTGACTCCCGATTGAATGAAGGCCCTACGAGGGTAGACTGGCAATTTCCCCGTGCTTATGGAAATTGAACCGCCAGGCAAACGCGTTTTGTTGCACGGTTATGCAATATGGACGCTCACAGATGTATTGTATTCCCCCGAACGTTGAAATCGACTGTGCCAAGGATAATCGGGCAAATGTAACGCCGTCCCTAATCTGGGTTAATCGTTCTTAACTTTTTTGATGCGGGAGGAATGGCACCACGATCGGGTGTTTCCAGGGGCATGTCAGCGACGTGACAGATACCCGTCGTCGAAGTCCGCGAGGCCGATCAGGCCAGGCAGATCGAGGAACTCGACTTCGCCCTGCCGAAATGACAGAAGGCTGTCCTCGCGCAATTCGCGCAGCATGCGATTGACATGGATCGGCGTCAGGCCGAGCGCGTCGGCGAGATCGTATTGCGTCAGCGGGCACTCGAAATCCTCGATACGGCCGTTTGACAGGCTCTGGCGCGCGCCCAATTCGAGCAGCAGATGCGCCGTGCGCGCGAGCGCGCTTCGCCGGCCGAGGCTCGTCAATCGCTCGCCGGCGATAGCCTCTCGCCGACCGAAGGCCCCCATAAAAATCTGCGACAGGGTTGGCGTCAGCGTTGCGCCACCCGCACCCACCATGGACGTGGATTCGAAAATCACGACCTCGGTGACCGCCGTCACGGGAAGCGGGGGCGCATGGCCGCCATGTCCCAGGCCGAGGATGTCGCCCGCAATGGGGAAGTCGATGATCTGGCGTTCGCCGTCGGCCATGAAGCGTTGCACGCATGTCCAGCCCGAATGGATGATCAGCGTGCGGTGACCGCCGGTATCGAGTTCGCGGGTAAGCTCCGTTCGTGCTTGAAATCGCTTCGGTATGAAGCCCAGTGACTGCAGTGCCGCCTTGTCGCTTTCCTTCAACGTCAAACCCGCAAACAGCGGATTCTCCAACAGCAAGCCATGCAGATGAGCGCTCGCGATCATTCGACTAAGCCCCCACTTCCTCTACGAGCTATACTACACAAATTATGCATCTCGTGGTTGAAAAAATGCCATCATCTCCGATGTAACGAAGCAGAGAAACGATTGCTCTCTTCGCGGACGAAAAACCTCAAATGGCTGTCGCCACGAGCAATTCGCTTTTCTATCCACTCTTATATCAGTCATCTTTGAACATATAACGAACGCGCATCGTCTTCTTGATCTCATGGTGAACCAACAAGTTTTTGGTGGCGAAGCTTGGATAAGCTGCGCCATCCTCCAACGTTGCGGCATACCGGCATCGATTGGACACTCGGACCGCGGCATAATCTTGTCGGTCGGCAACGTCGGGCAATCCCCTGTCGGCGGCCGATATGGCATCGTGACCATCATCCGAATGCTGCCTGCCTGAACGTGCTCACCAACCTATATCGCATTGCGTCGCCCGCAAGGACGTACGCCCCTTAGCCAAATAGGCGAATGCGGCGACCATTCCGCCGAGTTGGGAAAAAAAGCGGCGCGCGTACTGTTTGGTATCCGGGCAATCGCCCGCTTCAACTGGGCAAGGGGTGTGTCATGAACAGAGCAACCGGCTTCGCACTCATACTGATCGCTTTGGCATGCATCGAGGGATCGCTGCTGAACCATGCATTCGCACTCGGCTCGTTCCCGACGCCTCCGGGCGGTCCCGGTTCGGCGCCCACTCCCGGCCCGATCGCCGGCGGCGGAATCGTGTGGCTGGGTGTGGTCGCGGTCGGCGGCATTTATATGCTCGTTCGGCGCTTCAGACAGCGCTAGACGAACGCGACTCACGCCCGCCGAACAGGCAGCGTGAGGTCCGTCTGTCATCCACATCAGCAGAGCCCACACACGTGGCCGATCACATCTCCGTCCGAGGCGCCGGCAACGCAGTCGCCGTTCCGCGAAACGTGCTGTTTGCGGGCCTGATCGCGATCGGGTTCGCGAATGGGTCGATCAACCGCGCGATCCAGCTTGCGATTCAGGACGCAGGCTCCGCGCTCGGCCGGATGCTGGGCGTCAGCATCGTGGCGTGGGTGGCCCTGGCGGTGGCGTTCGCCCTCGTCGGACGTTCGCCTGCACGCCCCGCGACGCGCGCCGATCTCGCGGTGGCCGGTGCATTGTTCCTGCTGTTCCTGTTTCCCGCGGCCCCTGCCAGTTGGCTGGGACTGACGCTTCTCGGCGCCTATCTGGCGCTGGGCGAAACACCCGGCTCGTCGTCCCGCAGAGGCGGCATCGTCCTGGTCGCGCTGACTGTCCCCATGTTCTGGAGCCGTATTCTGATGTCCACCATGAGCGATCTGATCCTCACGGTGGACGCGATCCTCGTCAGTGCGATCCTGACCGCCGACCGGGTGGGCAACACCATCGCCTTCGCGGATGGCTGGGGATATTTCTGGATCGCCCCCGAATGCTCGTCGCTCGCCAACATATCGCTTGCGCTGCTGTGCTGGGTCATCGTCACGCAGACCGGTGCGCCGCAAAGACCCGTCAAGTTCCGGTATTGCATCGCAGCCGTGCTGGCGGTGATCGCGATCAATGTCGGCCGCATGGCCCTGACCGGCATTTCGCGCGCGCATTACGAACTGGTCCACGGCGCGTTGGGAAATGTCGTCTTCGATGTCGTCACGCTCGCCGCCATGGTCGGCATCCTGTTCGCCGGCATGAAGAGCGCGCAGCGCACCACCGCGAGGGGACGGCACGATGTCTCGGCGGCTTGAATGGACGCTCGCGCTTGCCCTCATGGCGACGCTGTCCGTCAAGCTGTGGGCAGCGACCGCCAGCGCGTCCCAGATCGATACCGACCCGTCGCTGGCCCTCGGGCGAGCGCTTGCCGAAGCTGGCTTCGATGTCGAAGCGTCGCTGGCAGATACCGATCCGCCCCTCGTCCCGGCCACACGCGACGACTGTCGTCTGCTCGTCGCCCGCGCCTCGCCGCTCGGCTGGCACCGCAGCCTGTTCGAGCGTTATGAATCCGCCAACCAGACCCTGTCATACGCATTTCGCGACGAACTGACCCCGCAGCAGGACGTGCTGGAGACGTCGCTGGCCTTCTTCCACTTCCGCCTGATGCGCTATCTCGGCATCCGCGCCGCGGAGGAGCCGGTCTGGGCGATCCTGGCGGCACAGCCGTGCAGTCTCGAAGGCCTGCCGTGGAAACCTGCGGTCGGGGACGACATCGCGACGCGATAGCGCGACGCCATCAGTGGCGCGGCATGCCCGTCGGGCGGATCGTGCGCTTCTGGGCCGCGATGCGGAACTGCGCGTTCGGCGCGCCATATCCCTTATAGCCGCCGCGCCGCTCGACGATCTCGAAGAAGAAGCCCTCGCCGAAATTCGGGCTGTAGAGCTGGAAATACTCCCCGTCGCCGTCGCGATCGTAGAGGATGTGCGCCTCGCGCAATCGATCCGCGAAGTCCGGTTCCAATCCAAACCGCGCTTCCAGATCGTCGTAGTAGTTCCGCGATATCTCCAGTGTCTGGAACCCACGCGCCTTGAGAGCGGCCACCGTGGCGAAGATGTCCGAGCTCGCAAAGGCCAGATGCTGCACCGACGAGCCGAAACTCTCGGCGATGAAGTGTCCGGCCAGCGTCTTGCGGTTTTCGGCGCCGTTCAGCGTCAGGCGCAGGCCTCCATCCTCGCTCTCGATCACCTGGCTGCGCACGATACCCGCCGGATCGATCACGTCCACCATCGGCGATTTCCGCGCCCGGAAAATCGAGGTGTAGAAGAGAAGCCATGTGAGCATCTCCTCATAGTTCATCGTCTGCGCGACGTGATCGATCGACACCAGTCCCGCCCCACCTGACGACACGCTCTCAAGCTGGTCGAACTCGATCTCCCAGACCCGGGACAATTCGCTCCGGCCGTCGATGAAATAGATCACCCCGCCGCCGACGCCGCGAATGGCCGGCACCGCGAGCTCGCCCGGTCCGTGGCGCTGCTCGAAGACCTCCGCTCCCAGCGCCTTGGCGCGCTCGACCGTCGCCTTCGCGTCGTCCACGCGCAGACCGATCGCATAGGCCGAGATGCCGTGCACCAGATAGGACGAGTGCGCGAAACCCTCCTTCTCCGTATTGACCACGATGTTGATGCCGCCCTGGCGATAGAGCGTCACGTCCTTGGTCTTGTGGCGCGCGGCTAGCCCGAACCCCATCGAGGCGAGCATGGCCGAGAGGTCGTCGGCCTCCGTCTCGTCGGCGGCGAACTCGACGAACTCGACGCCGCTGACGGCGATCCGGTCCGGCATGGGCGGAACGTCGATCGCAATCCCCGGCTCGGAGCGCGAGACCTGATCCATCAGATTGACCAGCGACCGGCGCCCGTCGATCGAGATCGACTTCGGCGAACCGCCGCGAAACTGGTCGTTGAAGATTTCGAGCGAGAGCGGCCCTGCATAGCCGGTTGCCGCCACCGCGCGCATGAAATCGACGACCGGCAGGTCGCCTTCGCCCGGCATGTTCCGAAAGTGGCGGCTCCAATAGAGGAGATCCATGTCGATCTGCGGCGCATCGGCCAGTTGCACGATGAAGATGCGGTCGCCCGGTATCGAGCGAATGGTGTCCACGTCGGTCTTGCGCGCCAGCGTGTGGAACGAGTCGAGGATCAGGCCGATATTGTCATGATCGGCGCGGCGCACGATCTCCCAGGCGTCGCGATGGTCGTTGATATGCCGTCCCCATGCGAGCGCCTCGTAGCCGACGCGAATGCCCCGCTTGGCCGCCCGCTCGCCGAGCTCGCGAAAATCGGCGGCTGCCCGGTCGATGCCGCCGAGCGAAATCGGCGAGACGTTCGAGCACACCAGCATCAGGTCGGTGCCGAGTTCCGCCATGACATCGAACTTGCGTTCGGCCCGGTCGAAGCCGCGCGCCCGCTGCGGCTCCGGCATGCCTTCGAAATCGCGGAACGGCTGGAACAGCGTGATCTCCAGCCCGTGGTCGCGCACCATCTGGCCGACCTCGGCCGGACTGCCGTCGAAAGCGAGGAAATCATTTTCGAAGATTTCGACGCCGTCGAACCCGGCCGCCGCGATCGCCGCCAGCTTTTCGCGCAGATCACCGCTGATCGAAACGGTGGCGATGGACGTCTTCATGTCGGCAATCCTTGTTCTGCATACATCATGCGAAGAAATCGATCAGATGCCATGCGCGCAACGGGCACAATGCGCAAAGCACTTCATAACGCAATTACCAAAGGACCCTGAATCCGTAACATCATGTTATCCATAAGCCAGACGGTGGGAACGCGGCGGCTGTGTGGTCGTGCTGGTACACGGAGCCGCTAACCGCTCTGCCACAGCTCCCGATCGGCGAGATAAGCCTTGCCCGCGCGTGCCGTCTGCGCTTGGAGCTAGTATCGGCCTCTAGATCGCGCAACCGCGGTCGGCCGCCAGACTGACACGACATAGGAAATTGCCATGACGGTCGCGACAATGGCGTCCCGCTTCACCGCAAGCAGTTCGGCCAACCGTCTGGGCATCCTCGTGATGCTGCTCGCCATCTTCATGTTCACGCTCAACGACGTGATGGGCAAATGGCTGGTCGCGACCTATTCGGTCGGGCAGGTTCTGCTGATCCGCAGCGTGGCGGCCCTCGTCATCCTCGCGCCGTTCCTGTGGCGCGGCGGCATCCGCCCGCTGATCGCGGTCGAGCGGCCGGGCATGCAAATCCTGCGCGTCGTCCTGTCGTCGGTGGAGGTCTACTGCTTCTATTTCGCCGTGATCTCGATGCCGCTGGCCGATGTCATGACCTATTGGCTCGCAGCGCCGATCTACGTCGCGGCTCTATCACCGTTCCTGCTCGGGGAGCACGTCGGATGGCGGCGCTGGACGGCGATCTTCATCGGCTTCGCCGGCGTCGTCATCGCACTCGAACCGTCTGCCGCGACCCTGACGCTTCCCGCCCTCATCTCGATCGGCGGCTCGTTCTGCTTCGCCTTCATGATGCTGTCCGGCCGCGCCCTGCGTGGCACGCCCGATCGCACGCTCGTCTTCTGGCAGATCGTCGGCGCCGGCCTCATCGGCCTCGTCACCGCGCCCTTCGGCTGGGTCACGCCAACCCCGTTCGACTTCGCGCTGCTCGCCACGCTCGGCGTCGTCGCGATGGCCGCGCACATGCTGGTCAACCGTGCGCTCAAGCTCGCCGATGCCGCGACCGTCGCGCCGTTCCAGTACACGCTCCTGTTCTGGGCGGTCATCTTCGGCTGGCTGGTCTTCGGCGATGTTCCACGCCCCGCAATGCTCGCCGGCGCCGCGATCATCGTCGCGGCCGGCCTGTTCATCTTCGTGCGGGAGCAGAAGGCTGCGCGTGCGGCCAGGCTCAAGGCACCCGATTAGAGCGTTTCAGGTTTTCACCGAAACACCCCCTCCACCGAGGCCGCCGACAATCGCGACCTGGATCCTCCCCCATTTTCATGAGGGAGGGGGACCACGAAGTGGTGGAGGGGGTGTTTCGCGAAAAGCGATTCCACCTCATCCGGAACCGCTCTAGAGCCGATAGACCCGGATCGCATTGTCGCGCCAGAAGCGCTGTCGATCGGCCGCCGGAACACCCTCCAGCCGCTCATCGAGCAGCGCGATCCAGTCGCCCAGCCGCGTCGCCAGAAGGGCGACCGGCCAGTCGCCGCCGAACATTGTGCGACCGAACCCGAACGCATCGAAGGCGACGTCGAGATACGGTATCAGATCGTCGGGCTTCCAGTCCGGCCCCGCCTCGTTCGCCACGCCCGAAATCTTGCAAGAGACGTTCGGGAACGCGGCAAGCGCCCGCATCTGGCTCGCCCACGGTTCCATCATGCCATCCGCGATCGCGGGCTTGCCGATATGGTCGAGGATCATCGGCACATCCGGCACCGCCTCGACAAGCTTCAGCACACTCGCCATCTGGCGATAGTTGACGCAGATGTCGAAGGAGAAACCGAAATCGGCAAGCCGCCGCACCCCGTCGATGAAGTCCGGCCGCAGGCAGAAATCCGGCTCTTCGGCCTGCAGGATGCGCCGCACGCCACGAACCAGCGGCAGTTTCGCAAGCGCCGCAAGATCGGCCTCGACGGTACCACCCTTTTCGAGCTGCGCCGCCGCGACGATCGCCTTGATCCGCGGCTCGCTCGACGCAAGCCCGGATACCCATTCGGCTTCCAGAAGCGACGCCGAAGGCACCGCGTTGCACTCGACGAACACGAACCCATCGACCTCGTTGCCCCCGGCAGCCTCGTGGTAGTCCCCCGGCAGATAGGACCTGTCCAGGATTTCGTTGCCGGCCAGCCAGGGATAATGCGGGCGTGCGGGGTCCCACAGATGGACGTGGGTGTCGATGATGGCTGTTTCCGGCAAGCTGTCCTCCCAGCGCGATTGTCCTCAGGCCCCAGATAAGCCACTTTGCGCGCATCGACCAAGCCCGCCGCATGCGAAAACCGCCGGTGGGGCATCCGGAGGAACGACATGCTGCGCCACATCCATCCCCTGCTCGGCCCCGATCTCCTGTTCGCGCTGCGCACGATGGGCCACGGCGACGAGATCGTCATTGCCGACGCGAACTTTCCCGCATCGACGCTCGGGCCGGAGGTCATCCGCGCCGACGGCATGGGCGCCGAAGCCATCGCCGAGGCGATCCTGACCCACATGCCGCTCGATACGTTCGCGCCGGTCTCCGCATGGCGTATGGCGATGGTGGACACGCCCGACATCGTGCCGCCGATCTGCCAATCCTTTCAGGAGATCGTGACGCGCCGCGCCGGCAACTTCGCCATCGCGCAACTGGAGCGCTTCGCCTTCTACGAGCGTGCGGCCAAGGCGGCCTTCATCGTCGCGACCGGCGAACAGGCGCTCTACGCCAATTTGATCCTGAAGATGGGTGTGGTGACGGCCGAAGAAACCGCGCGTTTCAGATGACGAGATCGCGCAGATACGGATTCTGCCCGACGGATGCCGCATAAGCGGTCGGATCGATCTCCGCGATCAGCAGCGCTTCGTCCGTGTCGCCCGCTGCGGCAAGCACGCTGCCATCGGGCGCGGCAACCGTCGACAATCCCGCATAGACGTAGCACGGATCCGCGCCGCAATGGTTCACATACGCCACGAACACCTGGTTCTCGAAGGCGCGCACAGGCACCATCTGGCGCGCGATGAAGGCCGCATGGTCGCTTGCGGGTAGCGCGGTCGGCACCAGCACCAACGAACAGCCGGCCTGCGCGAGGCGGCGCACGTTTTCAGGAAACTCGACATCGTAGCAGATCAGCATGCCGCACGAGATACCGTCGAGATCGAAGGTCACGGCGGCGGGCCGCTCCGGCCTGAACAAGCCGCGCTCGTAAGGGCCGTAGAGATGCGATTTGCGATAGACCAGCGGCGCGTCCTGCCCGTCCACCAAGACCGCGCTGTTCCAGACGGCACCACTGCCCGCCTCCGCGAAACCGGCGACGATGGCGACACCGGTTTGCGCGGAGATCGACTGAAGCCTTTGCACGATCGGTCCATCGGCAGGCTCGGCCAGCGCCGTCATCGCGTCGCCGGCGCCGTAACCCGTCACCGCCAGCTCCGGCGCGACCAGCAGCCGCGCGCCCAGCCGCGATGCTTCGCCTGCGGCGTCTTCGATCCGCGCCAGATTGGCAGCGACGTCGCCCGCCACGGCCTGCATCTGGAGTGCTGCGATCTTCATTTTTCGTCTCCAGACAGCGCGCCAAGCAGCTTCGGCAGATCGCCGAACCGCGCGATCAGCCCGAACACCAGTGCTGCGACCGCGACGAAGAAGATCGTCACCGACGCCATCGTCGGCGTATAGCCGTAGCGCAGCGCGTTGAAGATTTTGATCGGCAGCGTCTCCATCGTGAATCCGACGGTCATGTAGGCGACGATGTACTCGTTGAGCGACAGCACGAAGACGAAGGCGTAGCCCGAGACGAGATAAGGCAGGATCAGCGGCAGCACGACCGTGCGCAGCACGGTCCGGTCGTTCGCGCCCATGGTCGAGGCCGCCTCGACGAGGCTCCGGTCGATCGAGTTGAAGCCCAGCGACAGGGTCACCAACGGCAGCGTGACGAAGAAGATCGCGTGGCTGATCGCCGCCGTCCATGCCTGCCCGTAGGCGCCGACGGTCGCCCAGAAGGTCAGGAAGCCCAGCGCCGTGATGACCGGCGGAAGGATGAACGGCGCAACGCCCAGAAGCTGAAAGATATTCGCCCATGGCGCGATCCGCCGCCACAGGAACCACGCCAGCGGAAGCGCGATGATGACGGCGAGCGCTGCCGACGTCGCGGCCAGCGTCAGCGAATTCACCAGCGCCGCCCGCCAGCTCTGATCGGTGAAGATCTGCGCGTACCAGGACAGCGAAAAGCCCTGCGGCGGAAACGTCAGCGACTGCCTCTCATTGACCGAAACACCCGCCACGACGACGAGCGGCGCGGCCAGGAATATCCCCACCACGGTAAACAGGACGCGCCGGAACACCGTGCCGCTCATGCCTGCGCCTCCCGCCTGCCGCCGACGAGCAGCGTCAGCCCGACCAGCGCCAGCGACATCAGCACCAGGAACACCGCCATCGCAGCCGCGAACGGCATGTTCGACTGGTAGATCGCCTGGTCGGTGATCAGCACCGACAGCGTCCAGTGCTGCGGCCGCCCGAGGATTTGCGGCAGGAGATACGACCCCAGCGCGAAGACGAAGACCATGATCAGCGTCGCGACGATCGTATTGCGCAGTGCGGGCACGACCACATTTGCGAAGGCCCGCACCGGCGACGCGCCCAGTGTCCGCGCGGCCTCGATCAGGGTCGGGTCGAGCCGCACGATGGCGGGGTAGAGCACGAGGATCGTATAGGGCAGCGCCTGATAGACCATGCCCGTCAAGACCGCACCGAAGCCCGGCAGAAGCGCGCGCGCCTCGCTCATCAGCCCGACCGCGACGAGCAGGTTCGTGATGCCCGCGGTGCGCGAAAACAGCGTCGACCACGCGAAGCCGATGATGACTTCCGACAGCGAGAGGACCGACAGGATCGCGACCAGCCACACCACTTGCACGCGACGCGACGCGCGCGTCAGCATCCACGTGAACGGAAACGCGATGAGCACGCAGACGATGGCGACCATTACGGCCAGCATGATCGAAAAGCCCAGCACGCCGCCGAAGAAGGCGGACAGGAACCGCTCGTAATTGTCGAAGGTGAAGTCGGGCGTATAAAAGCCCGCCTGGTCGCGCCGGAAGAACGAGACCATGATCATGGTCGAGAACGGAATGACGAAGAAGACGACCAGCATGATCGCCGGAAACACCAGCGGCGCGTAGTCGCCAATCGTCCGTGGCGGCTCGCGTCTCATGGGAGTTGACCCACATCGAGCTTGACGAAAAAACGCTTGCGCCGCCCCTCATCCGCCCTTCGGGCACCTTCTCCCCGTGAACGGGGAGAAGGGGAAGCGGAGACGCTGCGGGCAACCCCCTTCTCCCCGTTCACGGGGAGAAGGTCCCGGCAGGGGGGTCCGAAGGACGGGCAGCGCCGACCGCTGAACCTGATAGCTCGCTGTCTCACGACTTCAGCACCACGCACGCATCCGCCGGAAGCTGGATGCCCACCGCATCGCCCGCCGCAAACCCGGTCCGCTCGCGCGGCGTCGTCACCGCGACGATCGTCTCGCCGCCGGTTTCGACGAACGTCTCGATCGTGCCGCCGAGATCGCGCACGAAGGTGACGGTTCCGGGCAGCGCGCCGCCGGCAGGCACGAGCCGCACGTCTTCCGGCCTGATGGAAATGCGGCCCTTGCTGAAGCCGGATGGCACGATGAGATCGGGAACGGCGTGGCCCAGTACCGCCGCCCGTCCCGCGCCATCGACCTCGACGGGCAACAGATTGGTCGATCCGATGAAGTCCGCGACGAAGGCGTCGGCCGGTTTGCGATAGATGTCCACCGGTGCGGCGGCCTGCCTGATGCGGCCCTCGCCCATCACGACGACGAGGTCGGCCATCGTCATCGCCTCGCGCTGATCGTGCGTGACGACGATCGTCGTGATGCCGAGTTGCTGCTGCAACTGGCGCAGTTCGACCTGCATCGCCTCGCGCAGCTTCGCATCGAGCGCGGAAAGCGGCTCGTCCAGCAGGAATAGTTTTGGCGAATGCGCCAGCGCACGCGCGATCGCGACGCGCTGCTTCTGGCCGCCGGACAGTTTCGCCACCGGCCGCTCGCCGAAACCCGTCAGATGGATCAGCGCCAAAAGTTCGTCGACGCGCTTCTGGCGCTGCGCCTTGTCGATGCCACGGATGCGCAGCGGATAGGCGACGTTCTCCGCCACGTTGAGATGCGGGAACAGCGCCAGCGACTGGAACACCATGCCGAAATCGCGCTTGTGCGTCGGGATCGGTGTGATGTCCGTGTCGTCGAGCAGGATCGCCCCCCCGGACGGCTCCTCCAACCCCGCGATCATCCGCATCAGCGTGGTCTTGCCGCAGCCCGACGGCCCCAGCATGCAGACGAACGTGCCATGCGGGATCGTCAGCGAGACGTCATCCACCGCGGCGAAATCGCCGAAGCGCTTGGTGACATTCTGGAGAACAAGGCCTGACATTGGGGTGCCTTACTTGGCGGAAACGCTGAAACTGCTCCCTTCTCCCCGTAAACGGGGAGAAGGAAAAAGAAACCTACCCCGCGATCAACTCCGTCCACTTCTGGTTCAGCCAGTCCGACTTCTCGGTATAGAGATCGTAGCGCGGAATGATCGGCTCGATATCCGACGACACCGCCGAAAATTCCTCGTCCGTCAGGTCCAGCAGGTCGCGCTTGACCGTCGGCGCGGTTCCCACCTTGCGCGACATCAGCGCCTGGATGGATGGCTGGCTCATATAGTCGATGAAGACATGCGCTTCCTCGGCCTTCTGCGACGCCTTGGACAGCGCCCAACAGCCGGAATCCAGGATGCCGCCCTCCTCCGGGAAGGTCGAGCGCACAGGGTTGCCATCGGCTGCGGCAAGGCCGGTCACGTCATGATAGTACTGCCCCATCGGGATTTCGCCCGACTTCAGCGCCTGCTCGAACTGGGCTTCGTCGCGATACCACAGCCGCACGTTCGGCTTCACCTCGGCGAGCTTCTCGAACGCCTTGATCTGGCCTTCCTCGGTGTCGAGCGCATTCGTGCCGCCGAGGAATGTCTTGGCCGTCACTTCCAGCAGGAAGGAGTTGGAGACGAGCGCCAGCAGGCCGAGCTTGTCGGCGTTCGCCGGGTCCCAGAACGCGGCCCAGCTTGTCGGCGCTTCAGGATAGGCGTCCGTGTTGGTCACCAGCGTGATGTACCACGCGACCGCGCCGATACCCGCCACGCGGCCATCCGGGTACTTGTTGACGAACTGGTCGAGCAGATTGTCCGCGTTCTCGAGCTTCGCGGTGTCGATCGGCGTCCAGAGTTCGCTCGACTGGCCCTTCAGCATCGCCACCTGCGACATCATCGAGAGGTCGGCCGGAGCCTGGCCGGCGCGCGCCGCCTGTTCGAGCTGGACGAGCCAGGCCTCGCCGGTCGGCTCCGCGATCGATTCCACCGCGATCCCGCTCGCCTTGGTGAAATCGGGGAAGATGTTGGTGTCGAACGAATCCTTGAAATAGCCGCCATAGACGCCGACCTTGATCGAGCGGTCCTGCGCCCGCAGGATCGTCGGCATGGCGAGCACGCCGGCTGTCGCCAGCCCTGCGCCAAGCACGCTGCGCCGGCTCACGCCTGAATTGAGCAATCTCTTCATGTCAAAATCTCCTCTGTCGGACACTGTCCGGTTGTTCCCGTCTGTTGTTCCCGGTCTTCGCCGGGTCAGGCAGCCCGCCCACCGATGGAAGGGCTGAAAACCATCAGGCTCAGGATCTCGAACAGAACCTGAGCACCGGCCTGTGCGGTGTTCGTCGTGGCATCATATTGCGGCGCAACCTCGACCACGTCTCCGCCCACGAGGTTGACGCCTTTCAGGCCCCGGATCAACTCCAGAACCTCGCGGGTCGACGGACCGCCGATCTCCGGTGTGCCGGTGCCCGGCGCATAGGCCGGGTCGAGGCTGTCGATGTCGAAAGACAGATAGGTCGGTCCATCGCCGACGATCTGGCGCGCCTTTTCGATGATCGCCGGAATGCCCATGGCGGGCATCTCCTCGGCGTGGATGACGGTCATGCCGGAATCGGTGGAGAACTCCCACAGATATTCCGCCGCGCCGCGAATGCCGATCTGGATCGTGCGCGTCGGATCGAGCACGCCGTCCAGAACCGCGTTCCGGAACGGCCCGCCATGATGGAACTTGGTGCCGTCGAACGCACCCGACGTGTCGCAATGCGCATCGATATGGATCATGCCCACCGGCCGGTCGCGCCCGACCGCGCGCAGGATCGGATGGCTGATCGAATGATCCCCGCCCACCGACAACGGCGTCACGCCGGCATCGACGATCTTTCTTATATGCGCCTCGATATCCTCGTGGCTGTCTTCCAGCCGGTAGCGGCTGCGGAACGGCACGTCGCCAATATCGGCAACGCGCATTTCATAGACCGGCGCGCAGTCGAGCACGTGATTGTAGGGGCCGATGCGCTCGATCGTGCGCAGCGCGCGCGGACCGAAGCGCGACCCGTTGCGGTTGGTCACGCCAAGATCCATCGGCATGCCGACGAGCGCGACCTGGAGATCGCCGAAATCGGGCGCTGCCGGGTCAATCGGGCGGTGCGGTGCATCGAGAAGGGTCGGCATGCCGGCATAGGGCGCGACACGCGTCCCGCTGGCCGAAAAGATGCGGTCGGCGACGCGGCGGAAGCGCGGATCGAAAATATCCCCGCCATGCCCGGAATCGTACTTCGCTTTCAAAGCGCTGAGCTTGCCCGCGTCCCACGCCATCGCGTCTCTCCCGTTTCGGTCGCGGCCAACCAGTGCCAGACAGCGCAGACCGCTTTTTCCAGCATCATGCTGCGATAGCGGGATTGGAAACTCAATTGATATTGTTATACGTGTTGATGTGAATTTTTCTCAATGGTGAAAGCCCGCTCGTTTGGCGAACCGTCTGCCGCCCCTCAACCCCCTGCGCGCCTTCGAGGCTGCGGCCCGTCATGGCTCGCTGACGCGCGCTGCGACCGAGCTCAACGTCACCCACGGCGCGATCAGCCATCAGATCAAGGCGCTGGAATCCTCGCTCGACGTCCGCCTGTTCGATCGCAGCGGGCATCGGCTGCGGCTGACGGCACACGGCGCGGAGCTTCTGCCGGCCGTCTCGACCGCTTTCGAGAACATCGCCGCCGCGACCGCGCGCATGACGCGGCCGACCAGTTCCGGCACGCTGTCCGTCTCCTGCGTACCCGCGCTTCTCTCTTTCTGGCTGATTCCGCGCCTCGGCAGCTTCATCGCCCAGTTCCCCGATATCCGCTTGCAGATGGATGCCTCCAACGATCCGCAGGGCATCCGCTCGACCGAGATCGATGTCGCAATCCTCTATGGCGACGGCAACTGGCCGGATTGCTGGCTGCGGCGCTGGACGCATCTCGACCTCTTTCCGGTCGTGAGCCCGACGCTGATGAACACAAGGCCGATCCGCACCGTGCGCGATCTCGGCAGCCATGTGATGCTTCACGCCGATGACGGCCGCGAATGGCAGACCTGGCTTGCCGCTGCCGACGCGCTCGACCTCGCGCGCGGTCCCCAGCACCATTTTTCCGATGCGCGGCTCGGCATCGAGGCCGCCATGCACGGCCACGGCGTGGCGCTCGGCGATACGATGACGGCGGCGGGTCTGCTCGCCAAGGGTCAGCTCGTCGCGCCCTTCAATCTGGCGGTGCCCGCGGCCGACGCGTTTTACGTCGCCTGCCGCAACGATTTGCGCGCGGCCCCGATCGTCAGTGTCTTCATCGACTGGCTTTTCGCCCAGCTTGAGGAAGGCGATGCCCGCGCCGAGCCGCAGGCGTCCGCCAGACGGACGCTTCGCCGCCCGCAGGTCAGCCCCGACGATGCGCGGGCCAAGAGAAAATCGGCGCCACGCGCGCCCAAGATCCGATAGCGAGGGAAGGTCGCCAATGCCGAAGGCAGTGTTCAATCCGCTGGTCGAGATGCTCGCACCGCCCCCGATCCCGGCCGTTCAGGCGTGGGCCAGAGCCTATGACGGCGCGCATGGTCCCCTGATCGACCTGTCGCAGGCCGTGCCGGGCTATCCGCCGCACCCCGATTTGCTGGCGTGGCTCTCGGAGGCGGCCGGCTCGGCCAACCTCGCAGGCTACGGCGCGATCGAGGGCGACATGGTCCTGCGGGACGCTTATGCGGATCACGTCTCGGCGCTCTACGGCGCATCCATCTCGGCGGAGGACACTCACCTCACCGCCGGGTGCAACCAGGCCTTCGTCGCCGCGCTCACTGCGGTCGCCGGTGCGGGCGACGCGGTCCTGATGACCAATCCGTGCTACTTCAACCACGAAACGACGCTTGCCATGATGGGCATCGAGGCGCGCTATGTGGATTGCCCGGCGGAAAACGGCTTCCTGCCGCGCCCATCGGATGTCGCCGCCGCGATTACGGAAACCACCAAAGCCGTCGCCCTCGTCTCGCCGAACAACCCGACCGGCGCCGTCTATCCGCCCGCGCTTCTGGCCGAGATTTTTGCGCTGTGCCGCGCGCGCGGCATCTGGTTGATCCTGGACGAAACCTATCGCGATTTCATCGCCGGCGGTGACAGCCCCCATGCGCTGTTCAGCGAACCGGGCTGGCAGGAAAACCTCATCCAGCTCTACAGTTTCTCGAAGTCGTTCTGCATTCCCGGCCACCGCCTCGGCGCGATCACCGCCGGAAGCGCCGTCGTCGAGCAGATTGCCAAGGTCATGGACAATCTCCAGATCTGCGCGCCCCGCGCGCCGCAGCAGGCCGTCGCGAAGGGCCTCCCCGCCCTAGTTGAATGGCGAGAGGCCAACCGCCTCGAAATCGAGCGCCGCGCGGAGGCCATGCGCGCGGCCTTCGCGCGGACGCCCGCCTGGGACTTGCAAGCCATCGGCGCCTATTTCGCCTTCGTGCGCCATCCGTTCGAAGGCCGCTCGTCGGCCTCCGTCGCCGAGATGCTCGCTAGGGACTACGGCCTCGTCACGATCCCCGGCGCCTATTTCGGCCAAGGCCTGGAGCGGCACCTGCGCGTCGCCTTCGCCAACGTGGACACCGACCAGATCGCGGAAGTCGCCGGCAGGCTGCGCTTGATGCGCGGGTAAATGCATTGACTGGCAACGCTGGCACTGCCCCTCACCTGCCTGCCGGCATCCTCTCCCGTGAACGGCAGGGCTATCGCATATGGAGCAACCCCCACCCCTTACCCCTCCCCACAAGGGGGAGGGGGATTCGGGAACGTGGATACCCGACACGAAAACTCGCGGAGATGATGGGCGATCAAGGTCCCCCTCCCCCCTTGTGGGGAGGGGTAAGGGGTGGGGGTACGACGCTGCCGCGACGCCGACCCTTCTCCCTTCTCCCCGTTTACGGGGGTCCGAAGGACGGGAGACCCGTGGCCCGAAGGGCGGATGAGGGGCGGCGCAGACGTCGACTCAAATATGCAGCGCGTGCCCCAGCGCCTTGAGTGCGGCTTCCTGAAAACCCTCGCTCTGCGTCGGATGCGCGTGGATCGTGCCGGCGATGTCCTCCAGCCGCGCGCCCATCTCGATCGCCAGCGAAAACGCAGCCGAGAGCTCAGACACGCCTGACCCGACCGCCTGGATGCCGAGCACCAGATGGTTGTCCGCCCGCGCCACCACCCGCACGAACCCCGCCTCGCCCTGCAACGTCATGGCGCGGCCGTTGGCCGAGAACGGAAACTGCCCGATCTTGACCTCGGTGCCCGCCTGCTTCGCCTTGTCCGGCGACAGCCCGACCGACACGATCTCGGGATCGGTGAAACACACAGCGGGAATTGAGCGCTTGTCCCAGCTTCGTCTGTGGCCGGCGACGATCTCCGCCACCATCTCGCCCTGCGCCATCGCGCGATGCGCCAGCATCGGCTCGCCGGTGACATCGCCGATCGCGTAGACGCCCCGCATCGACGTGCGGCACTGGTCGTCCACGCGGATGAACGCTCCGACACGATCGACGTCGATCTCGTCGAGCCCCCACCCCTCGACGGCAGGCTTGCGGCCGACCGTGACGAGCACCTTCTCCGCCGCGATCCTGCTCTCCTTGCCGTCACCGTTTTCGACCAGCAGCGCATCGCCCTTCGGCGACAGGCCCTTGGCTTTCGCGTTGGTCATCACGGTGACGCCCAACGTTTCGAGACGCTTCATAACCGGCCGCGTCAGGTCGGCATCGTAGAGCGGCAGGATGCGCGGCAGCGCCTCGACCACCGTCACCGCCGCACCCATCTTGGCGAACGCCGTGCCCAACTCCAGCCCGATATACCCGCCGCCGACGATCGCGAGCGTCTTGGGAACAGCCTTCAGCGCAAGCGCGTCGGTGGACGAAATCACATTGTCCTTGAAGGGCAGGAACGGCAGCTCGACCGGAACCGATCCCGTCGCGATCACGATCGTCTCGGCGCGGATCACCTGAAGCCCCGTCTCCGTCTCGACCTCGACCGTCTTGCCGTCCCGAAACCGCGCCCATCCCTGGATCGACTTGACGCCGGCCTTCTTGAGCAGCCCCGCAACGCCCGTCGTCAGGCGCCCCACGATGCCGTCCTTCCACGCCACCGTCTTCTTCAGGTCGAGCCTGGGTTCCGCCACCGAAATGCCGAGCGAACTCTTCCCCGACGCCATCTGCGAGACCATGTGAAACTCGTCCGCCGCATGGATCAGCGCCTTGGACGGGATGCACCCGATCGTGAGGCACGTCCCGCCCGGCTTCACAGCCTCGACGATCACCGTATCCACGCCAAGCTGGCCCGCCCGGATCGCGCAGACATACCCGCCCGGCCCGGCGCCGATGACGAGAAGCTTGCAGGAGATGTCTTTCATGATCCCGCTCCCGCACTGGAATGCCGCGCGCTACGTTGCCCCCCTCTGTCCTGCCGGACATCTCCCCCACACGGGGGGAGATCACGCTGTGTCGATGACGAGAATAATCTCTCCCCTCGTGGGGGAGATGTCCGGCAGGACAGAGGGGGGCGCGAAGAAACGCAAGCCTCGACGGAAGCAATCATCTCTCACCCCTCCACAAAAATCATCGCCGGCGTTTCCAGCAACACCTTGATCCGCTGGATGAACACCGCCGCATCCCACCCGTCGATGACCCGATGATCGAAGGACGACGACAGATTCATCATCTTGCGCGGGATGAATTGCGAGCCGTCCCAGACCGGCCTCACCATCATCTTGTTGACGCCGACGATCGCGACCTCGGGATGGTTGATCACCGGCGTGGTCACGATCCCGCCCATCGCGCCGAGCGAGGTGATCGTGATGGTCGAGCCGGACAGTTCCTCGCGCGTCGCGGTGCCGGCTTTGGCGGCGTCGGCAAGCCGCGCCATCTCGGCCGCGCAATCCCACAAATCGCGCGCTTCCGCGTGATGCACCACCGGCACGACCAGCCCCGACGGCGTCTGCGCGGCGATGCCGATATGAATGCCGCCATGGCGATGGATCACGCCCGCATCGTCGTCGAAATGCGCGTTGAGCTGCGGCTGCTCGCCGATCGCCCTGACCATCGCGCGCATCAGGAACGGCAGCAAAGTGAGCTTCTGACGGTCGGGTTTCTTCTCGGCATTGAGCTTGGCGCGCAACTCCTCCAGCGCCGTGACGTCGATCTCCTCGACATAGGTGATGTGCGGAATGCGCGATTTGGCCAGCGCCATCTTCTCGGCGATCTTGCGGCGCAGCCCGACGACCTTGATCTCCTCGACGCCCGTATTGCGCTGGAGCCCGGCAACGGCAGTCTGGCTCCCGCGCGCGAGAAACCCGTCGACATCCTCATGGCTGATCCTGCCAGCCGGACCGGTTCCCGCAACCTGCCGCAGATCGATGCCCGCCTCTTTGGCCCGCAGCCGCACGGCCGGAGAGGCCAGCGGCTTCTCGCCCTCCGCGCGCGGCGCGCCGGTTGATAGGTGGCTACCTCCTCCCCACGAGGGGGAGGGAGACGGTTGCGCCTTTGTTTTCACCGTTTCGGAAGGCTGGGCGGACGCACCAGAATCGGCTGGCTTCCCGGACTGCGGCGATGCCGTAGCCGGTTCCCCTCCCCCTTGTGGGGAGGGGTTAGGGGTGGGGGTCGCCTCTCCGAAAGACTCAACCTCCTCGCCGACAGCACTTCCCACCGCGATTTTCACGATCGGCGACCCCACAGCCACCGTCTCGCCGATCTCGGCGCCCAGCCATGTCACCTCGCCTTCCACCGGAGACGGAATTTCCACCGTCGCCTTGTCGGTCATGACGGCGGCCAGCACCATGTCCTCGCGGACGAGATCGCCGACCTTCACATGCCATTCGACAAGCTCCGCCTCCGCGACACCCTCGCCGACATCCGGCATCTTGATCGTGTGCTCAGCCATCTCGGCGTCCCCCCGCGTCATGACAGCGCTGCTCCTCATCCCCCTGCCGGGACCTTCTCCCCGTGAACGGGGAGAAGGAGGATGGCCGCAGCGCCGCCGCTTCCCCTTCTCCCCGTTCACGGGGAGAAGGTGGCCCGAAGGGTCGGATGAGGGGCAGCACTGCGATCGACAAGGAAAACTCAGCTTCAAGCAGCATCATCAAGCCCCCATCGTCTCGACCAGCGCTTCGCCGACGCGCTTGGGGCCGGGGAAATAATCCCATTCCTGCGCATGCGGATAGGGCGTGTCCCAGCCGGTGACGCGCGCCACCGGTGCTTCCAGATGGAAGAAGCAATGTTCCTGCACCAGCGCCGCAAGCTCCGCGCCAAAACCCGACGTCAGCGTCGCCTCATGGACCACCACGCAGCGTCCGGTCTTCTTCACCGACGTGACGATCGTCTCGAGATCGAGCGGCAGGAGCGTGCGCAGATCGATGATCTCCGCGTCAATGCCGGTTTCCTCGGCCGCCGCCTGCGCGACATAGACCATCGTGCCGTAGGCGAGCACCGTGACCGCGCTTCCCGCGCGCCGGACTTCAGCCTTGCCGAGCGGCACCGTGTAATGCCCGTCCGGTGCTTCACCCAGCGGGTGCTTCGACCACGCCGTCACCGGGCGGTCGTGATGCCCGTCGAACGGCCCGTTATAAAGCCGCTTCGGCTCGAGGAAGATCACCGGGTCGGGGTCTTCGATCGCGGCGATCAGCAGGCCCTTGGCGTCGTGCGGGTTGGACGGCACGACGACCTTCAGGCCGGAGACGTGCGTGAACAGCGCCTCCGGGCTCTGGCTGTGCGTCTGCCCGCCGAAGATGCCGCCGCCGGTCGGCATGCGGATCACGATCGGGCAGGTGAACTGGCCGTTGGAGCGATAGCGCAGCCGCGCCGCCTCCGAAACGATCTGGTCATAGGCCGGATAGACATAGTCGGCGAACTGGATCTCGACGCAAGGTTTCAGCCCGTAGGCCGCCATGCCGATCGCGGCGCCGACGATCCCGAGCTCCGAGATCGGCGCATCGAAGCAGCGCGTCTTGCCGTATTTCTGCTGCAGGCCCGCCGTGCAGCGAAACACGCCGCCGAAATAGCCGACATCCTCGCCGAACACGACGACATTGTCGTCGCGGCCCATCGTGACATCCATCGCCGAGCGAATGGCCTCGATCATGGTCATGCGGGGCATGGGTACGCTCCGGCGTTGATGAAGGCTCCCTTCTCCCCGTTCACGGGGAGAAGATGCCGGCAGGCAGATGAGGGGCGGCGCGAACTTGTCAGAACGGGACGCTGCCCCTCATCCGACCCTTCGGGCCACCTTCTCCCCGTGAACGGGGAGAAGGAAATGCTGGCGCTCGCCATCCTCACACCCCCGCCTTCTGCCGCTGACGCCGCAGATGCGGTGGCATCGTCTCATAGACGCCTTCGAACATATCCCGCGTCGAGGGCTTGCCGCCCGCATGCAGCGTGCCGTGCTTTTCGGCTTCTTTCTGCGCGGCGATCACCGTGTCGAGGAATTCGGCCTCCGTCTGCTTGTGGCGTTCGTCCGACCAGAGCCCGCGCTTGATCAGATGGTTCTTGAGCCGGATCACCGGATCGCCGAGCGGCCAGGCGTCGGATTCCGTCTTGGGTCGATACGCGGAGGGGTCGTCCGAGGTCGAATGCGCACCGACGCGGTAGGTGACGTATTCGATCAGCGTCGGCCCCAGATTGCGGCGCGCGCGCTCCACCGCCCACTTGGCCACGGCGTGAACGGCCAGGTAGTCGTTTCCATCGACACGCAGCGACGGCAGGCCGAAGCCGTGGCCGCGTGCGGCGAACGTGCCCGAGCCGCCGCGTGCGATGCCCTGATAGGTCGAGATCGCCCACTGGTTGTTGACGATGTTGAGAACCACGGGTGCGCGGTAGGTCGAGGCGAAGACCAGTGCCGCGTGAAAATCGCTCTCGGCGGTCGATCCGTCACCGATCCAGCCGGCTGCGATCCGCGTGTCCCGCTTGATGGCCGAAGCCATCGCCCAGCCCACCGCCTGGATGAACTGCGTGCCGAGATTGCCGGAGATCGAGAAGAAGCCGTGATCCTTCGACGAATACATGATCGGCAGTTGCCGGCCCTTCAGCGGGTCGGCCTCGTTGGAATAGATCTGGTTCATCATGTCGACCATCGGATAGTCGCCCGCGATGAGCAGGCCGGCCTGTCGATAGGTCGGGAAGTTCATGTCGCCCGGCTCCAGCGCCTTGCGGAATGCGCAGGCGACGGCCTCCTCGCCCATATGCTGCATATAGAAGGACGTCTTGCCCTGCCGCTGCGCCATCAGCATGCGCGCATCGAAGGTGCGCAGCGTCATCATGTGGCGCAGGCCTTCCATCACCTCGTCGTCGGTCAGCGTGCCCGCCCATGGCCCGACGGCATCGCCGTCGCGGTTCAGCACGCGGATGATCGAATAGGCGTGGTCGCGGATTTCGCGTGGATCGACATCGACCGGCGGACGATCGACGGACCCCGCCTTCGGGATCACCACCTTCGAGAAATCGGGCGTGTCTCCGGGGCGAACCTCCGGCTCGGGAACGTGAAGGCTCAGCCTTGCAGTCTCGGCCCCGTATTCGGGCATTGTCGTCTCCTCGCCAACCCAAGATAGGACCAGCTAAGGCGAAGAAAAGGCTCTTGTCTACACGCGCGCTATGGGCCCGGCACCGGGCCGGCTCAACGGGGAGCGGCGTCCGCGGCTTCGTTTTTCCGGTTCTGTCGGCGTCGCCTTACCGGCCTTTAGCAATCTTGCGCGCGCAAGACCCGCGGCGAAAGCTTCGGCCTGTTGCAGGCCTTCGAAAAAATTGCGCGCGCCTGTGAAAAACGCCCCGTCAAAGCTGGAGTTTGGTCCACGCGCCGTTCTTCGCCGACGATTTCACGCAGGCCTCGACGAACGCGACGCCTTCGACGCCATCGGCGACCGTCGGGAAAACGACCTCCTTGGGCAGCTTGGCGTTTTTGCGCCGCATGGCGCGGATCGCGCGCGCGGCCTCCGCGTAGATGTTGGCGAAGCCTTCGAGATAGCCTTCCGGGTGGCCGCCGGGAATGCGCGAGACCCGCGCGGCCGCCGCGCCCGCGCCCGCGCCGTTGCGCGTGATCAGCCGTTTCTCCTGCCCGAACGGCGTGAACCAGAGATGGTTCGGATGCTCCTGCTCCCATTCGAGCCCGCCCTTCGTGCCGTACACCGCGAGCTTGAGCGTGTTCTCGTGGCCCGGCGCGACCTGGCTCGCCCACAGCATGCCCTTGGCCGCCGGCGCTTTCGCCTGGGCCTTGAAGCGCAGCATCACATGCGCGTTGTCGTCGAGCCGCCGCCCCGGCACATAGGCCGACAGGTCGGCCGCGAGCGTGTCGAGTTCCAGCCCGGTCACGAAGCGCAGCAGATTGTAGGCGTGCGTGCCGATGTCGCCTGTCGCGCCACCCGCGCCGGACTGCTTCGGGTCGGTGCGCCAGCTCGCCTGCTTGGAGCCGGATGCCTCGACATTCTCGGTCAGCCAGTCCTGCGCATAGTGCGCCTGGACGACGCGGATGTCGCCGAGCAGCCCCTTCGCCACCATCTCGCGCGCCTGCCGCACCATCGGATAGCCGGTGTAGTTGTGCGTCAGCACGAACAGCTTCCCGCTCTTCGCCGCAGCCGCCGCGAGCTTCTTGGCGTCTGCCAGGTTCGACGTCAGCGGCTTGTCGCAGATGACGTGGATGCCCGCATCGAGGAATGCCTTCGCGGCCGGATAGTGCATGTGGTTCGGCGTCACGATCGCGACGGCCTCGATGCCGTCGGGTCGCTTCGCCTCCGCCTTCGCCATCTCCGCGAAGGACGCATAGCTGCGGTCCGGGTCGAGCCCCAGTTCCGCGCCCGACGCCTTGGCGCGCGCTGGATCAGAAGACAGCGCGCCCGCGACAAGCTGGAACTCGCCGTCGAGCCGGGCCGCGATGCGATGCACGCCGCCGATGAATGCGCCCTGCCCGCCGCCGACCATCCCGTAGCGGATCGGTGTGTTGTCGCCCGGGGTCCTGCTCTCGCCTGCCATGTCGCACTCCATCTCAAAAAGCGCCGGGACTGTCGCGCATCACCTAAACCGATTCAAGTGCCGGCAAGCGATCGCGGAAAGCCTACCCCCACCCCTTACCCCTCCCCACAAGGGGGAAGGAGGGCTTCAACGTCACGCTTCTCTTTTCCGCTTGGTGCTTCTTGACCTGTCGCAGTTCGGCGCTTCCGGCTCCCTCCCCCTTGTGGGGAGGGGTAGGGGGTGGGGTAAAGCCATATCCCTTTGCGCGGCCCATCACCTGCAGCATTACGCCGTCCCGCCCTCCCCGTGGCCCGCTCCTTGCTTGACCCCTCATGAGGCGTCCGCACGACGCACAAAACGTATCAGGGGGTGAAGATATTGTCTCTTAAAGACACAGACTTCCCGGAACCGCGCTTCCAGCACGCGGTACCTCTCGGCGAATATCAGCCGCTGGGACTGCGCGCGCGGCCCCAGGCGGTGAGCCCGCAGGTCGCGGGACAGATCTACGCGGCCATCGAACTGACCGTCGTCCTGACGCTCGGCGTGGCGATCGGCTACCTCTACGTCTACGGCCAGCTCGAACACCACGACTTCATGAACACCTATATCTGGCCGTCGATCCTGACGGTCGTGGTGTTCGGCTACCTGAACTACAGGTCGGACCAGTACTCGCTCGATCGGCTGTCCCGCTTTGTGACACATTCCGGCGGGACCATCGCCAACCTTGCCGGTGCCTTCGGCGTCGTGGCGCTCATCGGCGTCGTGTTCGGCGCGGCCGGCGAATTCTCGCGCGTCTGGTTCGGCGTGTGGCTGATCGCGGCCGCCGCGAGCGTCTGGACGATGCGCGCGATCGCGTCCGGCGTCTTCCGAAGCGAACTCATCCGCGGCGCGATTTGCCGGCAGGCCGCCATCTTCGGTATGGACCAGCCGCTCCAGCGCGCGCTGAAGGCGCTCGCCTCCGACGACAGCGGCGTCAAGATCATGGGCGTGTTCAGCCCGGAATCGTCGGTCTCCGACACGGACCCGATCGAACGCGACCAGGGCCTCGCAAAGCTCATCGCCTTCGGCCAGAGCCACAGCCTCGACACGATCATCATCGCCCTGCCGCCGTCCCGCCGCCGCTATCTGCAGACCATGCTGGCGGAGCTGAGCGTGCTTCCGGCCGAGATCAAGCTGTTGCCGGATATCGAGACGCAGGCGGTGCCCATGCATGGCATCAGCTCGCTGGCGCGCGTGCAGTTCATCGACATCCAGCAAAAGCCGATCTCCGGCTGGGGTCACATGATGAAGGCCGTCGAGGACTATTCGATCGCAGCGATCGCCACGATCCTGCTCGCGCCCCTGCTCCTCGTCGTCGCCGCCGCCATCAAGCTCGACAGCTCCGGCCCGGTTTTCTTCCGCCAGAAGCGCCATGGGCTGAACAACAAGGTCATCTCGGTCCTCAAGTTCCGCACCATGCACGTCCAGCAGGAGAACCGTTTCCTCCAGGCCACGCGCAACGACAAGCGCGTCACGCGGGTCGGCCGCATCCTGCGCCGCCTGTCGATCGACGAGTTGCCGCAACTCTTCAACGTGCTGCGCGGCGAGATGTCGATCGTCGGTCCGCGCCCCCATGCCGTCGAGATGAACGCGGCCTATTGCCAGCTCCTGCCGCTCTACAACAACCGCCATCGGGTGAAGCCCGGCATCACCGGCTGGGCGCAGGTCAACGACTATCGCGGCCCGACCTACACGGTCGAGGACATGCGCAAGCGCCTCGACGCCGACCTCTATTACATCGAGAACTGGTCCATCCTCTTCGACGTCTCGATCATCGCTGCGACGCCCTTCATCGGGCTCATCCACAAGAACGCCGTTTGAAGGACATGACGATGCGAAACAGGGAAATCCGGGACATGATCCCCGTCTGCACGCTCGGCGGCATGATCAGCGCCAGCCTCAGCCGCAGGGAAACCGTGCAACTGATCGACGACGCGATCGCGGGCCGCCTGCCGAACATGCAGCAGCCGCTCTTCATGACCTCGTCGAACGGCCAGGTCATCTCGATGTATGCGCGCGATCCGGAGCTTCGCGAGCTGTTCCAGCAGGCCGACGTGATCAGCGCCGACGGCCAGCCCATGGTAACCGTCTCGCGTCTCCTGACCTCGCGGCCCGTGCCCGACCGCACCAGCACGACCGACCTGTTCGACGATGCGAGCCTCATGCTGCCCGAAGGCACGACCTACTTCATGTTCGGGGCGACCGCGGACGAGATCGAGCGCGCGGCGCAGACCGTGCGCGAGCGCTATCCCCGCATCCGCCTTCTCGGCTACTCGCACGGCTATCTCGACGCGGCCGGCGAAGCGGCCCTGCTCGACGATCTGGACCGCCTGCGCCCGGACATTCTGTGGATCGGCCTCGGCGTTCCGCGCGAACAGGCCTTCGTCGTGCGCCACATGGAGCGCCTCGGCAGCGTCAAGGTCATCAAGACCTCCGGCGGGTTGTTCAACTTCATCTCCGGCTCGCGCCGCCGCGCGCCTGCCTGGATGCAGCGCATGGGCCTCGAATGGCTCTACCGCACCGCGCTCGAACCGCGGCGTCTGGCGATGCGCTACATCGTCACCAACCCGCACAGCCTCTTCCTCCTGCTGACGCGCACGGGCTGACACGACGATGACGGCGATCGACCATTCCGGAATTCGCGCTCGCAAGGCCGCCGCGCCCATCATCACGGATGCGCGCGCCTTCCAGCTTTTCCTGATCACGGCAACGATCGTCGCTTTGCCGCTCAACTGGTTCCTGGGCACCAGCCTGCCCTGGATTTTCGGCGTCTCGGCCTTCCTCGCCTTCGGCATCGTCCGCCTCTCGCTGCCCGAATGGCAGCTCGTGACCGTGGTGGGGGCGCTCCTGATGTCCCTGCTGCTGGCCATGATCATGGACTATCAGGGCCAGCGCGCGCTGGCGGCGCTCTACAACATCGCGCTGATGCTGATCTTCATCCTGTTCATCAATCACGGCCGCCAGATCGACAACGCCGCGCGCACGCGGCGCGGGACATGGCCGAAGGACGCGGTCTATCGCGCGGCGTTCTACGCCTACCTCGCCTATGTCTTCTACATGGTGGCCGTACAGGCCTGGATCGCGGCCACCGGCACGGTCCGATACTCCTTCGACGCGCTCCTGCTGGGCCGCATTCCCGGCCTGCCGGGCATCCTCGAACTCTACGTCGACAATGTCGTGGTCGATTCCGACTGGATCGCCGGCGCCGTGCAGTCGCGCATCCACGGCATGGGCGTCTACGCCACCGAAAGCGCGATGCAGGTCGTGCTGCTCGGCCTCATCGCGGTCGTCTATCTCATCCGCAAGCGTCGCTTCGGCTGGGCCATCGCGGCCGAGCTGTCGATCCTGCCGATGCTCATTCCTTTCGGCAGCCGCACCACCGGCCTTGCCTATGTCGCGTCGCTGCTCCTCGTCGTCACGCTGTGGCGCGGCGGGTTGAAGCTGGCGGCGATCCTGCTCGGGCCGGTGATCGTCGCGGGGCTCCTGTTCTTCGCGTCGGACATCGTCACCGGCATCGAATCCATGGCCCAGTCGGTCGCCGATGCGCGCGCCGGCTCGACGGAATCGCGCATGGCCACCTATCAGATCGCGGTTCGCATGGTGCTCGACCAGAACCTCCTGATGGGCCTCGGCATCAAGCCGCAAAACGAGTATTTTCCGGCGATCCCGATCGGCTCGCATTCCAGCGTCGTCTCGGTCTTCACCCGCGCCGGTCTGATCGGCCTGATCCTGTTCCTCGCCTACTACGCGACGCTGCTCGTCCGCATCGCCGCGATACAGCTCATCTCGCTGTCACGCGGCACATTCCTGACCATGGAAGCGCGGCTGGAGATGGCCTATCTCTCGCGCATCGTCTTCGTGGTGCTGGTCTGGTGCCTCACGGAAGATCTCGACGCGCCGATCTACCACGCCATGCTGTCGGGCCTCGCGATCGGCATCTTCTGGAACATGAGCGAACGCCTGCGCAAGGCGTGAGCGAGCCTCAAGCCCGCGATTGCACGGCCGCCTCGCGTGCCGGAAAGCGCACCAGCGTCAGCATCACCGTCACGACGACGATGATATACGTTCCGTCCAGATCCAGCGGCAGAGGCCGGTACAGATGGAAAAGGTCTGCTCCCACGCATATCGCCAGTTGGATCGCGGCGACGATCGCCAGCACCACTGTCACCTCGCGCTTGCGCGCGGCGTCCATGCCCGGCGGCATGTAGACACGCGCATAGGCCCACACGAAGAACGGCATCAGGACGGCGTTCGAAACCAGCCAGATGAAGTCGCTGGTCGCCTGGTCGGACATCGCCATGTCCACCGCGACGAATGGCGAAACCAGCGCAACGACATAACCCGCCACCGCTGACGCCAGGAACGGCGGCCACAGAAGAATTGCCGGCGACAGGATGCGATCCGTGTCGCCATCGCCATGTCGGCGGGAAAGAAGGCCGTTGGCATAGACCGCGAGCACCACGGCAGCCACCACATAGAGACCGACAGTCCATCCGTCCGCGGCCGGGGTCGCTCCGATCCGCACCATCTCCAGCCCGGATACGAGCTCGGGCGGCAGCGCCGACAGGAACGGTATCGCGAGCAGGAGCCAGAACCCGGCAACGCGGTTCGGGAGTTCGATCCCGTGGGCTATCCAGATCAGGACCGCGACGCCTCCCACGAGACATGCGATGCCGACGGGCACGAACGCGATGGCATCGGGACCGGCCAGCCCGGACGTTTCCAGCGCGACCATGATCCCATAGGCCTGCAGGCCCGCCATCAGGAGCGCCATGACGACTATGACGAGGTTCAGCCTGTTGGCGTTTGCCTCCGAGGCCATCTGCCATCTGGCCAGCGGCGGAATGGCAAGCTTGGCGATCTCCGCAAGGACGAGGACGCTGAAGAACGGGACGATGCCAAGGGCGAAGATCGACAGCCGCGCCAGAAAGCCGCTCGAATAGCCCGCCTGCTGGATCAATCGCTCGGTATCGAGCCCGGGAAGCGGAATGCGCGACCCGACTATGTAGACCACGAACACAACCGCCATCACCCCCGCCACGCGCCATGCAACGGTCGGAGTGCCTTCGAATCGTGTCGGTGTATCGGTCATAACGCCATGGTAACAACCGGCTTCCCCGCCGCAAGCGCCCTTGCCGTCCGCTTGCCTGGTCACACCCCACGTCGTCATGCTCGGGCG